>CAUCCR010000192.1:0-2510 GCA_958441355.1 uncultured Collinsella sp. | reverse complement strand
GCTGCCGCGAGGACGGCTATGCGCTCTTCATTACCAGCTCGGGTGGAAGTGCCGATGACGATCTGGAGCTGCTGCGCCAGCTGGTGACGCGCGGTGTCGACGGCGTCTTTCTGGTGGTGGGCGACGAGTTCTCCGACGACCGCGCCCTGCGCGAAGAGGTCAGCCATCTGCCTATTCCCGCCGTGATGGTCGATCGTGCCATTGAAGGACTCGAGTGCGACAAGGTGATGTTCGACCATGAGATGGGTGGCTACATGGCCACGCGGTATCTAATTGAGCAGGGTCATCGCCGCATCGCCTGTCTGGTTAACGCACGCCGTTCCAATACGGGTCGCAAACGACTTGCCGGCTATGAGCGCGCGCTGCGCGAGGTTGGCCTGCCAATCGACGCGCGTTTGGAGTTTGAGAGCGAGTACTACATCCCGAGTGCCTACGAGGCCTCGGAGGCGGTGCTCGCAACTGATGCTACCGCTGTGTTCGCAAGCTCGGATAACATCGCCCTCGGTCTGCTCAAGCGCTTACACGAGATGGGGAAGAGCATTCCGGGCGACATCTCGGTGGTGAGTTACGACAACTCGGCCGCCGACGTTCTCTTTGAGCCGGCGCTGACCGCGATTGAGCAGGATCCTGGTATCCTCGCGGAGCATGCTTTTGGCTGCATGTCCAAGCGCCTTGCCGGTAGGGGCGGTAGACGTGCCGAAGAAGTCGTTCTGGAGCCGGCGCTTATCGTGAAGGGCAGCGTGCTCGATCTTACCGAATGTAGCTAAGCGTACTTGTTTGTTTGCATAGATTGCATGCGGAGTGTCCGCTATTTGCCGGCGGGGCCGGGGTGCCTGCCTTGTTTTGAGAAGTTCGCGGAGCCCACTTCTCAAAACAAGGCAGGCACCCCGGCCCTCGTCCGTAAACTCTTCCGCTGGGCGAGCCATAGACGCCGCGCACCGATCTACTAAATGATGAGCTTGAAATTGGTGCTATATTCGGCTTGAGTTGTTTAATGCTAGTACGGGAGGCTGATATGGGGCTGTTCAAGAAGAAAAACCCGCAGGATGCCTTTGATCCCGATGTGTTTACCATCACGGATACGATTTTGGACCCGCCGCGGTTTACATGTTTGCCGGCTATCTACCAGGATGCCACGCGCCGCAAGTGGGCCGTGCATCAGCGCGGCGGCGAGCCGAAGATTTTTGACTATGCGGACGTGCTGCAGTGCGAGATTGTCGAGACCGGAAATCCCGAGGATGTGCCGGAGGTTAGCAAGCGCGAACTAGCTCAGCAGATTTTGATTAATCCAGCTCAGGCTACTAAAAACAACGCTGCCAAGCGTAATATGTGCCTTGGTATGGGTGTCATCGTTGCCGTGCAAACCGGCGAGGATGAGATTTCGAAGCTTGAGATTCCGGTGACCGCGGGCGAAGTCAAGCGAGACTCCGGCCTATATCGGTCGTATCGGAACGTTGCGGAGCAGATCAAAGAAGCCTTCGACGCCATGAGGCGTCCGGAGCAATGATTCCTGCAGCATCAAGCAGTTGAGGAGTCTTGCCCATGTCGAGTGAACCATATGCGATTCCGCCCAAAGACCGCGCCTTTGAGGGCATTCTTTGGTATATCAAACATTATGACCTGCAGAGTGGCGACCGGCTGCCCGCCGAGCGTGTGCTCTGTGAAGAGCTGGGCGTGTCGCGCACGGCGTTGCGTGCTGCGATCACGCGCCTTATTTCGTGCGGAACTTTGGAAAGCCGCCGCGGTTCGGGCACCTATGTGTGTCCTCCCAAACCGCTGAACATCTTTCAGGAAACATGGAACTATACGCAGGCGGTGGAGAGGGTTGGCTCAAAGTCGACCGCGCGCCTGGTTTGGTCCAAGGTCGTGTATGCCGATATCGATCTTGCCCAAAAAGCCCAGATCGACCTGGGCATGCCGCTCTTCTGCATTCGGCGCGTGCGTGTGGTCAACGGTTCCCCGGCATCGATCGAGACGGCTTACGTCAATCTGTCTTTGTGCCCCTCGCTTCCCGATCACGATTTTGAGCAGGAAAGTCTCTACGACGTTTTGCTCAAGGAGGGGAATGTCCATGTGACGCACGGCAAGGAGCATATTTCCATCAGCCGTCTGAACGCCGACGAGGCCAAGTTGCTGAATGCTCAGGAGGGCACGCCGGTGTTTTACAAGGCTTCGCACGAGCGCGACGAGACCGATGGCTTTGTCGAGTATTGCAAGTCCGTGATTCTGCCGACCAAGTATCGTTTTGCCGATAACGGCGAGGCAGACGGCGTTGCGACGAAGGTGGGTGTCGAATGGCTGATGCAGTAGAAGACTTGCCGGTTTACAAACAAATTCGCCGCTGCATTGCGGAGCGAATCGAGCGCGGCGACTACCCGACGGGCTCGATGATTCCGTCCGAAAACGAGCTGGCCGAGGAGTTTGGCACGACACGCCTGACAATCCGAAGCGCCATGGACGAGCTGGTCAAAAGTGGCCAGATTCGTCGCGTGCAGGGCAAAGGCGCCTTT
>CAUCCR010000191.1:0-2533 GCA_958441355.1 uncultured Collinsella sp. | reverse complement strand
CCGTGGCCAGGTTCGCCAACCAAAAGACGCTTTCGAGCGGTACGATCTGCGCCTCAGCGATACAGCGCATTGCGGCAATAACAAGCGCGAACGCGGCGCCGCTAAGACCGCTGACAAGCATGAAATATCCAACAGGAAGATGCTCGGTTTGCCCAAAACGATTGGTATCGACATAGCCCTTCCGCGTTTGCAGTCCTGCGCAAATCAACATCACGATAACGAGCCACAAATACATGGCTGCCTCGAACGGCGTTGCAAAGCCATGCGGCATTTCACTAGCGTCGCTGTGAACCCACGCAACCTGTCGAGCTATAAACTGGTAGAAAAAGATCATCAACATGCCAAACGAAAGCAGCACGAAACCAATCTTGTAGATCTTCGCGTTCTCAGCCTCCAGGCGTTCATCCTTTGGGCCGGCATATTCACGCCACTTTTGTACGAGCTTTAAATCTTCAAATTTCATAGCGAACTCCTAAAGAGCGTCAGGGTCGACGTCGCTCTCGTCTTCCCAAAACAAGTCGTTCAACGTAACGCGTAGCGCTTTACAGATTGCCACGCACAAATTGAGCGTGGGGTTGTAGCCGCCCGCCTCGATCAGGCCGATGGTCTGGCGCGTAACGCCCACGGCCTCGGCCAAGTCAGCTTGCGAAAGTCCAACCGCCGCGCGCGCCGCCTTCATGCGTAGGTTCTTTTTGCCCGGCATGGAGTTCCTTTCGTAGTAATGGACAGATATCCGTTGCAACATGGCAGAAATATATTGCATCCATCAGCTAATGTCAACTATATCTGTCATTATGAAAATCATGTCGGTCATTGCGCGCACGGTGCCCCA
The DNA here is from genome assembly GCA_958441355.1 of uncultured Collinsella sp. Classification (GTDB taxonomy): domain Bacteria; phylum Actinomycetota; class Coriobacteriia; order Coriobacteriales; family Coriobacteriaceae; genus Collinsella. The sequence goes on along the minus strand of CAUCCR010000191.1, from coordinate 1,701 downwards.
CTGTATCCAGAACTGCGCGAGGCACTGGCCCTGCTCATCGAGCACCGAAAAGGGCTGGCCCCGATAACTCGGAGCCAGCCCTGAGTCGCCTGACATGGGAATCACAGCGCTACTTGAGCTTTAGCGCCTCCATCATGGGCACGGCGGCATCCCAGTCGATCTTCCAGCCAATCGACACGCGGACGGTTTCACCCGTTGCAGGAGCCGTCGCAAACAGCGTATGGCCGTTGTCAGGACCGGTAAAGCGCAGCCACGTTATGCCGTTGTACTCGACCTGGTCGGTTGTTGTCTCCTTGCCATCGTAGACCTGCTCTAGGCTTGCAACCTCTTCCTCCGGCGAGCGCGGGAAGATGCTGATGTTCAGGCGTCCTCCAGTCTCGTCGTGGAAGAAGTTTGCCTTTTCGCGCTCTTCGTCGGACGAATCCAGTGTGTACCCATCGGCGGCCTCGATGCTGTACGATGCGCAGTCGATGCCCGTTAAATCTGCCTTCTCGCCAGAATCGGCCACGCCGCCGGCCGCCTTGAACTCCTTGGTCTCGCATCCCGTGGTGTCAAAGTGCATGGCCTCATGATTCTTGGCGGGGGCGTAAGCGTCTACGAACTCGACAGTGATGGGCCCGTAGTACGCCGTCTTGGGCGCCCAGAAATACACGTACTCAACGGTCTCGCCCGGACCGATATCTGGCCTCTCGGAAAGGTCAATTCCCTTGTGCAGATCATCGGGAGCTTCGCTTGCGACGTAGTCGAGCACAGCCGCCTTGCCGGAAGTAAACAACGGGTCACCCGCCTCAAGATCGCCCTGGGCAGCATGCACGTTAAAGGAACTGAACGTCCTGTTCTTTGTGTTGTTGTTGGTAATCTTGATGTGCAGGTAAAAGCCGTCCTGCTGCTTGGCATCACCGCGATAGAACGTACCGTGAGCCACCGACTCATAGGTAATGCCTGCCACCTCGAACGTCTGCGACTCATAGGCCTTGGACTTCTTGGACTTCTCCTGCACAGAGCCGTTCCCGCCCGAGCGACTCGGCGCATTGCCGCCGCAGCCGGCAAGCGTACACGCCAGCACGGCCGAAAGCATCACAGCGGGAATTCCTAACAGCAGCTTCCTTGTCACGGGCTTCATCATCCTCACCGCTCCTTTCGGCTTGCCGCTCATCCGTTGCCCGAATCGCAAGTCGACTCCGTGGCATCGGCCTCCACTATGAGCGTATGACGAAAAGCAGTGCCGGCGAAGTGACCCGTGGCCCAACTAGCAACCACCCAGCATCCCCTATGGACAAAAAAGACTCGTATACGCACGCCCTCGGCCCATAAAATGAGACGCCTGTCCCAATGTTCGATTTGAGCCATCCACGCGGCACTTTTCGACAAACGTATCCAGCCGCAAACAAAATGAAGCGGGCTCATCCGTCTTCAAACTTACGCGGGCAGAAACGAGTAAGTGGAATTCATCGGTAAGGAGCGTGGGCTCACCCGCATTATTAAGAAGACCCTCAAGGCGCCCGAGCAGCGCAATGATTTAGATAGGCGTCCACCGCCCGCTATTCGACATCCGACCCCTCCCCCATCAGCCATCGGGCGAGGTCGACCACCTTAATCCCCTCATAATCAACAGCCTCGTGCTTTGTTCGCGCAATGACCATCTTGGGATACGCATCACGTATCGCAAGCAGAGGTGCCACTTCGCGCTCAAAGGTTTCC
>CAUCCR010000190.1:0-2587 GCA_958441355.1 uncultured Collinsella sp. | reverse complement strand
ACGGCATGACCGACACCATGGGCCGTATGCACTCCGACGCCCAGTTCGCCGGTTCTTCCTCCGTGCCTGCGCACGTCGACATGATGGGTCTCATCGGCATGGGCAACAACCCCATGGTCGGTGCCACCGTCGCCTGCGCTGTCGCCGTCGAGGAGGCCCTCAAGGCCTAATCGCGCCCGCGCGATGCTCATATAGTTGAGCTTTGGAGCCGCTACCCACCCGGGTAGCGGCTCTTTTTTGTCCCAAAGCTGTCAATCGGTTTGGGTCGCGCCACGAAAACGGCTCATCTACTACGTTTGGCCCGCATGGCTCGACCATAGCCAGGTTTTGGGAAAATCAATAATCCGTCTACCTGCGGGTTTGATTTTGTGATTCTCGGTATGGTTGGGGGTGACCGCCCAAACGTAGTAGATAGGCCCATTTCGTGGCGAGCGAATCGACCCGAGGCACCGGGTAGCTAAAAGAACCCCGTCCCAAATTAACTACTCTGCCATGAAAATCCAAAACGATTCGATATATCAGTTGAGATGAGCTCCGAGGTGGAGTGAGACGGATTGCCAAAATACCCCTAACGTCCACCTGCCATATTCGCCCTTTACCGATTTATCCAATCTTTGCGACACCTTTGCCGATCACCCGTGCGACAATGCGCCGGACGAGAAAGGAATCCGATGGAATCGACTGATGTACTGTTAATTGGATCTGGCATTGCGGGCCTTTGTGCCGCCATAGAAGCGGCACGCACGGGTGCAACCGTCGCTGTGGCAAGCGCCGGCAAGACCATGAGCGGATCGAGCTTTTTCCTGGGAACCTGGGGGCTCGGCCTTATTGGCCCCGTCGACGAAGACGACGAACAGGACCTCATCGATACCATCCAGACCGTCGGCGGCGGCGTTGCCGACCCCGAGCTCGTCCAGACGTTCGTCCACGGCATTCCCCGGGCAATTACATGGCTCGAACGGGAGCTGGGTGTTGAACTCCAACGTCCGCAAAGTGCCGAGAGCGCCCAGCAAAAGCAATTTATCCCCTGCTTTGACCATAAGACACGCAAATGGCGCGGCCTCACTCGCAAGCCCCTTGAGGACGCGTGTGCGGCCCAGATCGAGTCTCTCGGCATTCGCCTGCTTCCCCGCCACGAGCTTATCGACCTTATTGAGGACACGCCCGGAAAGATTGTCGGCGCCACGCTCTACGACCGCACAAACAAGCATCTCGTACCTATGGCAGCCAAGGCCACCATCATCGCTGCGGGCGGCACGGGTGGCCTGTTCGAGCGAAGCCTCACTTCAGCCGACGTGCTCAGCTCCTCGCAGGCCATCGCGCTGGCACACGGCGCAACGCTCACTAATATAGAGTTCATGCAGATGATGCCGGGCTTCATCGAGCCCAAACGCAACCTTGTCTTTAACGAGAAGACCTGGCGCTACGTCAAGTTCGACCAGCCGGTCGATATCGCCGACGACAAGCTGGACGATCTGCTTGAACAGCGCTCCGGATATGGCCCCTTCACGTCACGCTTGGCCTCCCGCGCCATCGATCTTGCCATCGATCAAGCGGGTACCGAAGGTCTGGCGCTCCACTACGATTTCCCCCGCGAGGACGTCCCCGAGTTTGTACAGACCTTTGCCACCTGGCTGCAAGACGAGTACGGCATCGCGCCGACCGAGGAGATGCGCGTGGCGATGTATGCCCACGCCGCCAACGGCGGTATCAAAATCGACAAGAGCGCGTATACGGGCGTTGAGGGCCTCTACGCTTGCGGCGAGGCGACAGGCGGCATGCACGGCGCCGACCGCATTGGTGGCTTGTCAAGCGCCAACGGCATAGTGTTTGGGCGCATCGCGGGCGCATCGGCAGCCCAGGCAGCACAGAATACACCTGAGGAGGCCCCGAAGGCGGATATCGCCCTCCCCCAGTACGGCATTGCCACAACAGTCGCCGAACGCTTGACACGCAGCCTTAAGCACACGATGAGCACCTATTGCATGATCAACCGCACCGAAGGGGGCCTATCCAAGGCACTACACGAGCTTGAGGGCTTGAAGACGGAGGCAACGACCTTGAGCACACAGATAGCTCAGGACAGCGAAATCGCAGCCCTCGCCCGCCTGCAATCGCAGATTCAACTAGCACAGGAAATGGTCAAAGCCATGCGCAAGCGAACCGAAAGCCTCGGATCGCACTATCGAGCGGACTAAGTCGATTCTCACTTTGAGTTTGATCACAATTTCTCAACATGCATCGAGCCCCGTAAGCATGATTCCCTTAAGGAGAACACGCTTACGGGGCTTTTGCCGTGTTTTCCCTAAGGGAATCACGGTGCAGACTTCGCGGCTCCGCGCCCTTTCGGGTTCGACCCCATGCGAGGTCAACAAAAAAGCGACCAGCCGAAGCCAGTCGCTTTAACATGCTTTGGTGGGCCGTCAGGGGGTCGAACCCTGGACCTTGGGATTAAGAGTCCCCTGCTCTACCAACTGAGCTAACGACCCAAAGCTAAAGTCCGTTGTGGCGGACTTTAGAGGAGATATCGTGTGGTGGGCCGTCAGGGGGTCGAACCCTGGACCTTGGGATTAAGAGTCCCCTGCTC
>CAUCCR010000189.1:0-2638 GCA_958441355.1 uncultured Collinsella sp. | reverse complement strand
ATATCTGCCATTTCTTCCGACCAAGGAGGAGCTGGCGCGCGAGCTGAGCGCCGAGTACCGTGCAATTAACGAATCTGCAGAAAACGAAGGCCGCGAGTGAGCTCAGCAGCACGGGCTCCAAAGCAAAGTTCATAAGCCAATAGATGTGCCGTGCGTCCAGCCCCGCATCCCGTCCTTAATACGGAGCGCCTACGGGACCGATCTGTTTGATATAGGCCCACATGCGCTGCTTTTCGCGCTTGTCGCCCAGCGCGGCCTCGAATCCATCGAGCGCCAACACGCGACGGCCTAGCACATGAGCCACCAGACCAGGCTTGAGCATCGCGGTGTCAAAATCGTCGATAGCCACCAGGGCATCGGCATAGGTCTCGCGCATGAGGTCTGCCGCCGTCGCGTCCAGCAGCAGCACCGCCTCGGGGTCGAGCGCCTCCAGGGCCTCGCGGAACACCTCCGTGGGCAGCGTCGCGCCCAGCGTAAGTGCCGGGTCGTCTCCCTCGCCCGCAACGGCCGCGAGCGCGCAAAAATCCTCGGGAGCATAGCCGATAGCCGTGCACGATGCGCGCAGCGCAGTTCCGTCCGCGCCGCCCAAAAGCGCGCCGCCAGCACGCTCTTCCTCATTGAGGTCGCCTTTGATGAGCACGATGGGCGAAAACGCGTTGCCCTCCATGCGCACGCCGCGAGCGCACAGGGCATCGAGCTCCTGGCGCGTGGCTTCGAGTGCGGCCTTTTTCATCTGTGCCGATGCATGCATGTGCAAACCTCCGAGTGTCAATCTTGTCCATTCTATCGCGCCGCACACCAGCGCCACGGTGACAAATAAACCTCGACATCGCCGCTAGCGACGCCGCGTCTTTGGGTATAAGCGAGTCGTGTAAACATCCGACCCGCCCAAGCGGGCGTCGTATAAAGGAGTTTCCCATGGCAGCAATCCAGGAAATCACCGCCACCAATCTCGACAGCGTGCTGAATAACCCAAAACCCGTGCTCGTTGACTTCTGGGCCCCCTGGTGCGGACCATGCCGCATGGTTTCACCCGTGGTCGATGAAGTTGCAACCGACATGGCCGACGTCATCGCCGTAGCCAAGTGCAATGTAGACGAAAACGAAGAACTCGCCCTCAAGTACGGCGTCATGTCCATCCCCACGCTCATCATCTTCCGCGACGGCGCCGAGGTCGGTCGCCTGGTAGGCGCCCTGCCCAAAGAAAAGCTTGTCGAGGAGATCAAGCGCACGATTTAATGCACGCGGCGTCTCGGCTGCGTCCACATGTCCTTTGTTTTGAGAATCGGGGTGCCCCTGCGGGTGCCCCGATTTCTTTGCGGCGGTTGCGCTACACTGTGCGCAGCCGCAGTGGCCTTTGACGCAATTCGCAACCCAGGAGGTTCCATGCCCATCACGCACGTGATTTTTGATATGGACGGCACGCTTCTCAACACGCTCGAAGACCTTGCGGGCGCGGGCAATCATGTCTGCGAATTGCATGGATGGCCCACGTTTGCCATCGACACCTATCGCTACAAGGTGGGAAACGGCATGCTTAGGCTCGTCGAGCGCTTTATGCCCGCCGAGTACGCCGGGGATTCCGCCATGTTCGAGCGCACCTATCACGAGTTTTGCGCCTACTACGCTCAGCACAAAGAAGACCACACTCATGTCTACCCCGGCATAAACAGCATGCTCGAACGCGTCAAGCAGGCAGGCGTGCGCACTGCCGTTCTCACCAACAAAGACCACGACGCCGCGCTGCCGCTCGCAGAAAAGTACTTTGGCGCCAAAGCATTCGACCTCGTGCAGGGACGAATCGACGCGTTTCCGCCCAAACCAGAAGCTCCCATCACCCTGCACGTAATGGAGCAGCTGGGCGCATGCGCACAAGAGACCCTCTATGTGGGCGATTCCAATGTCGATGTTCAGACGGGGCACAATGCCGGCATCAAGGTTGCAGGGGTCACCTGGGGTTTCCGCGGGCGCGAGGAGCTCGAGCAGGCCGGCGCCGACTACGTGGTCGATAGCGCCGAGGAACTCGAAAACCTTATTCTCGGCCTCTAGGGGCGCCGGCAGCAGCGCCCCTGCTCAAGCAACCTACAAGGTCATATTGGGATCGGCATCCACGTCAAAGGAGGCAAAATCGCCTTCCTTGAACTTGCGACGCGCGACCTCCGCGATCATCGCGGCGTTATCCGTGCACGCGTTGAGCGGCGGAACCGTCACGCGAATACCCTGACGGCCCAGCTTTTGAATCATCATACGGCGCAGGTGCGGATTGGCCGAGACGCCACCGCCGATGCAATACTCACGGCAGCCCGTCTCGTGCAAAGCGCCCTTGGCCTTCTTGTACTGCACGTCAAACACCGCAGCCTCAAACGATGCCGCCAGGTCGGGCAGGTGAATGGTATTGCCGGCAGCAGTCTCGTGCTCGATATACGAAACCACAGCTGTTTTAAGGCCCGAAAGCGAAAAGCGATAATCACCGCGACGGTTGAGCGCACGGGGGAAATCGATAGCGCGGGGATTACCCGTCTCGGCAAGCTTGGAGATGATGGGGCCGCCCGGATAGCCCAGACCAAGCGCCTTGGCAACTTTGTCAAAGGCCTCGCCCACTGCGTCGACGAGCGTCTCGCCCAAAACCTCGTAGTCG
>CAUCCR010000188.1:0-2639 GCA_958441355.1 uncultured Collinsella sp. | reverse complement strand
CACTGCCGCGTCTATCCGTCGGGCGCCATGACCCGCGGTCTTAAGGGCGAGGCCATGTCCGAGATGGGCGATATGGTCGCCCATGGCGCCGTCGCTTTCACCGACGACGGTCGCGGCGTGCAGGGCGCGGGCATGCTCCGTCGCTGCATGGACTACGGCAAGATGTTCGGCAAGGTCTTTATGAGCCACTGCCAGGACGAGGACCTGGTCGGCCACGGCCAGATCAACGAGGGCAAGGTCTCGACCCGTCTGGCTCTCGAGGGTTGGCCGGCTGCCGGCGAGGAGCTCCAGATCGCCCGCGACATCGAGATCGCCAAGCTGACTGGTGCCAAGCTGCACATCCAGCACATCTCCACCGCCCATGGTCTGGAGATCGTGCGTGCCGGTAAGGCCGCTGGCGTTCAGGTTACCTGCGAGGCCACCCCGCACCACATGTTCCTGACCGAGAACGACCTGGACGAGACCTACAACACCTCGCTTAAGGTCAATCCGCCGCTGCGCACCGACGAGGACGCCGAGGCCATCCGTCAGGGTGTCATCGACGGTACCGTCGACGTTATCGTCACCGATCACGCTCCCCACACCCCGTGGGAGAAGGCCCGCGAGTTCGAGCTTGCGCCCTTTGGCATGATCGGCCTCGAGACCTCGCTGTCGCTTGTGCTTACCGAGCTGGTCAACACGGGCAAGATGAGCATGGCTCGCATGGTCGAGCTCATGGCCATCAAGCCGCGTGAGATCCTGGGCCTTGATCAGGTTCAGGTCAAGGCGGGCTCCGTTGCCGACCTGACCGTGTTCGACCCCTCCGCAACCTGGACGGTTGGCGAGGACGGTTACGAGTCGCGCGCCGAGAACTCCGGTTTTGCCGGCCGCACGCTCACCGGTCGTGCCACCGATGTGTTTGTCGGCGGTAAGCAGACGCTTGCCGACGGCTGCATCTGCTAGCATAGCCTTATCGCTTTTGTGCGCGGCGCCCTTGCGGTGCCGCGCTTTCTATTCGTTTGGACCATGCAACCGCATGGGGGATTGGAGCGTCTATGCCCACACCTTCCACTGCACGCATGCACGACTTCGAGGTCGTCTCGAACCGGGAGATTGCCGACGGCATCTTCTCGCTCGTCATCTCGGCCCCCAAGCTTGCAAGTGCGCTCAAGCCCGGTCAGTTTGTGAACATTGCCGTGCCCGGCGATGCGTCCTCGCTGCTTCGCGTGCCCCTGAGCTTCTATCGCGCCGACGCCCAGGCCGGTACCGTCGAGCTGTGGTACGCCGTCGTGGGTGACGACACCCGTCGTCTGTCGCAGATGGCCCCCGGCTCCAAGTCCAACCTGTTGGGCCCTGGCGGCCGCGGCTGGCTTGTTCCCGAGGGCACTAGGAAGGCGCTGCTCGTGGCGGGCGGCATCGGCGTTCCGCCCGTGCTCTGCCTCGCCGGCATGCTTGCCGGGCAGGGCGTGGATGTTGACGTGTGCCTGGGCTTTGGCACCGCTTCCAAGGCCGTGGGCATCGATGAGTTCCGCTCGCTGTGCGATACGGTCGACGTATGCACCGACGACGGCTCGTTGGGCACGCACGGCTTCTGCACCGATCCTGCCGCCGAGCTGCTCGGCGAGGGCGGTTATGACTACGTCGCCAGCTGCGGTCCCGCCGTCATGATGAAGAAAGTCGCCGCCGCTGCCGCCGAGGCCGGTGCGTACTGCGAGGTGTCGCTCGAGCGCATGATGAGCTGCGGCTTTGGCGCCTGCAACACCTGCAATGTCGAGACGGTCGACGGTATGAAGGGCGCCTGCATGTGCGGCCCCGTGTTCGATGCTTCCAAGGTGGTGGTCTTCTAGTGGGTACCGTGAACATGGCCGTCGATTTCGGCGGCGTCAAGATGCAGAACCCCATCAACACCGCAGCCGGTACCTTTGGCTACGGTTGGCAGTTCCAGAACTTCTTTGATGTTTCCCAGCTGGGCGCCATCACCACCAAGGGTTGCGCTGCCGATCCCTGGCCCGGCAACCCCGCGCCCCGCATGGCCGAGATTCCCGGCGGTATGATTAACTCCGTGGGCCTTCAGAACCCCGGCGTGGCCGCTTTTGCCCGCGAGTCCGGTCCGTGGCTCGAGCAGCTCTCCAAGGACGGTTGTCAGGTCATCTGTCAGGTCGCCGGTCACTCCGTCGAGGAGTTTGTCCGCGCGCTTGAGATGTATGTCGAGCTGTGTCCCTGGGCTGCCGGCTACGAGATCAACGTCAGCTGCCCCAATATTGCCGCCGGCGGTGCCGCCATGGGCTCCTCGCCCGAGGGCGCCTCTGCCGTTATGGCTGCCTGCCGTAAGGTGACCGATAAGCCGCTGTTCGTAAAGATGGCTCCGGTTAACGTTGCCGAGATTGCCAAGGCTCTCGAGGCCGCCGGCGCCGACGGCCTTTCGGTCATTAACTCCATCCAGGGCATGGCCATCGACGTCCATACCCGCAAGTCCCGTGTGGCCAAGCCCAAGGGCGGCCTTTCGGGCCCGCTGTGCCACCACATCGCCGTTCGCATGGTCTGGGAGGTCGCTCAGGCCGTCGATATCCCCATCAACGGTGTCGGCGGTGTCATGACGGGCGAAGATGCGGCCGAGTTTATCCTGGCTGGCGCCACCTGCGTGTCGGTCGGCATGGCCA
>CAUCCR010000187.1:0-2642 GCA_958441355.1 uncultured Collinsella sp. | reverse complement strand
CACCCAAAAACTCATCCAACATTAATCTTGGCTCAAGAATCGCTTAATCTATAACCTGCACTATAGAGTTCGAACAAGGGGCGGGGCGGCGCCGCGCAACGCAGACCGCCGAACGCTACGCTCGCGCCTGGGCAGATCGCCCGGCGTCGCGCCCATCGAACGAAAGGACAGGTCATGGACGACCTCGAAAAAGTTGAAACCATTCGCACCAAGTGCAACGTGAGCTACACCGATGCCAAGGCCGCGCTCGACGCCGCCGACGGTAACGTTCTGGATGCCATCATTTGGCTCGAGTCGCAGGGCAAGACGCAAACCACGTCGGCGCACGCCGCCACCGAGTCCGTGCCGGTCGATGAGCCCTCGGCCGAGATGGTCGCCGCGCAGGCCGCCTACGAAAAGTCGAGCGAAAAGACCGACTTCTCCAAGAAGATGGACAGCGTGTGGGAGTACCTCAAAAAGCTCTTCCGCCTGAGCCTGGACACCAAGTTTATTGCCACGCGCCGCGATGCGATCATCCTCAACATCCCCATCCTGATCCCCATCGTCGCGCTGTTTGCTTGGGGCGCCACGATATGGCTGATGCTGATTGGCCTGTTCTTTGGCATGCGCTACCGCATCGACAGCGACGGCGACGTGCCCGGCAGCATCAACAACCTTATGGATCACGCCGCCGACGCCGCGGACGACATCAAGCAAAATCTCAACGACGACAAGTAATCGCAGACGGGGGCACGTATGGCACGAATCCTGATCGTAGAGGACGAGGAGAAAATCGCCCGCTTTGTGACGCTCGAGCTGGAGCACGAGGGCTACCAGGTGGAGCACGCCGCCGACGGCCGCACCGCCGTAGACCTGGCGCTGGAGCGCGACTACGATCTGATTCTGCTCGACGTGCTGCTGCCGCAGCTCAACGGCATGGAGGTGCTGCGGCGCGTGCGCAAGCACAAGGATGTGCCGGTGATCATGGTCACCGCGCGCGATGCCGTGATGGATAAGGTGGCCGGGCTCGACGCCGGCGCTGACGATTACCTAACCAAGCCGTTTGCCATTGAGGAGCTGTTCGCACGGATCCGCGTTGCGCTGAAGCGCTCGGAGGCCGTGCGGACGGCTTCGGGCGTTGGCGGCATCGGGACGGGCGCGGCGAGCGACGCGGGCGGGAGCGCCGCTGCGATACCCCCGGTCAGCGACTCAACCCAGGTTTCCGCCTCGCTCTCCCCCGCCACGCTCACTGTGGGCTCAGTCGTGCTCGACCCCGACCGCCACGAAGTCACGGTCGGCGGCTCGCCCATCGCGCTCACGGCCCGCGAGTTCGACGTTCTCGCCCTGCTTATGGCGCACGCCGGCACCGTGCTCACGCGCGAGCGCATCGCGCACGAAGCGCTGGGCTACGAATACGTGGGCGACACCAACAACGTCGACGTACACATCGCGCACCTGCGTGCCAAGATCGAAGACGCTGGCGGCGCTCGCATCATCCAGACCGTGCGCGGGGTGGGCTATGTCTGCCGTGCGTAACGCCGAGGCCAAGCGCGTCACCTCCATCGCCCGCGCCATCAACTGGAGCTATATGTGGCGCCGTCTGATGAGCTACATCTGGCTCGATCTGTTGCTGGTAGTGATTGCGGCGGCGATCCTCGTCTATGGATACAACCAGACACTGCCCGACGACACGTTTACCGCAGGATGGATCCCCGGTGCCACCGTTCACGGCATGTCGCTGACGCCCGCGCGCGGCTGGGACCCGACAACGCTCACCTATACCGTCGAGCTTGCGCGCACCACCAAGACCTTCCCCCTCGCGCAGGACCTCGTCACGCTATGGCCTCTCTACCTTGTCGTTGTGGGTTGGCAGGTCATCAGCGTGCTCAACATGCTCGGCGGCGCCCGCCGCGTGCGCCGCACCATGGCGCCGCTCAACGATCTGGCCCTGCGCGTGGACGAACTCGGTCGCATGCAGCTCTCCGGCGGCAAAATGGAAACACTGGAGCAGGCCATCGCGCGCGCAAGCGTCGACTCGCCGAGCGTCACCACCGGCGACGCCGACCTGGCGAGCATCGAGGTCGCACTCAACCGCCTACTGCGCCAGATGCAAGAGGCCAAGCTGCAGCAGATGCGCTTTGTCAACGATGCGAGCCACGAGCTGCGCACGCCCATCGCGGTGATTCAGGGCTACGTAAACATGCTCGACCGCTGGGGCAAAGACGACCCGGACGTGCTGGCAGAATCCATCGCGTCCCTCAAGGCCGAAAGCGAGCACATGCAAGAGCTCGTGGAGCAGCTGCTGTTTTTGGCGCGCGGCGATGCCGGGCGCACGGTCCTGCGGCGCGCGAATACCAACCTGACCGCACTGGTCGGCGAGGTATGCGAGGAATCGCAGATGATCGATACCGAGCACACGTATCGGCTGGCCTTTGACGCTGCGCTTGTCAGCGACCCACGCTGCGACGCGCCCGTTGACGTGGCGCTCGTGAAGCAGGCTCTTCGCGTGATCGTGCAAAACGCCGCCAAGTATTCGGACGCGGGCACGCCCATCTCGTTTGGCGTAGCGTCGGATGCGGGCGCGGGCACGATCGACATAAGCGTTGAGGACGAGGGCATCGGCATGAACCAGGAATCCGCAGCTCACGCGTTCGAGCGGTTCT
>CAUCCR010000186.1:0-2687 GCA_958441355.1 uncultured Collinsella sp. | reverse complement strand
AGACGACATCGATGGGGCGACGGTGATAATGACGAACGATAAGCGTGCCGATGCCCAGATAGATGTCGCGGCCAATAATGAGCACGCAGACCCAGATGGGTAGCTCTCCGCGGACCACCAGTCCCAAGACGCCGGTGAACAGCAGCGCACGGTCGCAGATGGGATCCATGACCTTGCCGAGCCATGAGACCGTCTTAGTCATGCGGGCGATCTGGCCGTCCATCCAGTCGGTGGAGGCGGCAACGGCGTAGATAACAATGGCGATGACGCGGTTGTTGTCCGTCACAAACAGGTACAGAAATACCAGGGTGAGGATCAGGCGCGTAAAGGTGATGAAATTGGAGATCGTAAAGATCTTATTCGACGGGTAATCGGAAGTGCCGATAAGCTCCTTTTTGATCTTCTTTTTGATGCCCACAGGACTCCCCCGCTGGTTAACGACAAAACTTTCGATACTATACCCGTTCCGGCGATGTCTATCCAGCGTAAGCATAGAGAGTCCAGACATGTGGAGGGCGCTTTTAGGCGGCGGGGATTTCGCATTCGTGTACATCAGCCTCCAAACATGTCGAAAAATGTCGATTTTGGTGGCTGATGTACACGTTTTGATTCGGTGATTACATCGAGCGGGAACGTTGTTGCTTTAAGCAAAATAATCATGGTGATTAAAACAAAAAAGGTCAGGCACTAGGTGCCTGACCTGCAAACTTCTGGTCGGGACGACTGGATTCGAACCAGCGACCCCTTGACCCCCAGTCAAGTGCGCTACCAAGCTGCGCCACGTCCCGATGCTTTTGTTTGTTGCTCTGCTCTCGCTCGCAACAGGGAGTATATTAACCCGAAACTTTAGACTTGTGCAAGAACTTTTTTATAAATTTTGAAGCAAGTTCAAAATTGTATCTGCGAGCTGGGGTTTTGTTAGCACGGGAAGTTCTTGCGTGCCCGCTTTGCTCACGATCCAGGCCTTGTTGGTATCGGTTCCAAAGCCCGAATCGGCGCGCGAGACATCGTTGGCGATAATGGCATCGCAACCCTTGCGCGCAAGCTTGCGCTGCGCGTACTCCACGACGTTATCGGTCTCGGCCGCAAAGCCGATCACGCACCGCTCTCCCTTTTGGCGCGAGAGCTCGGCCAAAATATCGACCGTCTCGACCAGTTCGATGCGATCCAGGCGCTCGTTGGCCTTTTTGAGCTTATGGTCGGCAGGGGTCGCGGGGGTGTAGTCGGCGACAGCGGCCGCACAAATGGCCGCATCAGCCGTCTGAAAGGCGCTCAGCGCTGCCTGCAGCATCTCTTCGGCGGTCTGCACGCGCACGCACTCCACGCCGTGGGGAACATCGAGCGATGTCGGCCCCAGCACAAGCGTGACCGCAGCACCGCGGCGAGCGGCCTCCCCCGCCAGGGCGATGCCCATCTTGCCCGACGACCGGTTTCCGATGAAGCGTACGGGGTCGATCGGCTCGTGCGTGGGGCCGGCGGTGATCACGATTCGCTTGCCCGCAAGGTATTGCGGGACGGGGTTCAGCACCTCGCAGATGGCCTCGACGATGTCCTCGGGCTCGTTCATGCGTCCCGTGTCCACGTCGCCGCAGGCAAGGTAGCCGCTGCCGGGTCCCACCACATGGACACCGCGCTCGCGCAGCGTGGCCATGTTGGCCTGCGTCGCCGGCGCCTTCCACATGCCGTTGTTCATAGCGGGTGCGATCACGATGGGTCGCGGCGTCGCAAGCAGCGTGGTGGAGATGAGGTCATCGGCGATACCGTTTGCCATCTTGGCGATGATATTGGCCGTCGCGGGCGCCACGACCACCAGATCGGGCTCCTGCGCCAGCGAAATGTGGTGGATGGGGTCGGAGGGATCGTCGAATAGGCCCACGGCAACGGGCTCGTTGGTGAGCGCGCGGAAGGTAAGCGGCCCCACGAACTCCGTGGCATGCTCGCTCATAACGACCTTGACGCGCGCGCCGCGCTTTTGCAGCAGGCGCACGATATTGCACGACTTATAGGCGGCGATCCCGCCGGTAATGCCCAGCAGGATCGTTTTTCCCTCAAGTTGCATTGAATTGTTGGATGCCGTCATCGTTTAAGCTTCCTTGCTCGGGAGTACCAGGAGGCGGTGGCAGTACGGGCAGTGCGTAATTGACCTACCGTCGTGGTTGAGGTCGCTCATGGACGATGCCTGCAGCGCGGTGTGGCAGACTGTGGGGATGTTGCCCTGGATGGTCTCGACGGCCAGGCCGCGGAACTGCTTGAGCAGACGCTCGTAGTCGGTGAGCACGTCGGCCGGCAGCGTGGCGGCAAGCGCGGTGCGTTCCTTAGTGGCGGCGTCAATCTGAGCCTGCAGGTCGGCAGCCTTAGCGCGGGCGGCCTTGGTATCGGCCTTCACGCCCTCCTCGAACTTGGCGATAATTGCCTGTGCGCGGGCCTCGCGGTCGAGCGCCTCCTTATGGGCGACAACGACGTCCTTGCGGGTGTGCTCAATCTTGTCCAGACGCTTGGCCAGGGTGGCGAGCTCGTTTTCCAGGTCCTGAACCTCGCGGTAGTCGGAGCCGTCGACGTGGCGCTTCTTGGCAGCCTCGATGGCGTTGTTGGTCTGAATCTCGGTGGTATTGAGATCGTCGAGCTCAATGTCCAGATCCTTGCGCTGGGCGTAGAGCTTGGTCATCTCGGACTTGAGCTTCACATAG
>CAUCCR010000185.1:0-2770 GCA_958441355.1 uncultured Collinsella sp. | reverse complement strand
AAGTCGACGCCGGGCTTAAAGCCAGCCTTCTCCACGGCCTTGGTGATGTACTCGAACGGCTCGACATTGGTCTTAAGGTTGGGGGCAAAGCCGCCCTCGTCGCCCACGCCGCCGCCCAGGCCGGCCTCGTGCAGCACGCCCTTGAGGGTGTGGTAGACCTCGGCGCACCAACGCAGGCCCTCGGCAAAGCTCGGGGCGCCCACCGGCATGATCATGAACTCCTGGAAGTCGACGTTGTTGTCGGCATGCACGCCGCCGTTGAGGATATTCATCATAGGTGTGGGCAGCAGATGAGCGTTGACGCCGCCCAGGTACTGGTACAGCGACAGGCCCGACGACTCGGCAGCGGCGCGGGCAACGGCCAGCGACACGCCCAGGATGGCGTTGGCACCGAGCTTGGTCTTGTTGGGGGTACCGTCCGCGGCAATCAGCGCGGCATCGACGGCGCGCTGGTCGAAGGCGTCGAGGCCCACGACGGCGTTAGCGCACTCGTTGTTGACGTGCTCGACGGCCTGCGAAACGCCCTTACCCAAGTAGCGGCCCTTGTCACCATCGCGCAGCTCGCAGGCCTCAAAGGCGCCGGTCGAAGCACCCGAAGGCACCATTGCGCGGCCAAAGCTGCCGTCCTCGAGCACGACCTCGACCTCGACGGTGGGATTGCCGCGGCTGTCGAGCACCTCACGACCGTAGACATCCAAAATATCGCTCATGTTGTCTCCCTCTCACTTGGAAACGTAGTGGATGCAAGCGACCGGCTGACCGTGCACCGTCGGTGCGCCTCCGTAAGTTAGCCATGTCGCACTTTTTGCATTATGCCCTAAGTTAGCCGAGGGATACACTTGATTTTCGAAAAATTTAGCGGGAACGATGAGGCGTGTCAGCCCGTCGTTCCCGCAGTCTTACTCCTCCGCCTTTGCGGCATCCCACAGGTCGTTGAGGCCGTGGGTCGAAAGCTCGGCAAGATCCACGTGAGCATCGGCCGCCATCTGCTCCATCGCGGCCCAGCGACGGCGGAACTTTGCCGTGCTGGCACGAAGGGCGCTCTCGGCGTCAATGCCCTCCTTGCGCGCGACGTTGACCAAGGCAAAGAGCAGGTCGCCAAACTCCATTTCGCGCTCGGGCGAGCCAGAGGCCTCGGCCTCAAACTCGGCACGCTCCTCGGCAACCTCGTCCCACACGTCCTGGACCGTCTCCCACTCAAAGCCCACGGCAGCCGCCTTGCGCGACACCTTCTGAGCCTGCATCAGCGCCGGTAGATGCGTGGGCACGCCGTCGAGCAGGCCCTCGGGCGCAGCCTCGCCAGCCGCCACGGCCTTGTCCTTGGCGGCTTTCTCGGCAAGCTTAACCTCGTCCCAAATCTTGAGTACCTCGTCGGAACTGTCGGCATCTACATCGCCAAACACGTGCGGATGACGGCGGATGAGCTTGGCATCGATATCACGCGCCACGTCGGTCAGCGTAAACTCGCCGGCGTCAGCAGCAATCTGCGCATGCAGCACGACCTGCATGAGCACGTCACCCAGCTCCTCGCGCAGGTGAACCGCGTCGTCCGCCTCGATGCAGTCGAGCGCCTCGTAGGCCTCCTCGATCATGTTCTTGCCAATGCTGCGGTGCGTCTGCTCGCGGTCCCACGGGCAGCCGTCGGGCTGACGCAAGCGCCAGACGGTCTGCACCAGATGCTGCAGCTCGGCCGACGCGTCGACCAGCGTGGACAGATTGCGCGAGCCCTCGGCATTTTGCTGAGCCATGTGCTGCGCCATGGCTACTCCTCCTCCATGACCACGTGACGGAACGCACCGCCCTCGTAGATGCCGTAGCTGTGCGTGCCGTCCTTGGGGATGCTCACGCTGCCGGGGTTGAAGAGCCACAGGCCCGGGTGCGCGGCGCTTTCCTCGTTGACCTTGATGTGCGTATGACCGTAGACGAGCGCGGAGCCCTCGGGCAGCGCAGGCGCGTGGTCGACGCTGTTGTGCATGCCGGCGCCAAAGACATGGCCGTGCGTCAGGAACAGCTCGCGGCCGGTCTCGTCGAACAGCGTGGCGTAGTCGGCCATGACGGGGAAGTCGAGCACCATCTGGTCGACCTCGGCGTCGCAGTTGCCGCGCACCGCGATGATGCGGTCGGCCAGGGCGTTGAGCAGCGGAATCACGCGCTTGGGAGCGTAATCGCGCGGCAGGTCGTTGCGCGGACCGTGGTAGAGCAGGTCGCCCAGCAGCACGATGCGGCCGGGCTGCTCGGACTCGATGGCGGCAACCAGGCGCTCGGCCCAATATGCCGAGCCGTGGATGTCGGAGGCGATGAGGTATTTCATGGGGAGATCCTTTCGAATGGGGTTGATGTGGCTGGGCGCAGGATGTCGCCACCAGCCGCGTTACTCAAATCGCAGTGCCGCGGCTTGCGCCGCCTGCATCACGCGCTGGAGCGGCACGTTGCGCTCGCGGGCGAGACGGGCGCAGTCCTCGTACTCGGGAGCCGCGCGCTCGCTGCCGTCGGGCAGGGTCGCCACCTTAACGGATACCTCGCCCCAAGGCGTTGTTACGCGCTCAAAGCGGCGTGGCAGGCAAACGCGCTCCATAACCTGGCGACGGATACCATTGGTCGTGGTTTCCAAAAAGATGATCGTCTGCAGACGCTCGATATCCTCGTGAGCACAGATTACCTGTAGCTGCCAGCTGGGGCGGCCTTTCTTGCAATAGAGGGGCAGCCAATGCACCTCGCGCGCACCCGCCTCGCGCAGGCGGTCGGCAGCGTAGGCGAGCACCTCGGGCGA
>CAUCCR010000184.1:0-2781 GCA_958441355.1 uncultured Collinsella sp. | reverse complement strand
GGTGGGATAGTAGCTCGGTGAGGGCTTCTCCCCTTCCTCATACCAAGGTGCGATGGAGCCCCAGCCCAGCAACAGAGCACAAGCCTCGAGCACATCCTCCTCGGAAAGCTCGAGCTCGACAGCAAGGTCGGCCACGGTCACGTGACCATGACGGTAGATAGCCGCGAGCACGCGATCGGCGCACGAGACATCGGTCGGATCCATACCGCAGATGGCAGCGTAGCCACCCAGCAGCAGCGGGGTCACGCCAAACTTGGTTCCAATGCGACGCGACGTGTAATGGATGTCAAAGCGGCACGGCAGGCCCAAAAAGAACTCGGTCACACGGACGCCGCAGGCACGCGCCGCCAAAAAGTGGCCGCCCTCGTGCAAAAACACGAGGACGGAAAGCATCAGCAGGCCCCAAAAGACCGATGAAAGAACGCTCAGAACAGTATCCATAAAACGAAAAAGCAATCCTTATGGGTTAGGAACGGGTTGCGGCGAGCACCTGCGCAGCTTTTTCACGCGCCCACGCGTCAATGTCGCGAAGCTGCTCAAACGAATCGACCGCCTGCATATCGTGGGCATCCATGCAGGATTCCACAATGCGATCGATATCGGTAAAGCTGCAGCCATCGTGCAGGAAGGCATCGACGGCGACCTCGTTGGCGGCATTGAGCACGCACGGCATGGTGCCACCCGTCTTGCCGGCACGTTCGGCCAGTGCCAGACAGCGGAAGGTATCCATGTCGGCAGCATCAAACGTGAGCTGCCCCAGCTCGCGGAAATCGATACGAGGCGCCGGGGTATCCCAACGCTCGGGATACGAGAACGCGAACTGGATGGGAATACGCATGTCGGAAGCACCGAGATGCGCCATCACAGAGCCGTCGGCGAACTCGACCATAGAGTGAATCTTGGACTGACGCTGCACGACCACGTTAATGAAATCGAGGTCGCAGTTAAACAGATGCATGGCCTCAATGCGCTCCAGACCCTTGTTCATGAGGGTGGCGGAGTCGATGGTGATCTTGGCACCCATGGCCCACGTGGGATGTGCGAGGGCATCGGCACGCGTCACGCGGTCGAGCTCGCCGCGCGTGCGGCCAAAGAACGGACCGCCCGAGCAGGTGAGCCAAATACAATGAGCCTCGCGTGGGTTCTCCCCCAGATAGCACTGGTAGATGGCGGAGTGCTCAGAGTCGACTGGAATAAGCTGGCCCGATTGCGCCAACGGCATAAGCAAGTCGCCACCGACGACGAGGGACTCCTTGTTGGCAAGGGCAAGGCGCTTATTTGAGGTCAAGGCCGCATGGCTCGCCTCGAGACCGGCGGCGCCCACAATAGCGACGAGCACGCAGTCGACATCGTCGCGACGCGCGAGCTCGCAAACCGCCTGCGCGCCAACGCCGAGCTTCGTTCCCTCGGGCAACTCCTGCAGCACGGCGTCATCGCCGTGAGCGACATCGGCCACGGCAACCGCCGGAACCGAGAACTCGCGGGCAGCGGCAACGAGTTCGGAGGTACTGGAGTTAACGGACAGCGCCGTCACCTGCAGGCGATCGGCATGCTGGCGGCACACATCGAGCGCCTGGGTGCCGATAGAGCCCGTACAACCCAGGATGGCAACACGGAGACGTCCATCGGGGCCATACGTCGTCTGGAAGGACATTACAGCACGCCTCCGATCATCAAAAGCAGCTGAGCAGTAATGCAGCCGAAGATAAGCGAGTCGCTACGGTCGAGCATGCCGCCATGGCCCGGGATAAGGTTGCCGGAATCCTTGACGCCCACGCCACGCTTGATGCGCGACTCGATGAGGTCGCCGATAACGCCCAAAATGGACACGACCACGCCGCACAGCAGCGCATAGGGCAGGCTGAGCTTGTAGAAGTGCGTCGCCCACAGGATGAGCCAAATCAAAACTGAGCCCAGGATGCCGCCAACAAACCCCTCCCAGCTCTTTTTGGGAGAGATCTTGGGAACCATCTTGTGTTTGCCGATACGGCTACCCACGATGTAGGCAAACGAATCGGAGACCCAAAGGGACGCGCAAACGCCCACCGAAAGCAGGGCGCCGGCAAAACCGGGCACGGCATCGCGCAGCAGCACGATAGCCGACAGCATAAAGCCAGTGTAGATGGGACCCATGAGCGTCACGGCCACATCAGAAATGCGGGTACGCGGCGACCAAACATACCAAATGCCCACAGCGAGCATTAGGGCAAAAAGCAGGGCATTCAGCAACATCGAATCGCCCAACGCCGACAGCGGAAAGAGTACGGCGGCAGCGATACCCATGCGCTCGTTAGCCATCTTGCCATCGAGCCTTGTCATACGGAAAAACTCATAGCAGCACAGGCCGCTCATGACGGAAACAAAGATGGCCGTGGGCACGATACCCAAAACCAGGCACAGGATAAAGACAACGGCGTAGACGATACCGGCGGCGGCACGGGTAATAAAGCCCGACAGCCACGAACCGGTGCCGCCCTTCGCTGCAGGCGCTCCCGCAGTGGCAGCTTTGCGCGCAGGCGTCGTGGGAGCAGATGCCTTGGGACGATCGGACACGATTAAGCCTCCTCGGTCTTGCTCAGACCACCAAACCTACGGTCACGGCCCTGATAGGCCAAAATGGCGTCGACAAGGCCCCAACGATCAAAGTCGGGCCAATAGGTATCGGTGACGTAGAACTCGGAATAAGCCACCTGCCACAGCAGATAGTTTGAAAGGCGCAGCTCACCGGAGGTGCGAATCACAAGCTCGGGATCGGGAAGGCCGGCAGTATAGAGGTGGCAA
>CAUCCR010000183.1:0-2817 GCA_958441355.1 uncultured Collinsella sp. | reverse complement strand
TGGAGCGGGCGACGGGAATCGAACCCGCGTCATCAGCTTGGAAGGCTGGGGTTCTACCATTGAACTACGCCCGCAAGATATGGTCGGGACGACAGGATTTGAACCTGCGACATCCTGCTCCCAAAGCAGGCGCGCTACCAAACTGCGCCACGTCCCGAAGGTGTTGAGCAGCTAAGGTCTAAACCTTGCGTGTCCCAAAGCGAAGGAAATTATAGGGGAGACTCCCCGCCTGTGCAAGCGCAGAAACCCTAGCTCCTCGAATGTGCAACAAAACGACTATGGAGCAGACCGATCACAAAGGCCACCACGGCGACCGGCGCCCACGCGGCTCCAATGTCCGCCAACGGCAGCGCATCGAACGGCAGCCACACGCCCGCAAAGAACGCGTCGCGGACCGAGGTGATCACACTCTGCACCACGACCACGCCGCCGACCCAAACCCACACCTGCGGATGGGCGTCGCAAAAACCGTGCACCAGGCCCATCAGCACCAGCACAATGGCGACGGGGTACAAGGCGTTGAGCATGGGCACCGAGAACATGAGGATCATGTCGAGGCCCACGTTGGAGAGCACGCACGAAAACGCCGCGAACACAAAGGCGAGAACCGCAAAGGGACGGCGCATGGCCTCCTCGGAGGCCTCCGTTCCCCCTTCGACCACATACGTCTCACAGAAGTAACGCGAGCAGCAGCTGATGAGGCCGATGCACACGTTCATGCAGGCAAGGAAAAAGATCGCGAAGACCACGACCGTGCCGGCAAGGCCAAAGTGCATGGAGGCAGAGCGGGCAAGGATGGCAGCGCCGTTGGTGGCAGCGGGCATAACCGTACTGAGCTGCATGCCGGCAAGCGCCAGGCCGCAGTAGATGACGGCCATGAGCGCACCGGCGATCACACCGGAGCGCGAAATCTCAAAGGCCACGCGCTTGTCGTCGGTAACGCCCAGCTCGTGGATAGTCTCGGCGATGATAATGCCGAAGGCGAGCGACGCGAGCAGGTCCATGGTCTGGTAGCCGGTCAAAAAGCCCTGCACGGCAGCACCCGCATCGTAGGGAGCCTGAGGCGCGGCAACCGGTCCCAGCGGCGAGATCACGGCAGCACCCACAACCAGCACGATGAGCGCGATAAGCGCGGGGCCCGTAATGCGGCCGAGCACGCGTGTGATGACACCCGGGCGCAGCGTGAGCACAAACGCGACTGCGAAGAACCCGATGGCAAACACCAGGCGAGCCGTGCCAAGCGAGACACCCTCGGGCAGCAGCGGCACCAACATCTCGAAGGCCGTGGAGCTCGTGCGCGGAATGGCCAGGCACGGGCCGATGGCAAGATACACCGCCGCGACAAAGAACTCGCCAAACTTGGGGTGCACGCGGCCGGCAAGCTCGCGCGCCGTTCCGGCAAGCGCCACGGCGATAAAGCCCATGACGGGCAGGCCGATGGCGGCAACCAGAAAGCCGAGCATGGCGACCGGCGTGGCAGAACCTGCCTGCAGCGCCAGCAGCGGCGGGATAATGAGATTGCCGGCGCCAAAGAGCATCGAGAATAGGGCGATGCCGACAGTGACGACATGGTCGGAGCGCAGACCACGCGGGGTGGATGAAGCCATGGGACCACCTTTCGGGTCGAAACAAAAACGGGACGGGCAAAAACACCCGTCCCGCAAGTATAAACGGTCTAGCAGCTTTAGCAGGCTAAATCGCACAGAGCATCGATAGCCGTGTCGACTTCTTCGGTCGTGTTGAAATACCCAAACGAGAAGCGAACAACACCCTGGCGCTCGGTCCCGAGCGCGCGGTGCATGAGCGGAGCGCAATGGGCACCGGGGCGCGTCGCAATCCCCCACCCTTGCATGAGCGCGTCCGAGATCTCGGCAGAGTCGATATCGCCCACGTTGAGCGACACGATCGCCGAGCGCGCGGGTTGGTCAAACGCACCGTAGAGCTTAATCCCCGGAATCTCGCGCACACCGGCAAGGAAGCGATCAGCGAGCGCACGCTCGTGGGCAGCAATCGTCTCCACCCCACCCTGGGCCTCGATAAAGTCGAGACCAGCGGAAAGGCCGGCGATACCGTGGCCGTTGAGCGTGCCCGCCTCAAGGCGCGTGGGCCACTCAAGCGGCTGCAACGCATCGAAACTGTGCACGCCCGTGCCGCCCATGGCCCACGGAGCCACGTCAACGCCCTCCGCCACGGCCAGGCCGCCGGTCCCCTGCGGACCCATGAGCCCCTTGTGGCCGGTAAAGCACACAATGTCGAGCCCCATGGCCTGCATATCGATACGAGCCGTACCGGCAGACTGCGAGGCATCGACGATCACCAGTGCGCCAGCCGCATGAGCCATGGCGGCCACGCGCGCAATGTCGACCGCGTTGCCGGTCACATTGGAGGCATGCGTCACCACCACGGCACGCGTGCCCGGCGTGACCAACCGCTCGAGCTCGTCGTAGTCGAGCACGCCGTTCGCGTCACAGCCCGCATGCTCAACGGTCACGTCCTGCTCTACCGCCAGGCGGTTGAGCGGACGCAGCACGGAGTTGTGCTCGAGCACCGTTGTGACCACGCGGTCGCCGGGGCGCACCACGCCACAGATGGCGGTGTTGAGCGCCGCCGTGGAGTTGAGCGTAAAGCACACATGGTCCGCCCTCGGGCAGCCCAAAAGGCGCGAGAGCTTGGCACGGCAAGCGTGAATCGTACGAGCGGCATCGAGGGCACCCGACGTGGCGCCGCGCCCGGCATTGCCGAGCGAGCACATCGCCTGCGTCACGGCATCGATGACCGTCTGCGGCTTGTGCATGGTCGTCGCCGCGTTATCCAGGT
>CAUCCR010000182.1:0-2831 GCA_958441355.1 uncultured Collinsella sp. | reverse complement strand
GGTCGATGCCCAAGATAACCAAGCCAACCTCCCCTCGCCACAAGCACAGCGCAAGACAAGGCCTCGCGCATCATTCACGAACGTCTGTTCTAGAATAACACAACGGGGCCAAGATGCTTAGTTGAAGTGTCGGGTTGGAAGCGAATCCTATCCCATAGTTAGTTCTGCGAGAAAAAGGGGAACTGCCTCGGATCCACTGGCGGGTGAGGCATCGGGCCACCCTGGGGACTACCTTGCGAGCCGCCCTGACCGCCCATCATCTTATCGATGGCGTCCTGAACCTCGCCCTCGAACTTTTTCATTCCCTCGTGCAAACGACGCTGACCGTCCTCAGAGCGCAGCTCCTCCATTTGCTCGGGCGAAATACCCAGTAGCTCGCCCAGCACGCCCATCATCTCGTTTCGCACGCGCTCGCTCGTATCCTCGTCAGCAAAACGGCGCACCTCGGCGCGCGCCAGCGAATCGACCGTCATACGCTCCTTGCCGTTAAGCCCCAGGTCGGACCACGCGAGCATGTACGGCCAGGAGCGCTCGGCAAACGAACGGGCCGAGACGATCGGCGCCGTCGGCAACATGCGGCGGGCAGCCTCACCCTGTCGAACGAGCATCAGCAGCAGCGAGCAGGCCTCAGGCTTGCCAGCGGCCATCGGAATGTCGTCGAAAGATCGATTGCGGTCCACGTGCGCCTCGAGCGCGCCATCGACCTCACCCGGCTCAAGCCCGCCGAGCAGCTGTGCCGCGCGGTCGAGCATATCGACCGGACCGTCGAGCGTCGAGAGCGCTTGCGCCAGCACGCGCTCCATACAATCTTCCACCGCGTTGAGCGTCACGAGCTCCTGGGGCACCACGGCAGACGTGCGGTTGCGCACACGCGCCACAAACTCAAGCGTCGACAGGTACACATCGCCAAAGGGCGCGTAATCGCCCTGGTAGCCGCCGCAAAGCGCCGGCGCCGCCAGCGCGTACTCGGTTTTGGACAGCGGGCTCAGCGCCATCGCACCCAGCTCGAGCGCCGTGTCCTCCAGCATGAGGCCCAACGTGCGCGAGCGCAGACGCTCGGCATCGCCCGCCGACACGTCGCGATCGAGCACACGCGCCGCATCCGGTGCATCGCGCTCGACAGTGCGAATGTGCAAACGCTCGGCGATGGCACGGACGGCGGCACAGCGGGCAGCCTCGGCCTCCTCCTGCGCCGGCGTAAAGATACGGTTGCGCCCCAGCACCAGGCCAATCACATTACGCGGGCCCAGAGCGTCAACGGCCAGCGCCGTCAGCAAAGACGACGGCAAGTCACCCTCGAGTGCCACCACAGCACGCGACGCACCGTGGGCTCGGGCGTTGTCGCGCACGGCGAGCACCAGCCCCTGCCACAGCCACTCCTCGGAACGGAACTCGGGCAGCTCGTGGTCCTCCAAAGCATCGAGCATCACGCCGCGCTGAATCTCCTGAACCAGCAGGCTCTCCTCAAAACACGGCGCCTGGGCCACCACGCGACCGCAGTCGTCGAGCACAAACGACCCGCCGGTATACACCGACTCGTCATAGGCACCGACCGGCGCCATGCAGGCAAACCACACGCTGCGCTTGGATGCGATCTTGCGGTAGGCGCCGCTGCGAACGGCGGCAATGGCGGCAGTCTCACGGTCGGTCATGTCAAACGCGTTGAATTGGAAATACGCGATGAGGTCGACGCCGGTCGGCAACATCTCGAGTTCGCGGTCCAAGTCAAAAATCACGGCGATGCGCACGCCGTCCACGTCGAACACCGGCGGCGCCCAACGCGTATCGTTGTTCTCGCCACGCTGCAGGGCAATGCTCGAACGCGCCGGCACCACATGACTGTCCTTGAGCATCATGTAGTCGAGCAGCGGCTGGCCCTCAAACGAAACCGCCGCGGGCACGATGCAGATCATGTCAAGCTCCTGGATACGCTCGGCGACACCAGTCAAACCGGCAAGCACGTCGTGCTCAAAGTCGGCAGCGCCCACCAGGCCACCGGGCATGGCGCCCATAAAGAGCGGAGCCGGAACGCACAGCACGCGCGCCCCGCGCTCGTGGGCCAGACGAGCCTGGTCCTCGATGCGGCCGCAAATGCCCTCAATATCACCCAGGCGCATATCGATCTGTGCAAGCGCGAGCTTCATGGCCCAGCCCTTTCCGTCGTAAACCATCGAAATCGTAGTAAAAGCGCCGGCCGCATAATGCAGCCGGCGCTTGCATGTGCATATGCTAGCTATGATACCCCGAGCGGGGGCGCGCTCCTAGAATGTCGCGGACCACAGCCCGTGCAGGTTGCAGTAGGCATAGACGGTACCGGTCTTGGAGCCGCCCGCGAAAAACGTCGCGGGTTTCATGCCGGGCTGGAGGTAATGGACCTCCAGACGGCCCTCGGCCTCAAGGGCGATCCACTCAATGTAGTGTTCGGGCAGGCTGGGGTGCTCGACCGAGCCAACGCGTGCACGAATCACGTGACCGTCGCGCTCGGTCTCGACGACGGGCACGTGCTTCTCGTGCGCCGCGTCCTCAGTGTTTGCGGTCAGTTCCGTGCAACCGGCAGGGGTCGCAACGCCGTCGCCAAGGGCAGCGATGAGCTTACCGTCGGGGTCCTTAAAGAATTTCGCCATGATGTTCTCCTTTGCTGATGTGCCAATGTTCTTGATGGTTCTTATGCCCAAAGGCAGACAAACCATCCACGGCATTGCAAATGAACACATAACGGATCAGGCAAGCGGTCGGGCCAAAATGCGTCGACCGTCCTGCCCACTCCAGCAGTCCCACCCCGCGCGCGGCTAGCGTCCGTCGCCGCCCAGCAGCGCCAGAACATCTTCGCG
>CAUCCR010000181.1:0-2904 GCA_958441355.1 uncultured Collinsella sp. | reverse complement strand
TGACGGTCCTGGACGTGGGGCAGGCCGATGCGATCTTGATTCGGCAGGGCTCGACGGTGGTGCTCGTGGATAGCGGGCTCGACGAACGGGTGGTCACTGCGCTCGTTCGAAACAATGTGCATCATATCGATGCCGTCTTTGTAACGCATTGGGACGAGGACCACTGGGGCGGTCTGCCTGCAGTGCTGGAACAGTTTTCGGTTGGGACCATCGCCGTAGCGGCCGACGCACTCGATGATGCGCCCGCGCAGGTTCTAAACCATCCCGGCGTTTCGTATCGCCAGGTGAGGCGGGGAGATACCGTCGACATCGGTGCGTTTCGCGCCCAAGTGATGTGGCCGTTCGATTCTGTGGATGGAGAAGGGAACGAAGACTCGCTTGTCTTGCTACTCACCTTTGCGCAAGAAGGAAAGCGCTTGCGCATGCTGCTGACCGGCGATGCCGAGCTTGACCAGGAACGTGAGTTTGTGCAGGAGGTGGGGGATATCGATGTGCTTAAGTTGGGACATCACGGCTCGAAGGTCTCGGTCGACGGTGAGTTGCTGGGCGTCTTGAGACCCGAGCTTTCCATTGCAAGCGCCGGCGAGGGGAATCGATACGGTCATCCCAGCGACGAGTGCGTGGATGCGGTTCGAGCGGCCGGTGGGGGCTTTGCGTGCACCATCGAACAAGGGGATATCACCATCACGCCGACCGCGAAGGGCTTTACGATGCGATGCCAGCGGTCGTGATGGCATCGTTGGCGCGCGGTGGGGCCCTGGGCTAAAATGACACGGTACGAATTTAGGAGCTTGCGAGAGGGGAGCGCGATGTCCGAAACCGGGCTGTTGCCGGCATATCTGATCGTCGGTACCGACGGAGTCAAACGTGACCACGCTGTCTCGCGCATGAAGGCACGTCTGGAAAAGTCGGGCATGGTCGAGTTCAACCTCGACGAGCGCGACATGACCAAAGACCCCGATATCGAATCGATTATCGGCTCGCTCAACACCTTTCCCATGGGCAGCGAGTTTCGCCTTGTAATTCTCGACGGCTGCTCAAAGCTCGCCAAGGCGGTCTCTGAGCCGCTCGTCGAATATCTGGCGAGCCCCAGCCCCACGACTGTCTGCCTGTTCATTGCCGACTCGCTTGCTAAGAATACGCGCTTGTATAAGGCAATCGCCAAGATTGATAAGAAGGCAGTGATCGACTGTTCGAGCACCAAACGCTGGGAGCTGCCGCGTCGCGTGCAGCAGATGGCGACGCAACACGGTAAGTCCATCTCCACGGCAGCCGCTGAGGAGCTCGTCTCACGCTCGGGTGAAAACACCCGTATGCTCGACAACGACTTGGCAAAGCTTGCCCAGATGGTCGAGGCGCCTCAGATTGAGCTTGCCGATGTGGAACGCTGGATCGTGCGCACGGCTGAGGTCCAACCTTGGGACTTTCTCAATGCGGTCTCGGCCCGCGATATGCGGCGATCGCTCGAGCTCTTTAATCTGCTGCCCGTCAAGAGCTATGTGTGGACCTACACCTTGCTGTGCGGACGCATCCGTGAGCTTATCGTTGCCAAGGCCCTCGATGCGCGCGGGCAAGGTCGCGAGCTTGCCGCAACGCTCAAGCTCCAGTCCTGGCAGGTCAAGAATCATCTGACCTGGGCGCGCCGCTTTTCTATGGCGGAGCTTGTCGCTGCGCTCGAGGGCGCGGTCGATGTGGAGCTCGCACTCAAGGGTTCGGCCGATTCCCAGACCGCATTTTTGCTTTGGATTACGAACATCTTGAGAAAATCGTGATGATACCTGCCTTTTTGCCAAATTCGTTCTATCCCTTTGAGATAGAGCGTGCTATAGTAGGCGCTTGCATGACCTCACCGTGTCTCAGAGGTGTCATACATTTTTTGCAAGGAACTCGAAAGGAACTCCAGAAGTGGCAAACATCAAGTCTCAGAAGAAGCGTATCCGCACCAATGAGGCAGCTCGCATGCGTAACAAGGCTGTCAAGTCCGAGCTCAAGACGCTGACGAAGCACGTCCAGTCCGCCGTCGCCGAGGGCGACGCCGAGAAGGCTCAGGCTGCCCTCAAGACCGTCACCAAGCGTCTCGACATGGCTGCCGCCAAGCATGTTATCCACAAGAACCAGGCTTCCAACCGCAAGTCCGGTCTTGCTAAGCTCGTGAACAGCATCAACGCCTAAGTTGTAAATTTCACACCACACAGATTACGCGCATAAATGGAGCCTGTTTTATGGAACAGGGTCCATTTTTTGTACCGCTCGGGTAAGATAGTCGGCATGAATACTTCAATTGACATTTCCCACATCCGCAACTTCTCAATCGTTGCGCACATCGATCATGGCAAGTCCACGATCAGTGACCGTATCCTCGAGCTTACCCATACCGTTGAGGAGCGCGACATGGAGTCGCAGCTGCTCGACACCATGGATATCGAGCGCGAGCGCGGCATCACGATCAAGTCCAATGCCGTTCGCGTGTCCTATGACGCCGATGATGGCGAGACGTATCAGTTCAATCTGATCGATACGCCGGGCCACGTGGACTTTACCTATGAGGTTTCGCGCTCGCTGGCAGCCTGCGAGGGCGCGGTACTCGTCGTCGATGCCACGCAGGGCGTCGAGGCGCAGACCGTTTCCAACGCGACGCTCGCCATGAACGCCAATCTGGACATTGTGCCGGCCATCAACAAGATCGACCTGCCCTCGGCCCATCCCGATGAGGTCAAGACCGAGATCGAGGATGACTTGGCGATCCCTGCCGATGATGCCGTGTGTGTCTCGGGCAAGACCGGCGAGGGCATCCACGATCTGCTGGAGTCCATTGTCTTTTTGATCTCTCCGCCCAAGGGCGATGCGAACGCGCCGCTCAAGGCACTCATCCTGGATTCGTACTTCGACGAGTATCGTGGTGTC
>CAUCCR010000180.1:0-2916 GCA_958441355.1 uncultured Collinsella sp. | reverse complement strand
GTGCCGCAGGTGAGAATCTCGACACCCTGCTCGGCCAGGCCCTTCAGGTCATCGAGCACCGGTGAGCCCTCGACGGTGAGCTTGGCGCCGCCGTTGTAGAACAGCATGGTCGCGGGCAGCTCCTCCTGCTGCGTCACGGCAAAGACAAACGCCTTCATGAGTTTGTGGCCCAGCTCGTCGTCGCCACGGCCCATGCAGTCGGTGTAGACGGAAATGACGAGCTTGCCCTTGCCGGCGCTTGCGTCGCAAAAAGCGGCACCGTCCTGCTCGGGGTCCACAACGGCCACGGCGCCAGAGGTCGCCACGGTCACGTGCCACTCGGCGTCAGAAACCTTCTCGACCGAGGCCGTGCAGCCCTTCTCCTGCGCCATCTTGGAGATGTTCTTGACGGCGGTCTCGTTATCGACCGAGGTCACGACAACGCCCTCGCCATCGAGCTGTTTGAGCGCCTTAAGCGTCTTGACAACGGGCAGCGGGCAGGCATCGCCCATGGCATTGACTTCAATCTTGGTAGACATAGCTTTTCCTTTCGAATAAATCGTTTTAGAACGGTGCATAGTTCAATAAACGTGTCGTTAACGGACAACGTGGACGGAAGGACCGCCTGGCACCGGCTCGCACACGCGACCGACGACGGCGGCGATACGTCCTTCGGCATGCAGACGGCGCGCAAGCTCATCCACATCGGCAGCAGGCGCCGCGATGAGTAGGCCGCCCGAGGTCTGCGGATCGTACAGCGCATCCAGCATGCCCGGCTCCAGGTCCTCGTCGGCAGCCACGCGCGGGCCAAAGAAGTCCTGGTTGCGGTAGGAGCCCGCGGGGATAATGCCCAGACGCGCCATGTCGAGCACTTGATCAAAGAGCGGCACCGCCCCCGACGAAAGCTCAATCTGCACGCCCGAGCCCTCGGCCATCTCACACGCATGCCCGATCAGGCCAAAGCCCGTAATGTCGGTACAGCCGTGAAGCTCGAGTCCCTCGGCCAGGCGAATCGGCGCCTCGTTGAGGGTGCGCATCGAGTCAAACATGGCTGCGGCCTCGTCCTGCTCGATGAGCTCGCCCTTAATGGCCGTGGTGATGATGCCCGAGCCGATCGCCTTGGTCAGCAGTAACGCATCGCCCACGCACGCGCCGCTGTTGGCGAGCATGCGATCGAGTGGCACAAAACCGCTCACGGACAGGCCGTACTTGGGCTCGTCGTCGTTGATGGTGTGACCGCCCGCGATGGAGCAACCCGCCTCGACGCACTTGTCGGCGCCGCCCGCCAGAATCTGACCGGCAACCTCGACGCCCAGACAGCTCGGGATGCACAGCAAGTTCATGGCATGGCTCGGCCGCCCGCCCATGGCGTAGATGTCCGACAGTGAGTTTGCCGCGGCAATCTGGCCAAACAGGAACGGGTCGTCGACCATCGGCGGGAAGAAGTCGATGGACTGCACGAGCCCCAGGTTCTCCCCTACGCGGAAGACGCTCGCATCGTCGGAGGTATCGAACCCCACGAGCAGATTGTCGTTATGCACATTGGGCAAGTCGCCCAGGACCTGGGCGAGGGCTCCGGGAGCCAGCTTAGCGGCTCAACCGCTCGCGGCAGTCATAGACGTGAGCTTAATCTGATCGTCAGCCATACGAACCCCCTTCCAACAAATCAACGACTTTTAGTATACGCCCCAAGCACGCTTCCCAAGAGACCGCCGACGGCTCGAACGTCGAAGGCGGCGCCGCAAGCGCCTGCGCGATAGCATCTGCCAGTGCGCGCTCAAACAACGGAAGGTCGGCCGCCTCGGGCGTGTCGACATCCGTCATACGCGGCGGCGCCACCCACGTCACGGGAGCGCCGGGAAGCATCGCCTCCATCCAGGGACGAACGCCGGGCAAATCGGTCGCCACAACTTTGCAGCCGCACGCGAGGGCCTCGATCGTCACGAGCGGCAGACCCTCGTAAAACGAAGGCAGCACAAAGACGTCGGAACTGCGGTAGGCATGCACGAGCCCATCGCTATCCAGGCGCCCCGCCAGCGTCACCGGCACATCCGAGGCCGCGGCCAAGCGCTCGACACGCGCGTACTCGGCATCGTCCCCGCGACCGCCCACAAGCACCAAGCCAGATGGGCGGACGTCATCGTCAATCGGCAATGACACGGCTCGAACCAGCGACTCGACGCCCTTTTTAAAGCAAATCTTGCCCACGTACACAAGCGATCCCGGCTGCCTCGCCACACTTGCGTCGCGGCAGAAGACGCGATGGTCGTAGCCCGTCCCAATCACGTGGATGCGATCGGCATCGACGCCGCACACCAGGCCAATCTGCTCAGCCTGCTCAGCATGGAGCGCAAAGACGGCATCGAGCCGACGAACCGCACTTACGATGCGATCGCGCTCGAGCGCATGCGAACGAAGCTGGCGCAGATCGGTCGAATGGCACACGGCAACAACCGGCACGCCCCGGACGCACTCGCGCGCCAATGCGGTCACCAGATACAGGTGATGGCAAAGCACCAGATCAGGCCGAAACTCAGCCACCGCCCGATCGATTGCAGCAGCAAATGCCCGCTCAAATGCCTTGAGCATCGAAGGTGTCAGGTCACGATAGCGTGTGGAGGGATAGGGCATGACATCGGACATACCGCAGATGGGAAACGGCAGCTCGGGCGACTCGAACGGCACGGTAAACACGGCAGCACGCCGGTCCAGCTCGCCTTGGGTATCACCCGGTGCCGCGCCGCAAAGCACGGCGGCGCGATGCCCCGTCTCGATCTGCTCGCGCACGAGCGCGGCAAGGTAGGTGCCGCTGCCGGTGCTATCTGGTTTTTGTGCCGAGATATTGAGGATGCGCATGTCGCGGTACACCCCTAGGCCAAGGCGGCGGCGCGAATCGCCGCACCGATGGCACCGGCAAAGCGAGCCTGGGGCGAGGTG
>CAUCCR010000179.1:0-2954 GCA_958441355.1 uncultured Collinsella sp. | reverse complement strand
AACAGGTTCAATGCCGCTGGCGTCCAGGTACGCCAGCGCTGTGGCGATGGCGTGCTTGCACATGCCGGGGTAGCGATAGGCAGCGGGGCAATCGCAGTCGTAGTCGATCACCTCGTGCTCGTCCATGTCGAGCGCCACGTGCGTCTTGTACAGGTCGCCGCGCGAGCCGCGCACCGAGCCCTCAACCGTCACGTTTTTGGAGAAGCGCGAGCCGCTGTCCTCAATCGACAGCACGGCGCCGTTGAGCATGAGCGAGCGGCCCTTCATAAAGGTACCGCTCAGCGCCGCCTCTTTCCGAAGCGCCTGCACAAACGTCCCCTGTGCCATCACTTCCTCCAATCTCGCACGGACCAGCAAGGTCGCCCTTAGATCACCGTCACGCGGCCTTGGTTACCCACGATGGCCTTGGCCTCGGCCAGCAGCGGAATCGAGCGCGCGTTGACCTTAGCAGGAACCTCGGCACGCAGCACGCGCCCGTCCACCTGCTCGATAAAGATCTCCACACGGTCGCCGCCCGGGTTGGTGGTGAGCACCGTGGCAAGGCGCGCCATGTTGCCCTGGCTAAAGCGGCTGTTGGGCACCATGACCTCAAACACCTTGGGCTTGTTGTTCTCCTCGTTGAGCTCGAGCGGCACGATCTCCTGCGCGATGATCTGGTCGCCGCGGTCCGAGCGCTCGAGTTTGCCCTTAATGCGCACAAACGCATCGGACAGCTGCGCGCCGGTCTCGGGATCGACCTCGCCGTACAGGTACCCCTCGGCCTCCTTGTAGGTCTTGGGGAACACCACGACCGTGGCCTCGCCTTCCATGTCCTCGAGCTGCACGATGCCCATGGGGTCGCCGTTTTTGGTCACGCGCTTGGACACGCTCGAGACCATACCGGCCCACCACAGCGCCTTGCCCTCGGGAATCTCCTGGTTGATGGTACCGCCCGTGGGGTTTTGCACCTCGTAGCCGGTATCGATCTGCGAGAACGAGAAGTCGCGCGCCTTGGCTAGCGCATACTCAAACGGGCGCAGCGGGTGGTCCGAGACATAGATGCCCAGAACCTCTTTCTCCTGGCTCAGTTTAAGGTGGCGGTCCCACTCCTGGCCATCCGGATCGGGCACGCTGACCTCAAAGCCCGAGCCCTCAACGTCGCCAAACATGTCGAAGAACGACGTCTGGCCGCTCGCGCGATCCTTCTGGCGCTTTACGGCGGCATCGATGATGTTCTCGGGGTTGTTCTTATCCACAAAGTGCATCATCTGGCGACGCGGATACCCCGTGGAGTCGAAGGC
Organism: uncultured Collinsella sp.; assembly: GCA_958441355.1. GTDB lineage: Bacteria > Actinomycetota > Coriobacteriia > Coriobacteriales > Coriobacteriaceae > Collinsella. The sequence goes on along the minus strand of CAUCCR010000179.1, from coordinate 1,674 downwards.
GCCTGCCTTGATCAGCGATTCGATCACGCGACGGTTGGCTTGGCTCGAGTCCACACGCTCGACAAAGTCATGCAACGTCTTAAACGGGCCGCCCGCCTCGCGCTCGGCGATAATCGCCTGCGCCACGCCGGTGCCCACGCCGCGGATGCCGGCCAGACCAAAGCGCACGCCTTCCTTGGTAGCCGCGAACTCGGTGCCGGACTCATTGACATCTGGCGAAAGCACGGGGATACCGTCGTGACGGCATGCCGAGACGTAGTGCACGATCTTATCGGTCTTGCCCGTATAGGACGTCAGAACGGCCGCCATGTACTCGTGCGGATAGTGCGCCTTGAGCCACGCCGTCTGCATAACCAAAATGGCGTAGCCGGCGGAGTGCGACTTGTTGAAGGCGTAGGACGCAAACTCGAGAACATCGTCCCAAATCTTCTGGGCGACCTCGCGCGTGTAGTTGTTCTTGATAGCGCCGTTCATCCAGTGGTCGTAGGTGGTCTCGTCCGAGCCATCCTCCCAGTGGAGCACCGTCGACGTGAGCAGCTTAATCTTCTTCTTAGCCACGGGCTTACGGATACGCGAGTCCGATTCGCCCTTGGAGAAGCCGCACATCTCGACGGAGATGAGCATAACCTGCTCCTGGTAGACCATGGTGCCGTAGGTTTCGCCCAGGATGTCGTCCAGACGGTCGTCGTAGGAGACGGCCGGCTCCTTGCCGTTCATACGGTTGATGTAGGACGAAACCATGCCGGCGCCCAGCGGGCCCGGGCGGTACAGAGCGATCAATGCTACGACGTGCTTGTACTCGGTGGGCTTCATGTTCTTGATCGTGGCCGTCATGCCGGCGGACTCGACCTGGAAGACGCCGGCGGTGTGGCCGGAACCCATGAGCTTAAAGATCTCGGGATCGTCAAAGGGAATATCTTCCTCTTTGATGTCGATGCCGAAGTTCTTTTTGATGTTGGCCTTTGCCTTGGAGATAACCGTCAGCGTACGCAGGCCCAGGAAGTCCATCTTGAGCAGGCCCATGTCGGCAACGGTATGGCCCTCGTACTGGGTAATCTCGACGCCGCCCTTGGTGTCGAGCTTGGTGGGCACGTGCTCGTTGACGGGGTCGCGGCAGATCAGAACGGCGCACGCGTGCACGCCCTCGCCACGGGTGAGGCCCTCGATCGAGAGCGCCGTGTCGATGATGCGGCGGGCGTCGTCATCCTTTTTATAGGCCTCGGCAAAGTCGGGGTTAAACAGATCCTCTTTGCCGGGTTGCTTTTCGAGCACCTGCTTGAGCTTGACCTTGGGGTCGCTCGAGACCATCTTGGACAGGCGCTGGCCCATGTAGACCGGATAGTCCAGCACGCGCGCGGCGTCGTTGATGGCCTGCTTGGCCTTGATGGTCGAGTAGGTGATGACGTGGGTGACCTTCTCGGGGCCGTAGAGCTGGCGAACGTGCTCCACGACCTCGAGGCGCCGCTCATCGTCGAAGTCCATATCGATATCGGGCATCTCGGTACGCTGCGGGGACAGGAACCTCTCGAACATCAGGCCGTTCTCGAGCGGGTCGAACGCGGTGATGTTCATGGCGTAGGCGACGATAGCGCCGGCGGCCGAGCCACGGCCGGGGCCGACGCCGATGCCGTTGTCCTTGGCCCATTGCACGTACTCGGCGACGATCAAGAAGTA
>CAUCCR010000178.1:0-2968 GCA_958441355.1 uncultured Collinsella sp. | reverse complement strand
GGAGCTAAGCGCTCTCGTGTGACCAAGTCCGCCCAAGGCATCAAAGTCTCGATGCCAAGCAAAAAGAAGAAGTAGCTACGCGCCCTGGCGATGTTGAATTGGTGCCTTGTTCCTGTGGGGCCGTGGCGATGTTATGCTCTAACCTCGATTGTTTGAATTGCTTCGAAAAGAGGATGCCGTGATCTGCCCGCATTGCCTTAAGACTATCGAGGACGGCGCCTCGTTCTGCCCCTACTGCAACGCCTATGTGGGTCCGGGCGATGGTCCCGAGCACACCGAGTTCGTGTTCTGTGAGGGCTGCGGTGCCCGTCTTTCTCCGCATGATCGTACGTGCCCCAAATGCGGACGCCCCGCTCCGGGTATCCTCTCCGAGGACGCGGCCGCATCCGACCTGGCAGCGGGCCGCACGGCGGGCTTTCCGCGCCTAACGCAAGAGCAGATCGATACCGAGGTGCCGCATGCGCCGGCCTCTGCCGCTGCGGTGCTTTCGGATGCCGCTGATCCTAACGAGACCTGCGTGCTGCCGGCTTTCGATAAGGATTTCGGTATCCCCAAGGTCGATATTCCCACGCCCGTTTCCCTGCATGACGATGCTCAAAAACCCAAGCGCAAGGTGCACCCCGACGAGGACGCCTATCACAAGCACAAGCGTCATATCCCCAAGCCGCTCATCGTCATCGCGGTCCTTGCCGTCCTTTGCGGCGGTGCCTATTGGTTCGTGACAGCCGATCCCATGGGTGTCATGCCTGGCTTCTATGACCAGTTTGGCCAGGCCGCGCAGACGACCTTCCCTACGCGCCAAAAGGGCGAGGCGACTGAGGACGATACCAAGCAGGACGATTCTGCTGAGGTGGTCCAGGAAGAAACCGTGCTCACCGATGATCAGCTCTATACCAGGCTCGACGGTCTGTATCAGACTATCGTGTCCTACGGTGACGAGGACCAGATCGGCGAGGTCATCGATTCCTTTAACAACGGCTATCTCCGATCGCCGCTGTCCACCCGTCAGGAGCTGTCGCAGAGTGCCTACGCCCTGCGCGACCAGATCAAAAAGACGCAAGATGAGCTCAACAACCTTAAGTATCAGGACGATACGGTCTATGCGGATGACATCGCCCACTTAAAGCAGCTTGCCGAGTGGATGTACGAGCGTGTCGACGTGATCTGCCAGAGCTGGGACATCTCGCTGGCCATTCCCGATGGTGAGTCGATGAGTTCCCACCAAAGCGATATCCTGGCGCCCATCGCGCAGGGCGGCAACAGCGCACTGAACCAGTACGACGCCAATGTGGGTTCCTGGAAGCCGCAGCAGCGTTCCTAAAATTAGTTCGCCATAGTCGGCATAACCTACGTGCGCAATTGATGTAAGCGCATGCTTATTGCTACAATTCGTACAAATATGCTTTAAACGCACGAGGAAGGAACCACATGTTTGGTTTTAAGAAAGAGCTCTACACGCCCGAGTATCAGCTTGCCGGCGACGAGTGCGCCGTTATCGAGACGTCGAAGGGTACCATCAAGGTCAAGTTTGACGGTGAGGGCGCTCCCATTCATGTCGCGAACTTCTGCGAGCTTTCCACGATGGGTTTCTATGATGGCCTTAAGTTCCATCGCTATGTGCCCGGCTTTGTCATTCAGGGCGGCGACCCCAATACCCGCGATATGTCCGGCGCCGACGTCGCTGCCGGTCTTGAGGGCCCTGACGGCATGCCCGGTACCGGTGGTCCCGGCTACTGCATCAAGGGCGAGTTTGCCACCAATCCGCGCAACAGCCATGTCGATGGTGCCCTTGCCATGGCACGCTCCATGGACCCCGATTCCGCGGGTTCGCAGTTCTACTTCTGCCTGGGCGCCCAGCATAACCTCGATTCCGGTTACACCGTCTTTGGTACCACGGTCGAGGGTCTCGATGTGATTTCGCAGCTGCGTGCCGGCGACGAGATCGTCCATGTCGAGATCGTTCACGAGTAAAGGGGACTTCCTTGAATAGCCAGCTGATCCAACAGGGCCGCGCCGCTTACCGCGCGGGTGATTTTTCCGCTGCAGCCCAGATGCTTGGGGCGGCAAAAACTCCCGATGAGATTATGGGCGAGGCCGATCACCTTCGTGGCAACGCCTTGATGCACCTGGGCATGTATGCCGAGGCCGCCGAGGCCTACGCCGCTGCCCTCAATGACGGCACCTACGGCAAGCGCGGCGCGCTGCTCACCAACCGCGGCAAGGCACTCGCCGCCGTGGGCGACTACACGACGGCCGCTCAGGCGTTCTCTGCTGCTACGCAGGATGCTTCCTATGCCACGCCGTTCAAGGCCTATCTGGGCCTGGGTAACGCGCTGTTCCAGTCGGGCGACTATGCCAACGCGGGTACTGCCTTCCGTCAGGCTGCCATCGACGGCGCCAATCCGGCTCCTGCCGCCGCACTCGGCGAGCTTGGTCGTTGCTTCATTAAGCTCGGCCGTCCGGCGGATGCCGTGGAGACCTACCGCACGGCTATCGACTTTGCCGGCCCCCGCGACGACACGCGTGCGCTCAACGCCGGCATGGGTCAGGCACTTTCTGCCGCCGGCCGCCCCTCCGACGCACTCGACGCCTTTAACGCCGCTACTGCCGATGGCATCTACCAGCTCACCTCCGAGCAGGCCGATGAGCTTGCCCGCGTGCACGATTCGCTTGCCGCGCTGTCTGCCCAGACGGCTATGGCCACGGCTCCGGCGCCCGCTATGGACGCTCCTGCCGTCGATCCGCTCGATCCTACGGGCGCGACCGGTCAGTTTATGCCCGATCCCTCGGACACCGGCTTCTTTACGCTGTCCGAGTCCGAGATGGTCCAGCAGGACCGTCAGGATCGTAAGCAGGCCAAGGTTCGTCGCCGCCATCGCCACACGGGTCTCAAAGTCTTCATCGTGCTGCTTCTGCTCATTTTGATCGCCGCGGGCGGTCTGGGCTTTGCCTACACGCGCGGCTTTGG
>CAUCCR010000177.1:0-3009 GCA_958441355.1 uncultured Collinsella sp. | reverse complement strand
TCAAATCATTTGCACCGGTTTAGGTGTTAACAGCACACCGGTACAAGCTGGATCTGTCTAGGCGATTGCCGGCATGGAAAAGGGCGCGCTGACAAGTCGGGAATCGCCGCGCGGATCCAAGAGGGATCAAAGGGAGGAACAATGCTTGTTCAAGCGATCCTCATCGGACTTATCGCTGCCTTCGGTAAGCTCGATTATCAGCTCGGTACGCTCTATGCGTTCCGCCCGATCGTTCTGTGCCCGCTCGTCGGCATAGTCCTCGGGGACCTGCAGTCCGGCCTCGCCATCGGTGCGAGCCTCGAGCTGCTCTTCATGGGTTCAATCTCCATCGGCGCTTACGTGCCGCCCGATGAGTGTATTGGCGGTGTGCTCGCCTGCGCCTTCGCTATTCAGCTGGGTCAGAGCACCGAGGCCGCTATCGCGCTCGCGATGCCCATCGCCACTCTGTGCCTGGCCATTAAGAACGTCGTCAACGCCGGTATGCCCCTTCTGGTCGACCGTGCCGACGTCTTTGCCAGCAAGGGTAACCTCAAGGGTATCTACGCTATGCACTGGATTATCGGTCTCGTGATTGTCGTCCTGGCCTTTATCCTGTGCTCGGTCTCCTTCTATCTGGGTGCCGACGCCGTTCAGGGCCTGCTCGACTTCATCCCGACGTTCGTCCTCGATGGCTTTGGCGTCGCAGCCAACATCCTGCCTGCCATGGGCTTCGCCATGCTCGGCCGTCTGGTGCTTACCAAGCAGCTCGTGCCGTTCTACTTCCTGGGCTTCCTGCTGTGCTCCTATGCCAACGTGCCCGTCCTCGGCGTCGCCCTGATCGCAATCATCATCGGCATCGACAAGTACGACCTGCTGGGCCTTGGTGGCGCCCAGTCCCAGCTTTCTGTGGAAGGGGATGAGGACGATGACTTCTAATTCCGAGAACCAGATTACTCGCTCCGACCTCATTAAGAGCGCCGTGAACACCGGCGCCCTGGGCATGGAATTCTCCTGGACCTACTACAAGCAGATGAACATTGCCTTCTGCCTGATGGTCGCCAACATGCTCAAGAAGATCTATGCCGGCCGTCCCGATGATTACGCCGAGGCCTTGCACCGTCACAGCGCATTCTTCAACATCACCCCGCAGCTCGCTCCCTTCGTGGGCGGCATCGCGATGGCCATGGAAGAAAAGGTCGCTCGTGGCGAGGTTGAGCCCGAGAGCGTCAACGACATCAAGGCCGCCCTCATGGGTCCGCTTTCCGGCCTGGGTGACTCCTTCTTCCTGTCCACCCTGCGCGTCGTCGCCGCTGCCGTGGGCATCAGCCTGTGCCAGGCCGGCAACGTCTTTGGCCCCATCGCCTTCCTGCTCGTCTACAACATCCCGGCGTTCCTGATTCGTATCTTTGGCGCTATCAAGGGTTATGAGCTAGGCATTGGCTTCCTCGACGAGGCTCAGAAGACCGGCCTGATGCAAAAGATCATGGCCTGCGTCGGCATTGTCGGCGTTATGGTCGTCGGCGCCATGAGCAAGGACATGTTCTGGGCTTCGTTGCCCATCGCCATTGGTCAGGGCGACTCCGCCCAAACTCTCCAGGACATCCTGGACGGCATCATGCCCGGTATGCTCGGTATGGCCGCCTTCTGGCTCTACTACTGGCTGCTCTCCAAGAAGATCAACCCGATGGTCCTGATCCTCTGCACCATGGTCGTGGGCATCATCGGCGCTTACTTTGGCGTGCTTGCCTAATATGTTCGAATCGCGCTTCCATCGCGTCTAACGGTTGCGTCGATCTTGGGGGGGCTTGTCGCATCTGCGGCGGCCCCCTGTTTTTTAAAACTCCGTACGAAAGGGGAGGGCTATGGTCGTACCCGAGCTTTCGCTCATGAACATCAACCATCGTTACTACAGCATCGAGACGTTTTTTAAGGCTGCAGGTGAGGCCGGCTATCGCAATATCGAGCTGTGGACCGGCTCGATGCACCTGTATGTGGATTGCCATGAGCACGATTCGGTGGATAAGATTCGCGATCTTGCCGCCCAATACGGTATCAAGATCGTGTGCGTGTGCCCCGAGCAGAACAACCCCAAGCCGTGGAACGTCGCGGTGCGCGGTGAGGCGGGCCAAAAACGCATCCTCTCGTACTTTAAGAATGTGATCGACGTTGCCGTTGAGTTGGGCGTGCCGCAGATTCTGGTGACGAGTGGTTGGGCCTATCTGGACGAGCCGGCTGAGGACGCCTGGGCCCGCAGCGTTGCCATGCTGCGCTCGGTGTGCGACTACGCCGATACGCGCGGTATTCGCGTCGCGCTCGAGGCCCTGCAGCCGTCGGAGTCCGTGTTGGTCAATACGGCACAGGATGTCGCGCGCATCCTCGAGGCGGTCGATCGTCCCAACCTGAAGGCCTGTATCGACTTTGGCGCCATGGAAGTTGCCGGCGACACGATCGACGGCTACTTTGAGGTTTTGGGCGACAAGATCGTTCACACCCACTTTGTAGATGTGGGCGGCGGCACGACGCATCTTGCCTGGGGCGACGGCGAGCGTGATATGCGTGCCGACCTCGAGGCACTCATGCGCCACGGCTATACGGGCTATGTCTCGGCCGAGACGTGTGATGGCCGCTACTATCAGGATCCGTCCAAGGCGACGACTCAGGTTATCGAGATGTATCGCCGTGTGACAGCGGAGATGGAAGCCGAATAACTAAACTGCGCGGTTGCGCCGGAAACGCTTGGGCGGGTCTGGCGCAACGCTTTTATAGCTGGCGAGTTGTGGGGAACCCGTTGGCAGTAGCGCTCGAAATAGACAACTATTGGCGTTGTAATACCACTCGGGCGAGGAAACCGACCGTTCGCCGCAAATCTCCGTGAGTTTGGATTGGTATTAAATAACAAGCAATCGTATGGCTATAATTGGTATCAGCAAGAAGCGCGATGTATAGAATTGCGCACATGTGATGGGAGGACACACATGAAGGAGACCGAGAAGATCGAGATCATGCACTTCGACCAGGAGGGCTACCTCG
>CAUCCR010000176.1:0-3050 GCA_958441355.1 uncultured Collinsella sp. | reverse complement strand
GCTGACCGGCCTCTTTATTTCGCAGGCGTTTATGGGCCTCATTCGTGAGGCCGATAGGCAGCCCGACGGCAGCCTGCCCGTGCCCGTGCGCTTTATGCTCGATGACTTCGCAAATCTGCAGATCCCCCAGATTGACAACGTGCTCTCGATTATCCGAAGCCGCAACATCTGGGCAACGCTGCTGCTGCAGTCGACCAACCAGCTCGATGCGCTCTATGGCGAGGCACGCGCACGCTCCATCATGGGCAACTGCGACACGCATCTGGTGCTGGCGTTCCAGGATCCCGAGAGTGCCCGGGTGTTTTCCGACCGCGCCGACGCGCTGCCCAGCACGCTCATGGCGACGCCGATTGATCGCTCGTGGCTCTTTGTACGCGGTCGCACTCCCGAACAGGTCGAGCGCTTTAGGCTCGAAGACCATCCGCTCTACGGGGAGCTGCCCGAGGCGCAGCGAGGCCATGCGGAGGCCGAGATCTAGGCGCAGGGTTCTCGCAGCGCGCGACGCCCCGGCGATGTTCCACAAAGGCCGTGCGCCCCGGGACCACGGCAAAGCAAAGGGGCCCGCATCCGATAGGATACGGGCCCCTGACTATAAGGCGCGATGCGTTAACAGCAGCGACTACTTACGGTGAGCGCGGTAGAACTCGATGAGCGCCTGAGTCGAAGCGTCCTGCTCGGCCTTGGCGGCGTCGTCGTGGAAGGCAGGGGTAATCTGCTTGGCAAGCTGCTTGCCCAGCTCGACGCCCCACTGGTCGTAGGAGTCGATGCCCCAGACCGTGCCCTCGACAAACGTGATGTGCTCGTACAGGGCGATGAGCTCGCCGAGCGCGAACGGGGTCAACGTGTCGCCGAAGATCGAGGTCGTCGGGCGGTTGCCCTCAAAGCAGCGAGCCGGGACGATCTGCTCGGGCGTGCCCTCGGCACGAACCTCGTCGGCCGTCTTGCCAAAGGCGAGTGCCTTGGTCTGGGCCAGGAAGTTGCCCAGGAACAGCTCGTGCACGTCCTGACCGCTGTCGGTCGCAGGGTTGGCAGTGTTGGCGAAAGCGATAAAGTCGGCCGGAACCACCACAGTGCCCTGGTGCAGCAGCTGGTAGAAGGCGTGCTGGCCGTTGGTGCCGGGCTCGCCCCAGAAGATCTCACCGGTATCGGAGGTCACGGCGCTGCCGTCCCAGCGGACGTGCTTGCCGTTGGACTCCATGGTGAGCTGCTGCAGGTAGGCCGGGAAACGGTGCAGGTACTGGCAGTACGGCAGCACGGCGTGGCTCTTGGAACCGAAGAAGTTGACGTACCAGACGTTGAGCAGGCCCATCAGCGCGACGGCATTGTTCTCGAGCGGCGTGTTGCAGAAGTACTCGTCGATGGCGTGGAAGCCCTCGAGGAACTGTTGGAAGCGCTCGGGGCCGAGCACGACGATCAGCGACAGGCCCACGGCGGAGTCAACGGAATAGCGACCGCCGACCCAGTTCCAGAAACCGAAGGCGTTGGCCGGGTCGATACCGAAAGCCTCGACCTTCTCGAGTGCGGTGGAAACGGCGACGAAGTGCTTTGCCACGGCCTCGGCGTTCTGCTCATCGGAACCGTCGATGGCGCCCTGAGCCTTGAGCTGCTCGAGCATCCAGGTCTTGACCTCGCGAGCGTTGGTGAGGGTCTCGAGCGTGGTGAAGGTCTTGGAGACGATGATCACGAGCGTGGTCTCGGGATCCAAACCCTTGAGCTTCTCGGCCTGATCGTTGGGGTCGATGTTGGAGATATAGCGGCAGTCGATACCGGCGTCGGCATAGGGACGCAGAGCCTCGTAAGCCATGACCGGGCCCAGGTCGGAGCCGCCGATGCCGATGGACACCAGGTGCTCGATCTTTTTGCCGGTAACGCCCTTCCACTCACCGGAGCGAACGCGCTCGGCGAAGGCATACATGCGGTCGAGGACCTCGTGCACGTCAGCGACGACGTCCTGGCCGTCGACGATGAGCTGGCCCTTCTCGGTTGCCGGGCGGCGCAGTGCGGTGTGCAGGACGGCGCGGTCCTCGGTGGTGTTGATGTGCTCGCCGGAGAACATGGCGTCACGGCGCTCCTCGAGCTTCACCTCGCGGGCAAGATCGCACAGCAGCTTGACGGTCTCATCGGTCACCAGGTTCTTCGACAGATCGAAGTGCAGGTCACCGGCGTCAAAGCTCAGCTTGTTCACGCGGTCGGCGTCAGCAGCGAACCAGGCCTTGAGGTCGATACCTTCGGCCTCGAGCTTCTCCTGATGGGCCTCGAGTGCCTTCCAAGCGGCAGTCGACGTAGCATCGATAGGTGCGGCAACAGTTGCCATAGAGTCCTCCTCAGCATACGGGCGCACGCCTCCATGCGCCCGGACATTCAGATGCCACTATTCTAGCGCAGGTCAAGACTACAATCAGCGAGCGTTGCCAATCGGCCCCCAAACGGCAACCGATCAAAAAGAGACAGGCTTATTTTGGCAGGTCAAACGCTTTACCAACCAAAAATAACCCATCCCTTTATGGCAAATATTAGGCCACGGCGCAGACGCTACCGAGCAACTCACGCAGAGGAGACCCAATGCCCTCAAGCAGTTCGGGAGCGATAATGGCAAAAACGGGAACCTCGCCGGTGCCCACGACAGCAGGCACCTTGCCCTCCGAGACAATGCATCCATAAGGGACAAAACCATCTTCGCCGGCATCGAGCGCCGCCATGCGACGCGCGAGTTCGCGCGCAAAGCCGGCAGCATCGGCATCGCCAATCGTCAGGACAAAGTCCACGCCTTCGTCGGTCGCCAGGGCCACGGCTTCGTCGACCAGTTCGTCTCCCCCGTCGCCCTCAAACGAGCCGCAGCGGAAAAGCACACGCTCGAGTTGGGCTCGAGCGAGCGAACCAAGTGCCGCCGAGACAAGCTCATCGCGCGTATGCTTGTCACCGCCCAACACGACCAGTGCCTTGGTGCCAGCGTAGTGGGCAACCAATCGCCCGCACCAGCGAGCCACATCCCCATCCGCAACCAAGCGCGTCGGCATACCAAACCCATAATTGACCATCTTTCCCACAAC
>CAUCCR010000175.1:0-3079 GCA_958441355.1 uncultured Collinsella sp. | reverse complement strand
TTGAGCGCGTCCTTAAGCAACGCAGCCATGGCACCCTGGGCCTTAAGGTCGCGGGCGCGGACGGGCTCGCCGGCATAGCTGTAGCCGACGACGATCTCGCCCAAGCGCTCCTTGAGGTCGCTGATGCTCGTAGACAGGCACAGGATTGCCATGACCTCGGAGGCGACAGTGATATCGAAGCCGTCCTCGCGCGGCACGCCCTGGGCCTTACCGCCAATGCCGTCGATAACGTGGCGCAGCTGACGGTCGTTCATATCGACGACGCGCTTCCAAGTGATGCGCTTAACGTCAATACCGAGCTGATTGCCCTGCTGGATGTGGTTGTCGAGCATGGCGGCCAGCAGGTTGTTAGCAGCACCGATGGCATGGAAGTCACCGGTAAAGTGCAGGTTGATATCCTCCATGGGGATGACCTGAGCCCAGCCGCCGCCGGCAGCACCGCCCTTAACGCCAAAGACGGGGCCGAGCGAAGGCTCGCGCAGGGCTACGGCGCTCTTGACGCCGCGACGACGCAAGCCATCGGCCAGACCAATGGTCGTGGTGGTCTTGCCCTCGCCCGCAGGCGTTGGGTTGATAGCGGTCACGAGGACGAGCTTGGCCTGGTGATCAGTCGGCTCGTTGAGCAGTGAATAGTCGACCTTAGCCTTGTCGAAGCCGTACGGAATAAGGTACTTAACGTCGACGCCGGCGTTCTTGGCCACCTCGGTAATAGGCAGCGGCGTGACAGAACGTGCGATTTCGATGTCAGTAGGCATGGGCGGTCCTTTCGTTACCGAATGAGAAAAAGACCAATTCAGCATAGCACGGGCGCGCAATAGTAAAACGCCCATAACCGATGAACGGCGATATGTTTACCCGATGCCCAGCGATAGCCCAACAGCCCGCCAAAACAAAGCGCCCTAAACGGTAGGTTCAATCCCCAGGTGCTCAAAGGTGCGAAGGGTTGCCTGACGGCCCTGCGGCGTACGAATCATCAACCCGCACTGCAGCAGATAGGGCTCGTAGACATCCTCGAGCGTGCCCGGGTCCTCGCCCACCGCGCTGGCAAGGGTCGTAAGTCCCACGGCACGACCGGAGAACGTCTTGGCAAGCGTCTCCAAGATACGAATGTCCATCCAGTCCAGGCCGAGCTCATCAATCTCGAAGAACTCGAGCGCCTGACGGCAGATATCGAGCTCGATGGGGCCGTTGCCGCGCACCTGCGCATAGTCGCGTACGCGCTTGAGCAGACGGTTGGCAAGGCGCGGCGTACCGCGCGAACGCGAGCCGATCTCGAGTGCGCTGGGATGGTCGACCGTCACACCCAGAATGGTCGCCGAGCGCGTCACAATCTGCGCGAGCTCCTCGACCGTGTAGTAATCCAGGCGATATGAAATGCCAAAGCGGTCGCGCAACGGGCCGGTCAACATGCCTGAGCGGGTCGTTGCCGCTACCAGCGTAAACTTGGGAATATCCAGGCGAATCGAGCGCGCCGCCGGACCCTTGCCAATCACGATATCGAGGGCAAAGTCCTCCATCGCGGGGTACAGGACCTCCTCGACCGAACGGTTGAGGCGGTGGATCTCGTCGATAAACAGCACGTCGCCCGGCTGCAGGTTGGTCAGGATGGCAGCCAGATCACCGGTACGCGCGATGGCAGGGCCGCTCGTAGTCTTGATCTGAGCGCCCAGCTCGTTGGCGATAACCGTAGCCAGCGTGGTCTTGCCCAGACCCGGAGGGCCCGAGAAAATCACGTGGTCGAGTGTCTCACCGCGGCTCTGCGCCGCTTCGATCAACACGCGAAGGCTCTGCTTGATGTGCTCTTGACCGCAGTAGTCATCCAAACGCTGGGGACGCAGGGTACGGTCGACATCGAGGTCCTCGGGCGTCAGCTCCGAGCCCACCATGCGCTCACCGTGCGCCATAGATGCCGCCGGCGAGTTGCCGGCCGTCGCCCACAGGTCCTGAGAGTCATCGGCTTCCCACATCACGCATCCATTCCAAGTCGCTTAAGCGCCGCGCCGAGCAGATCCTCGACACGCATATTCTGCCCATCATACCCGCTCAGGGCAACATCGGTCTCCTGCGGGCTAAAGCCCATGGAAAGGAGCGCCGCACGGGCATCATCGATGGCCGAGGGAGCAGCAGCGGGCACGGGCATCGCAACCTGTCCGGGAATCACGTCGACCGGCACAAAGCCCTTATCCTTGGCAAAGGTGCTCTTGAGCTCCAGGATCAGACGCTGAGCCGTCTTTTTGCCCACACCGGGCACCTTGGCCATGCCCTTGTCGTCCTCGGCCATCACCAGCGAATACAGTTGCCCCACGGTATAGGTGGAAAGCACGGCGAGCGCCAAGCGCGGGCCAACGCCCGAGACGGACACGAGCCGATCGAACATCGTGCGCTCATCCTTAGAGGAAAAACCGAAAAGTGTCATGGCGTCCTCGCGCACCTGCATACGCGTGTAGAGGCGGACCTCGCCACCGGGCGTCGGCAACGTGGCCGCAGTGCTGCCCGAAATGCCGAGCTCAAAGCCAACGCCCGACACATCGACGACAGCAGAGCTCATCGTGGACTCGACAAGCGTTCCGTGGAGCTGGGAAATCATCAGTATCCGGTTCCTCTCTGTTGATAGAACTCGCCACCGGTGAGGGCGCGGGTGCGGCTGAGGTTTACGTGGCAGATGGCGCAGGCCAGGGCATCGGCGGCATGGTCGGGATGCGGGTCGTGGTCGAGCTGTGTGAGCGTGCGTACCATGTAGGCGACCTGCCGCTTGTCCGCGGCGCCGGTGCCCACCACAGCCTGTTTGATCTGCATGGGCGTGTACTCGCCAATCTCGAGCGCGCATTCCGAAAGCGCGACGAGTGCAGCACCGCGGGCATGCGCCGTGGGGATGGCCGAGCGAACGTTGGCGCCAAAGTAAATGCTCTCGATAGCAGCGGTATCGGGGCGGTAGCGCTCCACGACATCCTTGAGGTCGCGGGCGATATGCGACAGGCGCACCGCGAGCGGACTTCCGGCACTGGTCTCGATGCAGCCATAGGCACGGCAGCGAACCTCGCCGCGCCGCTCCTCGATAATCCCCCAACCCGTATGGGCC
>CAUCCR010000174.1:0-3096 GCA_958441355.1 uncultured Collinsella sp. | reverse complement strand
CATCTTCGCGGGTAAACAGCGCCGACGAGATGCCGTCGCCGCCGAGCACGCTGTTGACCAGGTCGCGTTTGGACTCCTGCATCTGCATAATGCGCTCCTCGATCGTATCCTTGGCGATGAGTTTGTACACGGTCACGGTGTGCTGCTGGCCAATGCGGTGGGCGCGGTCGGTCGCCTGGTCCTGTGCCGCCACGTTCCACCACGGGTCGTAGTGAATGACCACATCGGCCGCCGTCAGGTTAAGGCCCACGCCGCCCGCCTTGAGCGAAATCAAAAAGACCGGAACCTCGCCCGCTTGGAACTGCGCGACCATCTTGGCGCGGCTCTCCTTAGACGAAGCGCCCGTGAGCTTAAGGAAGGCGATGTCCTCCTTGGCCAAGCGCTTACCGATAATATCGAGCATACCCGTAAACTGGCTGAACAATAGGATGCGATGTCCGCCGTCGAGTGCGCCGTGCACGAGCTCCATGCACGTATCGAGCTTGGCGCTCCCCGCCTTGTAATCCTCGTAGTGTAGACGCGGGTCGCAGCAGATCTGGCGCAGCTTGGTGAGCTCGGCGAGCACCTTGAGCTTGTCTTTCTTAAACTCGGATGACTCGCGGTGCTGCACCTGTTGGGCGATACGGTCCTGGTTGGCCAGGTAGAGCTTGCGCTGCTCGCCGGTGAGCTGCGCCATGACCGTATCCTCGATCTTCTCGGGCAGGTCGGCCACCACGTCTTCCTTGACACGGCGCAGCACAAACGGCGACACGAGCGCTTGCAGGCGAGCGGCACTGTCGCCCTCGGCATGCTCGACCGGGCTTTCGAAGCGCTTGGCAAACGACTCGCGCGTGCCAAGTAGGCCCGGCATCAAAAAGTCGAAGATGCTCCAGAGCTCGGATAGGCGGTTTTCGATGGGCGTGCCCGTCAGGGCAAAGCGCACGCCGGCCGGCAGGCGCTTGGTGGCACGCGCCACCTGGGTGAGCGGGTTTTTAATGTACTGGGCCTCATCGAGTACCACGCGGGCAAAGTCCTGCTCGACGTACTCGTCGATATCGCGCCGCATAAGGTCATACGACGTCACGACCACGTTATGCTCGGCCACGCCGGCGATTTGCACGCGACGCTGGGCCTTGGCGCCCACGATGGCGCACACATCGAGCGACGGGGCGAAGCGCTCCAGCTCGGCAGTCCAGTTGTACACGAGCGACGCAGGGCACACCACAAGCGTGGGCTTAGCGTCCCCCGCTTCCACGCGCGCCAGGATATGTGCGATCATCTGCAGCGTTTTGCCCAGGCCCATATCGTCGGCCAAGATGCCGCCGAGACCCAGGTGCTCGAGCGAGCCGAGCCACTGGTAGCCGTCGACCTGATAGCCGCGCAGTGTGGCCTTGAGCGAGACCGGCACCGTAAAGTCCATCTTGCCGAGCGTATCCAAGCGCTCGACGGTGCGACGGAATGCAGCGTCGCGATCGGCTTCGAGCGCGGGCGTGCGCGCAAGCATGCTGTCGACAAACAGGGTACTCGACGAGGGAAGCGACACGCCGTCGAGCAGATCGACGGCATCGACCCCCAGATCCTCGGCAAGGCCAAACGCGGCACGAGCGCCCTCGTCCAGGCGAACGATGTCGCCAGACGTAAGGCGAGCGAACGTCTGGTGGCGCTTGTACGAGTCCAGATAGATGGCAAGGTCTGCAGCCGAAAGCCCGCTCGCGCCCAGCTCGACGTCGAGCAGGTTGCTCTTGACGGACGCACGCACCGAAAGCTTGGGCGCGGGACGCACCGAGATCTGGCGCAGACGGTCGCTGAGCATGACCTCACCCAGCTCGGACAGCACAGACAGACCCTCGGTGAGCAGGCAGAACAAACTCTCGTCATCGCGTTCCTCAAACGCCAGGCCGCCCTCGTAAAAGTCGAAATACAGGGCCGCCGTGTCCATAACGCGAAACTCTGCCACCTCGTCGCGCGGAGGCACGCCCGGGCGCCGCTCTTCGAAGGGGCTGCCCGGAGCGCCCAGGCTAAAGAGATCTGCCGACCAGTCGCCGTAGGAAACCGTAATTTTGCAGGTCACGAGCCCATCGTCGACGCCGATCGCCATGGCAAAACTCGGCTCGGGCGCCACGGTATCGAGCGCAGCGGGCGCGGTAAGGTCGGTGTAGTCGCGCAAAATGGGCAGCGCCATACGACAGAACTCCCCCACCTGGTCGGCAGCGATGTGGACCGGCGTGCGACAGGGCAGCAAGCGCGATAGGAACGGCGCCGCATGCTGGGCAAACGCTATATCGGTGCGGCGCGCGCGGCGGGTGTCGACCAGATAGGCAACGTCGCCCGAAGCAAAGCAGTATGCATCGGCCGGCAGGCGCAGATCGTAGCTGCCACCAGCCACCGGCGCGATTTTGGCGGCAAGAAGCGGCGGGCGCTTAGCCAGCGCCTCGTCCTCCCCTTCCGGAGGCATCTCAACCGCCACGTCATAGGTGCGATGCGTCGTCGTTCCCCGCGACCAGGCGGGCTCAAAGGAGATGGTCTGGCCGCGCAGCAGATCCAGCACATATACGATGCTATGCTCGGACAGCGGCAACTGACGCTCGGCGACAAAACCGCTGCGGGCAAAGTCGTACGACGCCGAACGCGAGCTTGTGATGTCATCGAGATAGGCAACTGACGTCACAACAAGGTTGAGCAGCTTTGTCGACACGTCATCGAAAGCCTCGGGCACATGAACAAACGTAAGCTTCTTGCCGTACGAAAAGGTGCCGCTGCGCACGTAGGCGTCGGCCATGCCGTCGATATCCTTGACCACGTAGGACACCGAGCCGCAGCGAATGCGGAACTCGAGTGCCCAGCTAAAGCGGTCGGCGAACAGCGGATTGTAGTACGGCACCAACGAGGGCTCCAACGCCGCTTTGGGGGCGTCGGGATCAACGGCACCGGCAAGCTTGCGGCGCATGCTCGCCAGCTCATCCATGCGCGCGTCCGAAAGATCGGAGAGTGCCGCCATGAGGCTGGGGCTCGTGGGGACGGGCGCCGGAAAGGGAAAGTTGGGGTTGACGGCCGGCGCTTTGGGCGCGGTGCGCGCGGGCTGTTTCGGCTGCGCCGCAAACGTGCGAACCGGCGTGC
>CAUCCR010000173.1:0-3096 GCA_958441355.1 uncultured Collinsella sp. | reverse complement strand
GGGCTCGCCACCGTTCTCGCGGGAAAGCTTGCGGATGCCGCGGACGGACTCGCCGTCACGGATGAAGGAAGCGGCGATGTAGTCGATGTTCTCGGTCAGGCCAAAGAGGATGTCCTGACGATCGCGCTCGGTGATGGCGGGCAGAGAGATGTTGACGTTGGGCATGTTGACGCCCTTGCGCTCGCCGATCAGGCCGTCGTTCTTAACGACGCAGGTCATGTCCTGGCCGTCGACGGACTCGACCTCGAGGGCAACCAGGCCGTCATCGATCAGGATGAGGGAGCCCTTCTCGACCTCGGAGGGCAGAGCCAGGTAGTCGAGGGAGATGTGCTCAGCGGTGCCGTGGAAATCCTCGGACGTGGGCTGAGCGGTGACGACGATCTTGTCGCCGGTCTTGACGGCAACCTTCTTGCCATCGACCAAAAGGCCGGTGCGGACCTCGGGGCCCTTGGTGTCGAGCAGGATGCCGACGGGCATGCCGAGCTCCTTGGAAATACGGCGGACGCGCTCGATGCGACCGTGGTGCTCGTCGTAGGAGCCGTGCGAGAAGTTAAAACGGGCGACGTTCATGCCCGCCTTGATCATCTCGCGGATGGTCTCGTCGCTATCGCAGGCGGGACCCATGGTGCATACAATCTTGGTGCGCTTGTACATTCAGACCTCCATCTGACATCGTCTTGCGCTGATAGATAAACCATAAGAAATAAAACTGAGATGATTATAACGAAATGCCGACCGAATACCCCAAAAAATCGACCGTATGCCGAATTAGAAGTTCATTTTTGCGGAAAAACGGTATATGCAAAAACTTTACCAACCGTTCTAACCGCTGCTATCTGGGCGATATTTCAGTCTGACGATGCGCCGAAGAAAAAACGTTTTATCAATGTTGAGCATCACACTGTCTGCACCGTTGCGCCTGTGCCGTGTTTCCAGATGGAATGTTTTGGCTAGACGCGTCGCTTTGGGGTACCATAGCTCCACTATCAACTGCCGCTCAGCACGGCAGCCTTGATGAGCCCTTGCCCTTCTCCTGGGAATTATGATCGGGCATCAATCTGCTGAGTGGCCCGAATCCCAGGAGGGGACTCTATATGCAAAAGGAATACCTGTCCGCCGCGGCGGAGGTGCTCAGCGACCAGGGTGTCGATGAGAACCTTGGCCTGAGCAACGACGAGGCGTCGTCGCGCCTCGCCAAGACAGGCCCTAACAAGCTCGAGGAAGCCGAGAAGACGCCGTTGTGGAAGCGCTTCTTTGAGCAGATGGCCGACCCCATGGTCATCATGCTGATCGTTGCCGCCGTCATCAGTGCACTCACGGGCATGGTCAAGGGTGAGGCGGACTTTGCCGACGTCGCCATCATCATGTTCGTCGTTATCGTCAACTCGGTGCTGGGCGTGGTTCAGGAGGCCAAGAGCGAGGAAGCTCTCGAGGCATTGCAGGAGATGAGCGCGGCGCAGTCCAAGGTTCTGCGCGACGGCAAGCTCGTGCACCTGCCGAGTGCCGAGCTCGTGCCTGGCGATGTGATCATGCTCGAGGCGGGCGACTCCGTCCCGGCCGACTGCCGCGTGCTCGAGAGCGCCACGATGAAGATCGAAGAGGCTGCACTCACCGGTGAGTCCGTGCCTGTCGAGAAGCATGCCAACGTGATCGAGCTCGCCACCGGCACCGATGACGTGCCGCTCGGCGACCGCAAGAACATGTGCTACATGGGTTCCACCGTGGTGTACGGTCGCGGTCGCGCCGTCGTGGTCGGTACCGGTATGAACACCGAGATGGGCAAGATTGCCGGCGCCCTGGCCGAGGCCAAGGAAGAGCTCACGCCGCTGCAGGTGAAGCTTGCCGAGCTCAGCCGCATCCTCACCATCATGGTTATCGTCATCTGCGTCGTCATCTTTGGCGTTGATATCATCCGCCACGGCGTGGGCAACGTTCTTACCGACCCGACCGCCCTGCTCGATACCTTTATGGTTGCCGTCTCGCTCGCCGTCGCTGCCATCCCCGAGGGCCTGGTCGCCGTCGTGACCATCGTGCTGTCGCTTGGCGTGACCAAGATGGCCAAGCGCCAGGCAATCATCCGCAAGCTCTCTGCCGTCGAGACTCTCGGCTGCACGCAGACCATCTGCTCGGACAAGACCGGTACCCTTACCCAAAACAAGATGACCGTCGTCAAGCACGAGCTCGCTGCGCCCAAGGAGAAGTTCCTGGCCGGCATGGCTCTGTGCTCCGATGCCCAGTGGGACGAGGAGCTGGGCGAGGCCGTGGGCGAGCCGACTGAGTGCGCGCTCGTCAACGATGCCGGCAAAGCTGGTCTTACTGGCCTGACTGCCGAGCACCCGCGCGTGGGCGAGGCCCCGTTCGACTCGGGCCGTAAGATGATGTCCGTGGTCGTCGAGACCCTGGACGGCGAGTATGAGCAGTACACCAAGGGCGCGCCCGACGTGGTGATCGGCCTGTGCACCCACATCTACGAGGGCGATAAGGTCGTTCCGTTGACCGAGGAGCGTCGTGCCGAGCTCGTGGCCGCCAACAAGGCCATGGCCGACGAGGCCCTGCGCGTGCTGGCGCTGGCAAGCCGCACCTACACCGAGGTCCCGGCCGACTGCAGTCCCGCCGCGCTCGAGCATGACCTGGTCTTCTGCGGCCTGTCTGGCATGATTGACCCTGTCCGCCCCGAGGTCGCCGACGCCATCCGCGAGGCGCATGACGCCGGTATCCGCACCGTCATGATCACGGGCGACCACATCGACACCGCCGTGGCCATCGCCAAGCAGCTGGGCATCGTCACCGATCGCAGCCATGCCATCACCGGTGCCGACCTCGATCGCATGAGCGACGAGGAACTCGACGCGCACATCGAGGACTACGGCGTGTACGCCCGCGTCCAGCCCGAGCACAAGACACGCATCGTCGAGGCCTGGAAGTCGCGCGACCAGATCGTCGCCATGACCGGCGACGGCGTCAACGACGCCCCGTCCATCAAGCGCGCCGACATCGGCGTCGGTATGGGCATCACCGGCACCGACGTCACCAAGAACGTTGCCGACATGGTGCTTGCCGACGACAACTTCGCCACCATCATCGGTGCCTGCGAAG
>CAUCCR010000172.1:0-3185 GCA_958441355.1 uncultured Collinsella sp. | reverse complement strand
GCCGGCCTTGCTACCGCTGCCAGCTGCTACCTGCCCAAGAGCTTCACCAACTATCATGAGGCTTCCACGGTGTACAAGACTGACGCCAAGAAGGCCAAGAAGCTCATCGAAGAGTCTGGCATCACCCCGGGCGCCATCACCCTGCGCACCACCGACAACGAGCAGATCAAGGGCATGGCCGCTCAGGTCAAGAACGACCTCGACGCTCTCGGCTTCGATGTGACCATCCAGACCGATACCTCGCCGGCCACCTACGCTGCCATCGACGGCGGCGAGGCCTACGATATCCTTCTCGCTCCTGGCGATCCGTCCTGCTTCGGCGCCGACCCCGACCTGCTGCTCAACTGGTGGTATGGCGACAACGTCTGGATGCAGACCCGTTGCCCGTGGAAGGATTCCGCTGAGTGGGCGAAGCTCCACGGTCTCATGGACGAGGCTCTTGCCGCCGAGGGCGACGAGCAGCAGAAGAAGTGGAACGAGTGCTTCGACATCATTGCCGACAACGCTGTTCTGTACCCCGTTGTCCACGTCAAGACCGTTTCCGCTTCCTGGGACGATCCGTCCACAGCGCCCAACGGCGAGGCCCTCGATGGCTTCAAGGGCATCGGCACGACGAGCATGTCCTTCAGGGGCGTCGCGACCGTCAAGGCCTAAGACTCGCTTGAGTCATATGTGGGGCGTCGGTCGTAAGGCAACGTCCTCATAGTTGAAACAAAGACCCGGGCGGCCTCGATGTCGCTCGGGTCTTGTAATGAGTATCCATACTCATATACCAGTTGGTCCTACCGACAAAAGAAAGGGGAGAGAACGTGAACAACTTTCTACGTTTGATTGGAAGGCGTCTCGTGGCGCTGCCGATCATGGCATTGGGCGTCACCGTCCTGGTGTTCTTCCTTATGTCGTTCTCCAAGACCGACCCCGCCTATACGGCGTTGGGTGACGGTGCCTCGCCCGAGGCGGTTGCCGAGTACCATGAGAAGTATGGTCTGGACGACCCCTGGCCCGTGCGCTACGTGCGCTACATGGGCGATTTGATCCATGGTGACATGGGCACCTATGGTGCTGCTCGCAACTCCGTTGCCAAGCGCATCTCCACGGCCCTGCCCGTCACGATGCAGCTGACCTTCATCGGTCTTGCCATCGGCGCGGTCGTCTCGTTTTTGCTCGGCGTCATCGCGGCACTGTATCGCGATAAATGGCCGGACCAAGTGATCCGCGTCTTTTCCATCGCCGGCCTGGCAACCCCGTCGTTCTGGCTTGCCGTTCTGTTGATTCTGCTGTTCTCTTCCTACCTTAAGGTGCTCCCGGCGTCCGGTGCTCTGCCTCACTTCACCACCAACCCGGCTGGCTATCTGGGACGTATGATCATGCCCGCCATCGCCCTGGCATTCCCGCTGACGGGTCAGATGACTCGTATCGTGCGTACGGCCATGGTCGAGGAGCTCGATAAGGACTATGTCCGCATGGCCCGTGGCGCCGGCGTTCCCGAGAAGGTCGTCGTCGGCATCAACGTTTTGCGCAACGCGCTGATCACCCCGGTCACCACCCTCGGTCTTAAGATCGGCTACCTTATGGGCGGCGCCGTCGTCATCGAGGTCATCTTCAACCTCCCCGGCATGGGTACTGCGATTCTGCAGGGCGTTCAGGGCAACGAGGCGAACCTGGTTCAGGGCGTCGTCATCGTCGTTGCTCTTGCCTTCATCATCATCAACATCGTGGTTGACATGCTCTACCTGCTCATCAACCCGCGCATCAGGACGGTGTAGATTATGGTAAAGATTCGAGAGAAGCAAACCGAGCAGCTCGAGAAAGCTGCCTCCAAGGGGCTCAAGCTCGGTGGCTGGAAGAAGATGACGCTGTCTTCTAAGATTGCCGCCGTCGTGCTGGTGTTGGTCGCCCTGACCGCGATTCTGGCGCCCCTTCTTGCCCCCTATAGCCCGGTCGA
This sequence comes from uncultured Collinsella sp., assembly GCA_958441355.1. Classification (GTDB taxonomy): domain Bacteria; phylum Actinomycetota; class Coriobacteriia; order Coriobacteriales; family Coriobacteriaceae; genus Collinsella. Next base: position 1,240 of record CAUCCR010000172.1, on the reverse strand, counting down.
GATTTTCACTGCTCGCCAGGCTCCCGGCAATGGATTTATCTTCGGTACCGACGATAAGGGCCGCGACATCCTGTCGCGTATGCTTTACGGTGGCCGTTACTCGCTGATCATCGGCTTTGGCGCCACTGCCATGGCTCTGGTCTGCGGCTCGGTCGTGGGCGCCCTCGCGGCGGTTTCGCGCAAGTCCGTTTCCGAGGCGATCATGCGCATCCTGGACATCATCATGTCCATCCCGGGCATCGCCCTCGCTGCCGTCTTCGTCTCCATCCTGGGCAATTCCGTGCCGTCGATCATCTTCGCCATCGGCTTTATGTACACTCCGCAGATTGCCCGTATCGTGCGCGCCAACATCGTGTCCGAGTACGGCGAGGACTATGTCCGCGCGGTCATCGTTTCCGGCGCCAAGGCTCCGTGGATTTTGATCAAGCATGTTCTGCGTAACTGCATCGCCCCGATCATGGTCTTCACCGTTACCCTGGTCGCCGACGCCATCATCTTCGAGGCCTCGCTGACCTTTATCGGCGCTGGTATTCAGGAGCCTACCGCTACCTGGGGCAACATCCTCGCCGATGCTCGCGGTGGCGTGCTCGCTGGCCGTTGGTGGCAGGCGCTGTTCCCGGGCCTGGCCATCATGATCACCTGCCTGGCGCTCAACATCCTCTCCGAGGGCATTACCGACGCCATGGCCGCTGCTCCCTCCGCCGCCCTGGATCCGACCGACTCCTCCAAGCGCCGCGAGGCCGACCTGCTGGTTTCCGATCCCGTTCGCGCCTACAAGGAGCAGGCTCAGTCCCTGTCCGCCCGTCTTGGCGCTCTGCGTGATGTCGAACTCAAGCGTAACGACCGCCATGTGCCCGATGAGTCCGTTGAGCCGATCCTTTCGGTCCGCGATTTCTGCATCCAGTTTGAGCACCACGGCGATATCAACGTCGTCGATCATGTCAACTTTGATGTCCGTCCCGGCCAGACCATGGGCCTGGTAGGTGAGTCCGGCTGCGGTAAGTCCATCACCACGCTGGCCATCATGGGCCTGACCGACGATGACGAGCATCTTTCCGGTGAGGTTCTCTGGGAGGGCCGCGATTTGCTCAAGATGAGCAAGAAGGAGTGGTTCGGCCTGCGCGGTACCGATATCGCCATGGTCTATCAGGACGCCCTGTCCTCGCTCAACCCCTCCATGCTCATCCGCTCTCAGATGAAGCAGCTGACCAAGCGCGGCGGCACCCGCACGGCAGAAGAG
>CAUCCR010000171.1:0-3206 GCA_958441355.1 uncultured Collinsella sp. | reverse complement strand
CATATCGTTTTCATCCACCGCCATGAGGCCAAAGCGGCTGGCCTCCTCCCACGGCACGGGCATAACGCTCACCGTGAGGTCGGCGTTGTTCTCAATGTGCGTCTTGAGCATCTTGCGGTAGTCCATGCGATACAGGTGATCGCCCGAAAGAATCAGGACGTACTTGGGATCGTTGGCCTTGATGTAGTCGAGGTTCTGCGTAATGGCGTCGGCCGTGCCCGCATACCAGGCGCCGCCGGTCTGCGTCTCGTACGGCGGCAGGATCGACACGCCGCCGTCGCGGCTGTCCAGATCCCACGCCTCGCCGGAGCCCACGTAGGCATGCAGCAGGTAGGGACGATACTGCGTCAGAACGCCCACCGTGTCGATGCCCGAGTTGGAGCAGTTGGAGAGCGAAAAGTCGATGATGCGGAACTTGCCACCAAAGCTAACCGCCGGCTTGGCGATCTTTTGGGTGAGTGCCCCCAATCGGCTGCCCTGTCCTCCTGCGAGGAGCATCGCGATGCATTCTTTCTTACTCATCGATTTCTCCTTCTGTCATCGATGTTCCTAAACCCATTAGCGACGGGCGCGGCGCAACGTCGCGCCCGTCGAGTAATGCCGTGCTGGCATAGGGGAGCTCGCGCGCCTTTATGCGTGCCAGATCTCGTCGCGGTACTCGCGAATAGTGCGGTCGCTCGAGAACCAGCCGCTCGAGGCGGTGTTGAGCAGGGCCTTGCGGTTCCAAGTCTCCTGATCGCCATAGCTGCCCGTAAGCTTCTCCCACGCGTCGACGTAGCTGCGGAAGTCTGCCATGACCAGGTCGGGGTCGTTGTTGTTCATAAGCTCGTTGTAGATGCTCTCGAAGTTGCCCGAAAGACCCGCAAAGGTGTTGTCCTTGAGTTCGTCCATTACGCGGCCCAGACGCTCGCGATCGCCGTTGAGGGTATCCCATGCAAAGTAGCTGTTGGATGCCCAGAGCTGCTCGACCTCGGGGGCGGTCAGGCCAAAGATGGCCTCGTTCTCGCGACCGGCCAGGTCGGCGATCTCGATGTTAGCGCCGTCGAGGGTGCCCAGCGTAATGGCGCCGTTCATCATGAGCTTCATGTTGGACGTGCCCGAGGCCTCCTTGCCGGCCGTGGAGATCTGCTCCGAAATCTCGGCTGCGGGGTAGATGAGCTGGGCGTTGCTCACGCGGAAGTTGGGAATAAAACAGACCTTCATGACCTCGTTCACGCGGGGGTCGTTGTTGATGACGTCGGCCACGGAGTTGATGAGGCGGATGGTCTCCTTGGCGAAGGTGTAGCTCGAGGCGGCCTTGCCGCTAAAGATGAAGGTCGTCGGCGTCACGTGGAAGTTGGGATCGGCGATGCGACGGTTGTAGATGTCCATCACCTTCATGATGTTCATGAGCTGGCGCTTGTAGGCATGGAAGCGCTTCACCTGAACATCGAAGACGGTGTTGGGGTCGATAACCAGACCGGTCTCGGCCTTAACGTAGGCGGCCAGGCGCTCCTTGTTGGCGCGCTTGGAGGCACCAACGGCCTTCAGGAACTCGGTGTCGTCCTTAAACTCCTTGAGCTTCTCCAGCTCAAAGGCGTCCTTCAGCCAGCCGTCGCCAATGGCCTCGGTCACGAGCTTGGCGTAGGTGGGGTTGGCCTCGGCAAAGAAGCGACGGTGCGAGATGCCGTTGGTCTTGTTGTTGAACTTCTCGGGCGTAAGGGCATAGAAGTCCTTGAGCACGATGTTCTTAATGATGTCGGAGTGAATCTTGGCCACGCCGTTCACGCTGTGGCTGCAAATCACGGACAGGTTGGCCATGCGAATCTCGCCGTCCCACAGGATGGCGGTCTGGCGCAGGCGCTCCTGCCAGCCCTCCTGCGTGGTGTCGAACGACTCGTGCCAGCGGCGGCTGATCTCGTCGATGATCTGGTACACGCGGGGGAGGAGCTTGGAGAACGTGCCGATGGGCCACTTCTCCAGAGCCTCGGGAAGGATGGTGTGGTTGGTGTAGCTCACGACCTGCGTCACGATGTTCCAGGCGTCGTCCCACTCGAGCTTCTTCTCATCGATAAGGATGCGCATAAGCTCGGGGCCGCACATGGCGGGGTGGGTGTCGTTGGTGTGGATGGCCACGTACTGCGGCAGCAGCTCCCAGTTCTCGCCGTGCTCCTTCTCAAAGGTATCGAGCAAGCTGTAGATGCCGGCCGACACAAACAGGTACTCCTGCTTTAGGCGCAGCAGACGGCCGTGCTCGCCGGCGTCGTTGGGGTAGAGGATGGCGCTGATGGCCTCGGCCTCGGCGCGCTCGGCATCGGCCAGGGCGTAGTCGCCGCGGTTGAAGGCCTCCAGGTCAAAGTGCTCCTCGACCGGCTCGGCGGCCCAGACGCGCAGCTTGTTGACGGTCTCGCCGGCATAGCCCACGACGGGGATGTCATAAGGGACGGCCAGGATATCCTGCGTGTCGACCGTGCGGTAGAACGTGCGGCCGTTCTCCTCAAAGCCCTCAACGTGACCACCAAACTTGATGGTCACGGCCTTGTCTTGACGACGGACCTCCCAGGGATAGCCGTGGGTGAGCCACTCGTCGGTGGCCTCGACCTGGCTGCCGTTGACGATCTCCTGCTTAAACAGGCCGTAGCGGTAGCGCATGCCGTTGCCGTAGCCGGCAATGCCCTCGGCTGCCATGGAATCCAGGAAGCATGCGGCCAGACGGCCCAAGCCACCGTTGCCCAACGCCGGATCGGGCTCCTGGTTCTCGATGACGGACAGGTCGAAGCCCATGTCGTCGAGCGCCTCGGCGACCATGTCACGTACGCCAAAGTTAAGCAGGTAGTTGTCGAGCAAGCGGCCGATCAAAAACTCGATTGAGAAGTAGTACACGCGCTTTTTGCCCTCGGCGGCCGCACGGGCATCACTCTTGGTGGCAACGGTGCGCGCCTTCTCGGCCACGAGCTTGGCCAGGGCGTTAAAGCGGTCGAGGTCGCTGGCGGCTTCGACGCTCTTGCCGCTGATGCTCATGACGGCATCGCGATAGAGCTCGGTAAACTCCTGCTTGTTTTCGAAGATCTTATTCATACGTTCCTTTCCCCCGGGGATGTTTCTCCCGGAACGGTTATGACATGTATCCTACGCCCCCGTGGGGCGGGTAATTACAGTGGTAACGCCTTTGTTACGCTTTCTTGGCAGGAGCCTTAACAGCAGCTGCCTTGGCCTTGGGAGCAGCC
>CAUCCR010000170.1:0-3357 GCA_958441355.1 uncultured Collinsella sp. | reverse complement strand
CGATGATGAGCACCGCGGCATCGCGCGTCTCGTCCTGCAGCGCATGGCGCAGGGCCGCATCGGTCTTAAAGTCCAGGGCCGAAAAACTATCGTCGAAGATATACAGGTCGGCGCGCTTCATGAGCGCGCGAGCAATGGCCAGGCGCTGGCGCTGGCCGCCCGAAAAGTTCGTACCGCCCTGGGCAACCGGGGTATCGAGCCCCTGCGGTTGGTCGAGCACAAAGGTGCTCTGGGCAACCTCAAGCGCGTGAAGCATGTCGCCCTCGGTCGCGCCTTCGTTACCAAAGCGAAGGTTGCTCGCCACCGTGCCCGAGAACAGCCACGCCTTCTGCGGCACATAGGCAATGCGCCCGCGGATTTCATCTTGCGTAAGCTCGCGCAGGTCCACACCATTCAGGCGAATGGAGCCCTTGGTGGCATCGTGGAAGCGCAGCAGAAGCTTTGCCACCGTCGATTTGCCCGAGCCTGTCGAGCCAACGATCGCAGTCGTCTGACCGCGACGGCAGGCAAAGCTCAGGTCGCACAGGGTGTCCTCGTCGGCATCGTCAAAGCGAAACGACATGTGGTCGAACACAGCCACCGCATCGGCTTCGTCTTGGGGCTCGCGCGCCCCGTCATCCAGCGTGCGCTCGCCATCGACGATGCTCGGCTCAATCTCCAACACCTGCTGCGCACGGTTCAGGCACGCGGCAGCACGCGGAAGCGTCAGCACCACCATCTGGGCCATCATCACAAAGAACAGGATCAGAATTGCATACTCCAGCACCGCCGAGATACTCGCAATCTGCATGGCGTGGGCGCCTACGCGGTTGCCGCCCACCCACAGCACCGCCACCTCGGCGATGTTCATCAAAAAGAAGCTTGAGCTGTCGAGGCCCACAAACAGGTGGTTGACTTTGATGGCGTTGGCGGCGTATTCGCTAAACACCTCGTCCAGACGCCGTTCCTCGTGGCGCTCCTTGTTAAACGCACGGATGACGCGCACGCCCACAATATTCTCGCGCAGCACCACGTTCATGCGGTCGATAAAGCCCTGTAGGCGCATAAAAATCGGCGCCGCGTTGGCAACCGTAAAGACCGCCGCCACCAGCACAATCGCAACGACTACGCCCAGAAGCGTGCCCATGGCGGGATCGATAAACCAGGCGAAGATGATGCCCGCCACAGCCAAAAACGGCACGGGCAGCACCAGCTGAATCGTCTGCAGAATCGCCTGCTGAATCACGTTGATGTCGTTGAGCGAGCGCGTGATCATCGATCCGGTGCCAAAGCGCTCAAAATCGCTGGCCGCGAGCTCGAGCGATTTGTCGTACACGGCATTGCGGATATCGCAAGCCACGTTGGCGGCCAGGCGCGCCGAAAGATAGCAGCCCAGCACCGTGCCGCCGCTAGCCATGCTGGTCGCGATAAACATGTATAGGCCGTTGCGTAAAATGTAGTCGATATCGCCCGTGGTAATACCGGTGTTGACCATGTTCGCCAGCATCGTGGGAACCAGCAGCGTACCGACGTTATCCACCAGCAGCACCAGCAGCGTCACTGCGACAAGCCCTCGATAGGGCTTCAAAAACCTCATTAACAGTCGCACGACTCCCCCTCACCTTGATTCTCGGCTTGGCTCTCGGCAGCGATATGCTGCTTAAAGGCATCGCACTCATCGCCGAGCACCTGAGAGAATTTGCCGATCAAGCGCATAATCTCGCGCTGCTCACATGGCTCAAGCGCGCCAAAGGCTCGCTGCTCGGCCTTGAGTGCCGGCAGCGCATAACGCTCGGCAAATCGCCTGCCCTCTTCGGTCAGGCTCACAACCTTGTTCTTACGACTGCCTTCGGCAAACTCCAACGTTGCGAAGCCCCGCGCCGTCAAGGTTTTAATTGCCGAGTTGATGGTCTGCTTGCTGTAGAACCATTCGCTTGTCAGACGGCTTACGGCAATACTGCCGCCCGCCGTGCTGGTATCAACGCGCATCCAGTAAGCGCAGTCCGAAAGGCCGCAGGCGCGCGAGAACTCCGAATAGATATGGTCGAGTCCATTGAGCAACCGGTCGAAGTCGACCAGTGTAACCGCACTATTCATCCATCCCACCATTCGATTGTCCGAGTTTTGACCAATTTTGTGTCTCTAGATTAGTCCGAGTTTTGACTATCGTCAACAGGCTCTCCGCAAATGCGTGCACTTTTATGGCCTATCGGCAGAAAAAGACCGCCGGCGCGGGGGCGGCGCCAGCGGTCACGTGAAAATCGAGTTTTATTGCCTGTTAAGCGGCGACGGCCTCATAGACCGTAGCGCCCGAGAAGCTGTCATGCAGGCTCTTGCCGGCAATCCACGGCAGCTCGACGACCTCGCAGACCGTGTTGACCAACTCAGAACAGTCAGTAAAGTGGCCCTTGTCGTTGAGGGCCTCGCAATCCTGAACACGCCAATAGCCATCGGTGTGCGTGATGTAGTACTCGTGATCGTTGATCGACACGAAAGCGCGCGTCTTGGAACGCAGCAGCTTCAGAAATCCTTCGAAATCGGTCTCGACGACATCTCCAGCCTGGAACATGATGTTACCTCCTGGCCCGGCGCCACCACGGCGCATTGATAAACGTTGGTACTCCTTTAGTAAAACCTTTATCAGAGGTTATGCGTTCGTCATTTAGGCAAGTGGTAAAAAACCGCAGGGTAGACGGGATAAAACGTTTAACCATCCCATTTGTTTGTCACATTCTGAAGGTACTTTTATGCAAACCTACTTTCCCAATTGGAATCTATCCTTTTGGCCGGGCAATTGACCGTCTATCGTTTGAGCCCGACGGGTATGAACGGGGCATCTGCAACGCCACCGCAAGGAGACACCATGGAGACTATCGAAGCACTCATTCACCGCCGCAGCTGCCGCAACTACAGCGATCGTCCCGTCGAGGCCGAAAAGCTTGCACGTATTATCGAAGCCGGCCAATATGCACCGAGCGGCATGGGCCGCCAGCCGGTGACGTTTGTCGCCGTCACCGACCCCGCGACCGTCGAGCGTCTCTCGCAGCTCAACGCGCAAGTCATGGGCAGCAACAGCGACCCCTTCTATGGCGCCAAGACCGTTGTGGTGGTGCTGGTTGACCGCAGCGTGCCCACACATCTGGAAGACGGCTCGCTCGCCATGGGCAACTTGCTCAACGCCGCCTATGCACTGGGTGTCGATTCGTGCTGGATTCACCGCGCGCATGAGGTCTTTGACTCGCCCGAGGGCCTGGAGCTGCTGGCCAGCTGGGGCCTGCCCGCCGACGGCAGCCTGCGCGGCGTCGGTAACTGCATTCTTGGCTACGCCGAGGACACGCTACCCGAGGCAAAGCCGCGCCGCAACAACGTGGTGTACGT
>CAUCCR010000169.1:0-3446 GCA_958441355.1 uncultured Collinsella sp. | reverse complement strand
ATCGCGGGCGCATAGGCGCCGTACTCGATAATGACGGAGATGTTGACGACCACGCGGTTGTCATCGGTGACCTCGACCGTCACGCCCTTGGTCAGGTTCTCGGCACCAAACTGCTCCTGCACGAAGTGCATGAGGTTACCCTTCATGCCCAGGACGTGCGGCACCTCGCGGGTGGCCATGGCGACAATCTTCTCGATCACGCCGTTGGAATAGGTCAGCGAATCCTCGGACTCGTCTGTTTCCTCATCATCCTCGTCCGCATCATCGGCGGGCTCGGCCTCGACGAGTGCCTCGTCCTCGAGCGTTACGTCCTCGGCCTCGGAGGTGACGGTCTCGTCTGCCTCGAGCTCGGTATCGGCCACATCGACCTTCGTGTTAAAAGCCATGGTTCCTCCTTATGCCCACCGCACACGCGGCGGTCGAATACATGCTAGCGGCCGCTAAACAGACGACCGAAGAAGTTGACGATCCCGTTCTCGCCGTCACGGATCTGGCCAATCACGGCACCGATCAGTACAAAGAATGCGATGACGAGCGTATCCCACAGGCCGAGCGTGAGCACCAGTACGGCGAGCACAAAACCAGCGACGGCTCCAAGCGTGGTATTGGGATGACGGACGGCATAGCTCCAGATGGCTGCCCCCGTACCCTTGATGAGACCCATGGCCTCATCAAAATCATTGGCGACCGCGTCATGCGACTCGGTACCCTCCACCTTGGGATCGACGACCTCGCTAGCCGGCGCGGCGCTCTGATCGATAGTCAGGCGCGGAGTGCGGACGGTCTTGTCTTGATTGGTATCACTCACCGGAAACCTCCACGGTCTGGACGGTAGTCTTGGACGGCAAAAAACGAACGCGCGCAGTCGTGCCCGGTGTGCCGAGCATGGTGTCGCAGGCCTCCTCGATACGTTGCTGCATCGCAGCTGCAAGGGAGGCCACATCCCGGTCGTCGAGCGCGATGGCGTCGACCTTAAAACGGACGCGCGATTCGTCGGAGCCCTGCACGCGCGCCTCGACATGCTCGACCATCACGCGGTCGTCGCGCTCTGCCGCGGTGCGAGCACACGAGGAGAGGGCAGCGAGCGTGACCTCGATATTACGCTCCCCCGCCGGATGCACGCAGGACGGCTCGCGACGAGCAAACATCAGGCGGAAGAAACCCACGAGCACGCCGAGCGCCACGACACCGCCGCACGCCGTAACAACGATGCGAGGCAGCGGATCGCGCATCAGCAGCATAAAGCGATAGGTATATGGCCCCCAAAACTGGCAGACCAACGTACCCAGCGCCACAACGGCGGCGACAAGATACACGATCGCCAGGGCTCGTTTGAGCACGCGCATGCGGCGCTCCCTTCAAATCTCGATCCAAGGAATGCAAAACGATTCGCATCATTATAAAAGAGCCGGGTCCGGTGCCTCATTGCACGCGGATCCGGCTCATCTATTCCACGAGGCTTGCATGCTCGCTTCATTATGCCCAGATATGCACGGCTTAACCCGTGCGGGCGCTACTCCTCCTCGAGGGCAGCGATGACCTCGTCGGTCATGTCCATGGTGCTGTAAACATCCTGGACGTCGTCGAGCTCCTCAAGACGGTCGATGAGGCGCTGAACCTTCTTGGCATCGGCGCCAGAAACCTCGGTCGGGGTGGTCGGGACCATGGTGGTCTCGGAGCCCTTGACCTGGACGCCCTGCTCCTCGAGCGCCTTGGAGACAGCCATAACGTCGTTGGCAGCAGTCCAGACGATCCACTCCTCGCCAGCGTCCTCGTAGTCCTCGCCACCGGCCTCGGCGATGGCCATCATGAACTCATCCTCGTCACCGGCAGTACCGTTGGCGATCATGGTCTCCTTCTTGGCGTTCTCGTCCAGGATCTCCTTGGCGACGACGATCTGGCCCTTGCGCTCAAACTGGAAGGCGACGGAGCCGGAGGTGCCCAGGTTGCCACCAGCGTGGGAGAAGGCGGAACGGACATCAGCGGCGGTACGGTTGCGGTTGTCGGTCAGGCAGTCGACGTAGACGGCGACACCGGCGGGACCGTAGCCCTCGTACACGATGTTCTCGTAGACGGCGGCGTCGGCACCCGAACCAAAGGCCTTATCGATAGCGGACTTGATCTTGTCCTTAGGCATGGACTGAGCCTTGGCCTTGGCAACGGCAGCGGCGAGGCTGGCGTTGTTCTCGGGCAGCGGGTCACCGCCGAGACGGGCAGCAACGGTGATGTTGCGGCTGAGCTTGGAGAAGAGGGCGGAACGCTTGGCGTCCTGCGCGCCCTTACGATGCTTGGTTGTGGCCCACTTAGAGTGTCCGGACATACGTGTCTCCTATCGGTTTCGACCTAAAGCCCAGCGCAGATGCTCGGGCAATATAAACAAACGTCGTTATGATATACCTACTGGCCTGCGAGATAAACCCCAAAATGAAGGCGTCGTGATGATGGCCCCTTTGGTGCAAAGAAACCTGACCCCAATGCACCAAGTTAGAACCAGAGGAAGTCGCTGCGGGTGACGGTGGCGCCGATGGCGAAGGGCATGCAGGCGATGACCGGATACAGGTAGCGCATGTAGGTCGAGCCGTTACACGGGCCAATCAGGCACACAGCGAGTACGCCCAACAGCGGCACCCAGATCGCCAGCGCACGCCATGAATGACGACGCAGCAGGTAGACCACCACGGCGATCATGATCCACACATAGGTGGCCGAGCTCATGGTGAGCGAGATAAAGGGAACACGCTGCACCGCCACACGGTATAGGTTGATCAGATGGTCACACCAGCGCACCACGTTGCTGTCAACCGGATGGAAGTCGAAGTACTTGAGGTTGTCGGGACGCGCCATGATCTCGGCACTACGCGCCGTGCTGTAGACCCAGGCATCGCGCGCGCTCGGATAAAAATAACCATAGTAGTTATTGATAAGCGCCGAAATATAGCACTCGGGATCCTTCTTAAACATCTGAGCCCATACCTCAAAATAGGCATCGATGTCCTCCTGCGAGGCGTACTCGTTAAAGCAGTTCTTGACGGCATCGGACTTGTCGGGGTTGTAGCGGCGGCCCAGGTTCTCGTACTTGAGTACACGATTGATCACGGCACGCTCTTCGTCGGTCACCGAACCGTCGCAAGGAGCCTCCACGATGGTGCCGTCCTCCTTAACCGTGGGGTTGACACCCGAGTTGAGGCCGTCGTGCTTTTGGACGAAACGAGCCGTCTGCTGGAACGGAATCGAGAGGATTTCGCGTTTGGAACCAGGCGTGATGTCGTGCGCCGGCATAAAGACCTTGGTGAAGTACATATTGGAGGCAAGACAGAGCGCGAGCACCGCGAGGACGCCGACCCAGCGGAAGCGCGGCGTGGCGCCCGAAGTCGCAGCACCAGCCTGTTTGGCTGCACGACGAGCCACATGCGCGTCCCATGCGCAAAACGCCGCCGCGATCACGC
>CAUCCR010000168.1:0-3526 GCA_958441355.1 uncultured Collinsella sp. | reverse complement strand
GAGCGCTTAGCTCCGGTACTCTTCTTTTTCTTGGGCTGGGCCTGGCCCACGCCCTCGAGTGCGCGGGCCTCGGCCTCGCGAGCGGTGCGATCTTCGCGGCGCTGCGCCATGTCGGCGGCGACGCGCTTGGCAAAACGCTCGGCCGTCGAACCCGTCGAGCTCACCTTGCCGCCACCGCGACCCAGGCGGACGTGCACACCGCGGCCAAAACCAGTTGCGGCATGACGACGACGCGGCTTGAGCGAATCCATCATCGTGGCGAGCTTAAAGAACACCGAGCAGGTAAAGACCACGATGACAGCCAAGATAACCATCTGGCCCATCGACAGGTTGGCAATAGACAGCAGCCCCGGGAATCCGATAACGCCCACCAGGATGCCGGCGACTACAAACACAAAGAGCACCACACGTAAGGGCGTGAGAGGCTGCGAGATGCGCCAGATCAGGCTGACGCTCGCCGCGCACGACGTAAGCAGACACATCGTAGACAGCGTGAGCTGGCTAAAGCCAAACACGCGCGCCACAAAGATATCGAGCGCCGCAGCCAGAATGACCGCAATCGACGCCGGCAGTGCACGCTTGAGTACATTCGTCAAAAACGCACCCTTCACGCGAGCATTGTTGGGCTCCAGGCCCAACACAAAGCCCGGCGCGCCGATGCAAAAGAAGTTGATGAGTGTCATCTGGATGGGCTCGAAGGGGTACGGCGGCAGCGCAATGCACAGCGCCGCCAGCCCCATCGAGAACAGCGTCTTGGTCAGGAACAGCGAGGCCGAACGCTGCAGGTTGTTGATGGAGCGACGGCCCTCGGCCACCACGGCGGGCATCGAGGCAAAGTCGTTGTCGACGAGTACGATCTCGGCCACATTACGCGCGGCATCGGAGCCGGCCGCCATGGCGACGGAGCAGTCGGCTTCCTTGAGCGCCAGCACATCGTTGACGCCGTCGCCCGTCATGGCCACGGTGTGCTCGCGGCGCTTGAGCGCCTGCACGAGCTCGCGCTTCTGCTGCGGGGTCACACGACCAAAGACATGGTAGCGGTCCACTGCGGCATCGAGCTTGGCAGGCGTATCGAGCGTCGTGGCGTCCACATAAGCGTCCGCCCCTGGCACGCCCACCACGCGCGCGATCGACGACACCGTACGCGGGTCGTCGCCACTGATCACGTTGAGGGTCACGCCCTGCTCGTTAAAGTAGCCGATGGTCTCGGCCGCCGAGGTACGGATCTCGTCGCGGATGGTCACAAAGCCCACGGGCTCGGCCTCGCCCACCATATCGCCATCGGGTGTAAAGCCGTCCACGCGCGCCACCACGAGCACGCGGCAGGTGTCGGCAAGCTCGGCGACACGGTTCTCGACCTGCGAAAACACACGATCAGAGAGCACAAACTGCGCCGCACCCATCACATAGGAACCCTGCTCAAAGGACGCACCGCTCCACTTTTTGGAGGACGAGAATGGAATGACCGACAGCGGCTCGGACACCTCGACCGGGCGATCGGCGTAATAGTTGAGCAGCGCCTGGCAGGTCTCGTTGGCATCGGCCGAAGTCGCACGTGCCACGTTAGCCAGCGCAAAATCGAGCACCGTGGTATCGACGGGAACAGCCGCCTCGTCCGAGCCAGCGCCTAGGCTGACGCCCTCAACCGGCAGCGGATACGTGCCCTCGACCTCCATGCGGCCCGACGTGATAGTGCCCGTCTTGTCCAGGCACAGCACGTCGACGCGCGCGAGCGTCTCGATGCAGTAGAGCTGCTGCGCCAGCACCTTGCGGCGGGCCAGGCGCACCGTGGCGATGGCGAGCACCGACGAGGTCAGCAGCACCAAGCCTTGCGGAATCATGCCCAGCAGGGCGCCCACCGTGGACAGCAGCGCCGACGAAGGCACATGGCCAGCCAACAGCTCGGAGAAGCACCACGAAAGCGCGCTATCGCCCGGGGTTCCCGCGGCATCCCACAGCTCGCTCACACTCGAGGCAAACAACGCCAAACCGAGCGGGATCATGATGATGCTCGCAAAGCGCACGATAGCGTTCAGCGCGTTCATGATCTCGGAATTGACCTTTTTGACGTACTTGGCCTCGTTATTAATTTTGGCCACATAGTTGTCGGCGCCGACATGAATCACGCGGGCGCGCAGCAGGCCCGAGTCGATAAAGCTGCCGCTCATGAGCTCAGAACCGGGCTGTTTCTTAATAAGGTCGCTCTCGCCCGTCAGCAGGCTCTCGTTCACGAGCGCCTCACCCGAAACCACCACGGCGTCAGCGGGAATCTGGTCGCCGCGCCCCAGGCGGATGATGTCGTCGAGCACGATCTGGTCCAGGTCGAGCTCCACCTCGGCGCCGTCGCGCACCGCGATGGCCTTCTTGGAGGTCAGCAGCGTGAGCTTATCGACCATCTTCTTGGAACGCATGGACTGAATGACGCCAATAGCGGTATTGAGGAACACCACGAACAGGAACGTCAGATTCTTAAACGAACCGGTCAAAATGACCAGGAACGCCAAGATCACGTTGATCAAATTGAACAGCGTGCAGAGATTCTCGATGATGAGCTCTTTGACCGACTTGGTCTTGAGCTCCATGTTGCGGTTGATCTTACCGGCGGCGATGCGCTCCTCGACCTCGGCGGTCGAAAGCCCGCGCTCGATATCCGTTGCTGCCATACCACGTCCCATCACGTCGCGTCGGTATAAGAAAACCGCCCGGACCATGCGAGGTTCGGACGGCCTTGCGTTCGATGGTGCCCCATGTTGGATTCGAACCAACGGCCTTCTGCTCCGGAGGCAGACGCTCTAATCCCCTGAGCTAATAGGGCCAACGTTTGGCATTATACCCAAGTGCGCCACGGGCTATCAAAATAAAAGAAAAAGCTTTGCAATTCCGAGGAAGACGCGGCGCAACGGCCCACTTTAGAAGGCAAAAGCGAGTCAGATAGTATAAACTCTCATGCACCATATATACACGGCTCGCGATGCGGGCCGTTTTTGCAAGGGTTATCCATCGAGGTGAGAGGCACACCATGATTGCTATTTTAAAGCAGAGCGCCAGCGACGAGGCCGTCAGCCATATCGTCAGCTGGATTGAGAAAAAGGGCCTGAAGACCGACGTCTCGCGCGGCGAGAACGAGACGATCATCGGCCTGGTGGGCGATACGACCAAGATCGACCCGTTCCTGCTCGAGTCCATGGATGTCGTCGAGCGCGTGCAGCGCGTCTCCGAGCCTTTTAAGCGTGCCAACCGTAAGTTCCACCCCGAGGACTCCGTCATCGACTGCGGTCACGGCGTCAAGATCGGCGGCGACCAGTTCCAAGTCATCGCCGGCCCCTGCTCCGTCGAGGGCGAGAACCTCATTCGCATCGCACGCCGCGTGAAGGCCGCCGGCGCCACGATGCTGCGCGGCGGTGCCTACAAGCCCCGCACCTCCCCCTACGCCTACCAGGGCATGGGCCCCGCCGGCCTCGACCTGCTGTGCGAGGCGTCTGCCGAGCTCGACATGCCGATCGTCACCGAGATCATGGACCCGCGC
>CAUCCR010000167.1:0-3590 GCA_958441355.1 uncultured Collinsella sp. | reverse complement strand
CGAGGGCTATATCGCCAAGCGCCTGGAGTGCGGCGCTGTGGTGGGTGCTGCCCCCGCTGAAAACGTGGTCCGGGAGCGCCCCGCCCCCGGCGACGTGATCATCCTGCTGGGCGGCCGCACCGGCCGTGACGGCATCGGCGGTGCCACCGGCTCCTCCAAGACCCAGAACACCGAGTCCATCGAGACCTCGGGCGCCGAGGTCCAGAAGGGCAACGCCCCGGTCGAGCGTAAGCTGCAGCGCCTCTTCCGCCGCGGCGACGCCTGCCGCCTGATCAAGCGCTGCAACGACTTTGGCGCCGGCGGCGTCTCGGTCGCCGTAGGCGAACTTGCCGACGGCCTGTACGTGGACCTGGACACCGTGACCAAGAAGTACGACGGCCTGGACGGCACCGAACTCGCCATTTCCGAGTCCCAGGAGCGCATGGCCTGCGCCGTCGCCGACGGTGACGTCGAGGAGTTCATGGGCTACGCCGCCGAGGAGAACCTGGAGGCAACCGTTATCGCCGAGGTTACCGCCGAGCCGCGCATGCGCATGGCCTGGAACGGTGTCGCCATCGTCGACCTATCCCGCGAGTTCCTCAACTCCAACGGCGCGCCCAAGCACCAGGTCGCCCACGTGTGCGCCCGCAGCGTGTGGCAGCCCAGCTGGGCCGGCACCACGCTTGCCGAGCGCATGACCTCGCTTGTCACCGACCTCAACGTTGCCTCCAACAAGGGCCTTTCCGAGCGCTTCGACTCCACCATCGGTGCCGCGACCGTGCTCATGCCCTTTGGCGGCAAGACGCAGCTCACCCCCAGCTCGGCCATGGTCGCCAAGTTCCCCGTGGACGGCGAGACCACCACGGCGAGCGCTATGGCATGGGGCTTCAACCCCTACCTGATGGAAGCCGACCAGTTTGCGGGCGCCTACCTGTCCGTGGTCGAGTCCATCGCCAAGCTCGTGGCTGCCGGCTTTGAGCACAAGCGCGCCTATCTCTCCTTCCAGGAGTACTTCGAGCGTCTGCGCACCGAGGCCGAGCGCTGGGGCAAGCCCACGGCAGCCGTCCTGGGCGCCCTCATGGCCCAAGTCGACCTGGGTGCTGGCGCCATCGGTGGCAAGGACTCCATGAGCGGCTCGTTTGAGGACGAGGCCGGCGAGCTCAACGTTCCGCCGACTCTGATCAGCTTCGCTGTGGCTGTGGGCCGCGCGGCGCGCGCCGTCTCCCCTGAGTTCAAGGGCCTGACGCACCGCGTCGTCCGCATCGCCCCCGCCACCTACGGCGAGGATTACCGCCCCGATGCCCAGCAGCTGCTCGCCGCGTTTGACGCCGTCGAGGCGCTCACTGCTACCGGCGACGCCCTGGCCGTCTCCACGCCCGGCTACGGCTGTGGCGCCGAGAGCCTCTTTAAGATGTGCGTCGGCAACCAGATCGGCATCGAGCTTGCCGAGGATGTGGACGTGGAGAGCCTCTTCACCCCGCTCTATGGCAGCTTTATCGTCGAGCTCGCCGAGGATGCCGAGCTGCCCGAGGTCGCCGACGGCGTTGTCGTCGAGCCCCTGGGTACCACCGTCGAGGGCTATGTCATCGACACCGGCTCCGAGGTCATCGAGCTCGCCGAGCTCCAGGAGGCCTGGGAGAGCGGCATCGAGGGCGTCTTCGCCTACCGCAGCGCCGGCGAGACCCCCGAGGTCGAGACCATCGACTTCCGCGCAAAGGACATCCACGTGTACGGCGGCGCCAAGATCGCCCGCCCGCGCGTGATCATCCCCGTGTTCCCCGGCAACAACTGCGAGTACGACAGCGCCCGCGCCTTCCGTGCCGCCGGTGCCGAGGCCGACACCTTCGTGATCAACAACCTCACGCCCGAGGCCGTCGCCGAGAGCACCCACGAGCTTGCCCGCCGCATCCGCGCAAGCCAGATCGTCATGATCCCCGGCGGCTTCTCGGGCGGTGACGAGCCCGACGGCTCCGCCAAGTTCATCACGGCGTTCTTCCGCGCTCCCGAGGTCACCGAGGCAGTCCGCGACCTGCTCAAGGCCCGCGACGGCCTGATGCTGGGCATCTGCAACGGCTTCCAGGCTCTGGTCAAGCTCGGCCTGGTGCCCTACGGTGACATCGTCGACGCCACGCCCGATGCGCCCACGCTGACGTTCAACACCATCGGTCGCCATCAGAGCCGCCTGGTGCGCACCCGTATCTCGTCCAACCTGTCCCCGTGGCTGTCGCAGTGCAGCCTCGACGACCCCTACACCGTCGCCATCAGCCACGGCGAGGGCCGCTTTGTCGCCAACGACGAAGTGCTCGCCCAGCTGATCGCCAACGGCCAGGTCGCCACGCAATACGTGGGCGAGGACGGCAAGCCCAGCATGGATCTTTCCGTCAACCCCAACGGCTCCGTACTCGCCATCGAGGGCATCACGAGTCCCGACGGCCGTGTCCTGGGCAAGATGGGCCATGCCGAGCGTCGCGGCGACAACCTGTACCGCAACGTGCCCGAGCATGTCCCCGGCGACAAGTTCATGCCGATCTTTGAGAGCGGCGTAGCCTACTTCGCCTAAACCTTTCCCATCGGGTACAATCCCTTCGGGTAACAACACCCGCCACCGACACATCCGGTGGCGGGTTCTTTTTTGCTTCGCGCATGTAGGAAGGACATCATGGAAAGCCGCAAGCCGTATCTCGCCACCCTGCCCGGACTCATCCTGGGCTGTCTCGTCTGCTGTGCGCTCTGGGGGTCGGCTTTCCCCTGCATCAAGATCGGTTACGGGCTCTTTGGCATCCCCGCTCACGATAGCGCCTCGCAGCTGCTCTTTGCGGGCTTGCGCTTCACGCTAGCCGGCGCCCTGGTTATCGTTGGGATGAGTGCGGCCCAACGCCGCCCCCTCATTCCGCAGGCTCGTGACATCAAGCCCATCTTTGTCTTGTCACTCTTCCAGACTATCGGGCAGTACTTCTTTTTCTACCTGGGACTCTCGCGCGCCAGCGCCATGTCGAGTTCCATCATCGAGGCCAGCGCCAACTTCCTCGCAATCCTCTTTGCCGCCCTGGCATTTCACACCGAGAGGCTCAATACGCCCAAGGTGCTTGGCTGTGCGTTGGGCTTTGCAGGCGTCGCGCTCGTCAACCTTTCGGGCGCGGATGGCACCTTTGGCTTTACGCTCGACGGCGAGGGATTTATCTTGGCTTCCACTGTTGCGGGCGCCCTGTCGACCTGCCTCATTGGCATCTTCTCGCGCGAGCATGACGGCGTCTTGCTCGCCGGCTGGCAGTTTTTAGTCGGTGGCGTGGTCCTTACCGCCATCGGGTTTTTGATGGGTGGCACGTTTTCCCCCACCGAAATCGCCCCCGCCATCGCGCTCATCATTTATATGGCACTCATTTCCGCCGTCGCGTACTCGTTGTGGTCCCGCCTGCTCGCCGTCAACCCCGTCAGTCGTGTCTCGGTCTTTGGGTTTATGAACCCCGTCTTTGGTGTGCTGCTGAGCGCGCTGCTGCTCGGCGAGGGCGCTGGCACGAGCCCCGTTACCGTCATCGTTGCCCTGCTGTTGGTCTGCGGCGGCATCATCATCGTCAACAAACCCAAAAAGGCCTAACGAACCGCCCTTATTT
>CAUCCR010000166.1:0-3629 GCA_958441355.1 uncultured Collinsella sp. | reverse complement strand
CCCGCGACCCCAACCTTGGCAAGGTTGTGCTCTACCAACTGAGCCATGTCCGCTTGCGGGTTATTAATTTACGCGAGTTGTCCAAAAGACGCAAGTACTTTTTTCAAAAAACTTGTCTGCCGCATGTTCTTAGTAGCTAAACGCGCTAAAGCGATTGGCTAGGCACACGATTCCAGCGCTCCGCTAAACAGCTTCACCATCTGTACGCGCGTGCCGGCGCCGTCCGTACGACGAGCAACCTCCACGTTATCGACGAGCATACGCATAAGCTTGATGCCACGGCCGCGCTCCTCGGATGCGACCGGCTCGCTCGTTTCATCGATAGAATAGCCGGCACCTCGATCAAGCACCTCAACCACAACGCGATCGCCATAGGCCTGAACCGTCAGGACGCACCCGATACCGCCCGCATGGTCATAGGCATTACCCAGCGCCTCCCCCGACGCCAATGCAACATCGTAGCGCTCGTCACGGCGCAACGGAAGCGATTCAAGGAGTTCGGCGATGCGATGTCGGTAGTATGGAAGATTCTCGATACCCTGACGGACCTCGACGCTCTTACTCCAGCGAGGCAGCTCCCCCACCGGAATGGCGGGAATAGACTCCCGTGCCGGCCCCGCGACATGAAGGATATCGACAAGACGAGCAATCTCCAAAAAGCGAACAACTTCACCCGATGCATTGACGAGCGAAAGCAGGCCTTCTCGCCTCATGAGCTCACGAGCGCGCGTAAGCAGGAATGCCAAGCCCGTCGAATCGATAAAGCTAACAGCCTGACAGTTGATGACAACACGACGCACACCGCGGCCAATCAAAGCATCCAACCGCCGACGCAGCGCAGGCACCGTGGCGATGTCGATATCGCCTGGTGGCGTCAAAACCGCTATGTCATTCCACTCATTCATACGACCATGGTTCCCCAAAAAAGCCCACTCGATGCATTCGTTTCCCCAACCGTACGGATTCAGCCCGCCCAGCGTCGTCTATGAACGACCCCGTAAAAACTCAAGGGACACCAATGCAATGTCATCGTCCAGCGCCGATTCGGTAAATCGGTCAAGCTCGCCCAAGACTTTGCCGCAGATTCCCGATACGCCCTCACCCGAGACAGAGAGCAGAAGGTCACGAAGGCGCTGCTCACCAAAGAACGCTCCGGTGCGGTCGCGGGCCTCAATCGTTCCGTCCGTATACATGAAGAGCATGTCGCCGGGAGCGAACGTAAACACGCCTGTCTCGTACACCATGCTCTCAAAGGCACCGATTACGCCCGATTGGCATCCAAGCAGCTCGACCTCTCCCCCACGGGCCTCGCCGCCACCCAGCGGCATCGACTCTGGCCTAATGACCATGGTCGGAGGATGGCCCGCCGAACAATACGTTGCGCGTCCGGCTTTAAGGTCAATCTTGGCGATAAAGGCCGTCACGAACGTCTCGACCCTCGAAAAGCCCATGAGCATGCTGTTAAGGGAGCGTGCCATGCGGGCCGGTCCAGCGCCCTCCCAGGCATATGCCGTCAGGGCCGTCTTGACGAGCGCCGACATCGACGCCGCCTCGATTCCCTTGCCGGATACATCGCCCAAAATCATAACGGCGCAATCGTCGGGAAGTCGGACAAGCGTATAGAAGTCACCGCCGACCAACGCAGAATTCGTTGCCGATAGATATACCGAATCGGTTGCAATGCCCGGAACGTCACCAAGCGAATTTCTCATGCCAATCTGAAGCGTCTGAGCGATATGACGCTCTTCGCGCTTTTGAGACTCGCCTTCATAGATCAGCTCAAAGTCATGCGCCAGATGCACCAGGTAGTCGTATTCAAGGTCGTCAATTGGTTCTTGGCTGCCATCGCGGAGCAGCAAAGCGCGCGTCGTCGGCCCCTTGGCAACGTCGGTGGGAACGATTGCATCGTTGTTCCGCCGACCGCCGCCCTCCGAACGAACGCGTCCCGCCTCGAAGCCGGAATCGACATAGAGGCCCTGGCACGGCAGGCCATGAGCCCTCAACCATCCGCCCATAGGCATGGATTCGTCGACGCGGGTCAAGCGCACATGCTTAAGATCATCAGCACTCGCACCGCCCAGCACCGACGGCTCAAACCCGTCGGGGGCTGCCCCCAGGCGCGCAGCTGGCGCCGTGACAGAAAAGAAGAGTGACTCCGGATCGTCCGGCAGCGCCACACGACTGCCGCCCTCAAAATCGATGACATAGGTTTCGAGGCCCGCATCATATTCCACGGGGCAGAAATGACAATTGAGCACCGTGCAGATTTCCGTCGACACCGCTCGCGAAGCGGCAACGGGATCCTCGAGATAGGTAAACAGTTCGTCGCGCAGCAAATTGAGTGAGCGGCCGAGCTCCGCCGTGCGGCGCGAACGTAAGCTCGACGCCATGCCGACCAGCTGAATAGACAGGTAATCGCAGATGACCTCGAGCACGTTAACGTCATAGGCAAGTGGCGCCTGAGGGCGTTTCCAGCCAACTTCCAACACGCCAAGGACCTGTGTGCCGTAAAACACGGGAAGACAGATCTCGCTGCGATACGGGGGCATATCCTGCATGCGCAGCAAGTGCTTGGAACGATTGTCCAAATCCATGAACATACCCGAAGCAACCCGGTCGCCCTCAAGGTCCTGCTGAATCGACAGGCGACAGGCACGCGACTCGCGAAGCACGTAGGTCGGAATGCCCGCGCCGTACGGCATAAACTCGGGCAGATAGCTGTCCTCAAGCTCCTTAGAAACACCGCGGAGCTTAAAGCCGCCGCTCTCGGAAAAATAGATAGCCGCGCCGGAGGCATCGAGCGTTCCAACGAGCTGATTCAAAACGGTATCGAGCAAGCTGGGGAGCTCATCGGAGCCCACGGTACTCATAATGACCGAAAGGGTGCCCGAAAGGCGTTTATTCGCCACCCTAAGCTCCGATAGCGCACGTTTGAGCTGACGATCGTGGGAATACTGCTCTTCGATGCTGTGAAGCGCCACCAGGACACGCGGTGCACGACGTCCAAAGATACGCGGAGGCGTAACGGAACCTGCGCGAACCAAGACGGGAATAAAAGACCCGTCGCTCAGCTTGAGCATCAGCTCGCTCTCGGAGCCATCGGTCTCAAACGGCAGACGATGTTCGGTCGCGCGCTCAAAGGCAGACGAGTACAGAACGTCTTTGACATCACCGCTGATGACGTCAGCGCGTTCCTCGCACATCAGGTCGAGCAAACGATTATTCACATGCAGAATGGTTCCGTCGAGCTCACAGATGATGACAGCATCGCTCGTGATCTCGACCAGTTGGGCAACGTCTGCCCACTCGTTGCGCTCAAGCGTTTCCATCGTGGACCTCACCGTCTATCGGTAACAAAAAAGCCTCCGAAGAGGCTTCTCAAATGCGATGGTGTCGGAGGCGGGACTTGAACCCGCATGACCAAAAAGCGGTCACTAGCACCTCAAGCTAGCGCGTCTGCCAATTCCGCCACTCCGACATGCTATGTTGTTGATTCACGGTTCGTTTTGTTGGACCCGCGCGTTCAACGAGGAAGATAATAACCTATGATTCGAGAACTGTGCAAGCACTTTTTTCAAAAAAGTTTACGAATTTGTAGATGTGCAGGTAGACGGACCTGTTCGGGCCGG
>CAUCCR010000165.1:0-3640 GCA_958441355.1 uncultured Collinsella sp. | reverse complement strand
GTTGGCGACGGCACGGGCGGCGATATCGGCTTCCTCGTCGTTGGCGGCGCCGGTGACGTTAACCGTCACGAGCTTTGACGCGCCCTCGCCATCGGCCGCAATGTTGCGCGCCAGGCTCTCGCACACCTCGTGCACGGCAAAGGACAGTTCGTCAAAGGCATCAGTGCCCTCGACGATAGCCTCGGCTTCAGCGGCAGCAGCGCCAGAAGCAAGCATGATGCAGGTGTCGTTGGTCGAGGTATCGGAATCGACCGTCACCTTATTGAAGGTCTGCTTAACGGTCGAGAGCAACAGGGCGTGGAGCGCCGACGGCTCGACGGGGGCATCGGTAGTAATGACCGCGATCATGGTGGCCATATTGGGCATGATCATGCCCGAGCCCTTGCACATGCCGCCCACCGTATAAGCGTTGCCCGCATGACCCGCAGCCTCACTGCGGTAGCGAACGGCATACTCCTTGGAGTGCGTATCGGTCGTCATGATGGCACGGGCCGCATCGGCACCGCCATGGGCAGAGAGTGCCTCGTAGGCGGACGGGACGGCCGTCTCAAACGTGTCAATCGGCAGAATCTGTCCAATCACGCCTGTGGATGCAACTAGGATCTGCTGGGGTTCACAGCCGATGACCTGCGACGCGATATTGCATGTCTCTCGCGCGCAGGCAAGGCCGGTCTCGCCCGTGGCGGCATTCGCGTTGCCGGAGTTGATTGAAACGCCGGCGATGATGCCATAGCCCTTGTCCGCACCGCCCAGGTTGGCACGGCTCACCTGCACGGGCGCCGCGCAAAAGCGGTTGGTCGTAAACACGCCGGCGCCTGGACAGGGCTTATCGGGCACGACGAGCGCATAGTCCAAGCGCTCGGGATTCTTCCGGAATCCTGCATGGATGCCTGCGGCCTTAAAGCCGGCCGCTGCCGTAACGCCACCCTCGACGGCGCGTATCTTGATATCAATCAGGTCGGTATTCATCGTCCCTACGACTCCTTATATCAGACAAAAAAGCGGGCATCGGCTGGCACGCCATACCGGTCGCAACTACTAGACCAGCTTGAAAGCGGCGCCCAACTCGATACCCGACCACCAAATCGTTAACAATCGAATGTGCTACACCGGGCACGCCACTGTGGGCAAGCCTCGTCGCTCGTCAAAGCCAAAAACGATGTTGGCGCACTGGACCGCCTGGCCCGCAGCACCCTTGCACAAATTGTCGATAGCACCCGTCGCCACCAGCACGCCCGCACGCTTGTTGAGCGCAAGGCCGATCTGGGCAGCGTTGGTGCCGACGACCGAAGCCGTCTTGGGCTGCTGGCCGGCATCGAGCACGCGCACAAAGGTGCGACCGGCGTAGAACTTCTTGTAATGGTCGACGACGTCCTCAAGGGCCAACGTGTCGAGAGCCCGCGGCGCGAGCGGCATCGTCACCGTGGAAAGCAGGCCGCGCTTGAGCGGTGCCAAGTGCGGAGTAAAGACGACGCGATCGGTCAGACCCAGAATCTGCTCGATCTCTGGTGTGTGGCGATGTTTGCCTACGCCATAGGCCTCTAAGTTCTCGTCTGCGCTACAAAAATGGGTGCGGGCGTTGCAGGACTTACCGGCGCCCGTCACGCCGCTAATGGCATCGACGATTACGGGGCCGTTCTCTGCCATCCAGCCCGCACGCACGGCAGGAGCGGCAGCGAGGCTCGTTGCGGTGGGATAGCAGCCGGCGCAAGCGACCAAAACGGGCTTTCCGGCGGCATGGCTGGAAGCAGCGGTCTCTAAGTCCTGGCAGAACAGCTCGGGCAGGCCAAAAGCGCGGGTCTTGAGCAGCTCGGGGCTCGTGTGCTCGGCGGCATACCATGCCTCAAAGACGGACGGGTCGCTCAGACGGTAATCGGCCGAAAGATCAAAGCAGGAAACGCCCGCGGCAAGGAGCGCGGGCACCTGCGCCATGGCAGCCGTGTGCGGCACGGCAAGAAAAACCGCATCGCAGCTTTTGAGCTCGGGGGCGTCATGCGTGGTGAAAACCAGATCGCTCACGCCAGCAAAGCTCGGATACACCGCGGACAGCGGCTGGCCGGCATCGGCGTTGGACGTAATGGCAACAAGTTCAAACTCGGGATGGCCGAGTACGAGGCGAATGAGCTCGGCTCCGGCATATCCAGCCGCGCCGACGATTCCAACCTTCAAAGACATATCAGACTCCTTGTCTGCGATTTATGCACCGATGCGCATTTTGCAGCGGTCATTATGAGGTGGGTTGAAACTTTAGCACCAAAAGATGCATGAATACGTAAATAGCTTGCATGTTCATGCATTGAAACATTCCCGACACATTCGCTTGAAGGAATTGACAAATAGAGCGGGCCCCGTATTGACCGGCACTCCTTACGGTGCCGGGCAACACAGGGTCCGCCCATGCGAAAACTAAGTTGTTAGGATGAGCCAGCTGGCTAGAGCTCAACCGGCACCCATTCGTCGTGATTGCAGATAAATGCCTCGGGATCCTCGACGCTAAAGAAGACGAGCGCGGGGTCGTTAGGCCCCTCATAGTGCTCGCCCAGGTGCTCTAGATGCTTCCACCCGGCTTCGCGCATTTCGTCTAAAGCCCGGTCATCCAAGCCGGCACGCCCGCGCAAGATGAGCCAGCCATGGCCCGGCCACCAACTCGTGGCCTCAAAGCGCTGGTTTTGCAGCAGCTCCTGCCACACATCTTTGGTGCGCGCTGTCACAAACCACAGCTTGCCGTCCTGAATCTGCGCAAACGAGAACGGACGCACATGCGGCTGCCCGCCCACGCTCGTCGCCAGATACCACGCCGGCACCGACGTCAGATACTCCAGCACCGTATTCAATCCGTCCATGTTTCCTCCTGTCGCCTGACCAGTCTTTTTGGAATGGGTAGTCAATTTGGGAAATTAGAGCTCGAGGCGCTCTTCGCTGCCGTCGATATCGCAGAACCGTGCGGCGATATTGCGGACCGAGAAGAATGCAAGGCGGCCATCGTTGGCGCTATCGTGTTGCTCGCCAATGCCCACCATGTGCTTAAAGCCCGCTTGGCGCACCTTGTCGCTCACGAATGCATCGTCCTCGAGCGCGGCCTCACCGGTTAACACGATCCAGCACTCCCCCGGCTTCCAGCCCGATACCTCAAACTTGGGATTCGCGCTCAACTCCGCCCATACGTCCTTGTCGCGCGACGTGCAAAACCACAGCTTGCCGTCATCGACCATGGCAAACGAAAACGGCCTCACGCGGGGCTGATGCCCGTCGCTCGCATCGGTCGTGGCAAGATACCACGCCGGAATGCGCCTGAGATACGAGCAGGCGCGCTCGAGCTGAGCCGTGCGATCGATGTCGGTCATGGAGACCCCTTTCTTGTGCTCGAATCGAGCTTAGAAGAGTTGAAGATTGATAACGACAACGCATGTCACCAGCAGCGCCATCGCCAGCGCTGCCAGTACATCCCCCCGGCCAAACGCAAGCGCATGCAGACGCGTGCGTCCCTGCTCGCCGTGATAACAACGCGCATCCATGGCGGCCGAAAGCGTCTCGGCATGACGGAACACACCGGTGAACAGCGGAATCGCCACACTGCCGAGCATGCGCACACCGCCGAGCGGACCGCCCGTCACGCGCGCGCCGCGGCTTGCCTGTGCAT
>CAUCCR010000164.1:0-3676 GCA_958441355.1 uncultured Collinsella sp. | reverse complement strand
CCTCGCGAAGAGCCAGTGGTCATGACAGCGTTAGGACCATATTCGTCAATTATGGCCTGCATCTTAGATGCGGTGAAATCCAGTGCCTCGTCCCAGCTTACGCGCTCAAGATCCGCGCCCTTAGTGCGGCGGATCATCGGGTGCAGTACGCGAGGAGTCAAGATCTTGGTGTCGTTGATGAAGTCGTAGCCGCTCATGCCCTTAAGGCACAGCTCGCTCTGGTTGGTGATGCCGTTGAGCGGTTCGGTGCCCACGACCTGGCCGTTTTGGACCAGGAGGTTAAACTGGCAACCGGCGCCGCAGTACGGGCAGATCACTTTATGCTTCTCCATGACACCCTCCTTCCTTTTTCTGCTACCGATTACTCGGTACTAATTTGACAATCATTGGGCTTGTCGCCCCAACGCTTACGCCTCGTTTTCGATGGTGGCGCGGGCACGCTCGGCAGTCAGTTCTGCCAGGCGCTCCTCGTCAACCAGGGTGAGGCCCTTGGTCGGGCACGCCTCGGCACACGCCGGACCGCCGGGACGGTCCACGCACAGGTCGCACTTGAGCACGAAGCTCTTGGTCTGCGAACCCACGCGAACGTCGCCCATCAAGACCGGAACCTGCGTGGTCGCCACGCTCACGGCGCCAAAGGGGCATGCCATGACGCAGCTCTTGCAGCCGATGCAGTTGTCCTCGTTGACGCCGATACGATGGTTCTTTGGATCAAAGAACAAGGCGCCCGTAGGACAGGCCTTCGCGCACGGGGCATCCTCGCAGTGATGGCAAGCCACCGGTGCGGAGATCTCGTACGTACGCGTCACGCGCAGGCGCGGCGCGGCGATGTTGCCGGGGATGTCGTGCGCCTCGATGCACGCCGCCATACAGGTTTGGCACCCAATGCAGCGTGAGGAATCGGCTACGACTCGTTTATTGCCCATGTTGTTCACTCCCTCCTGAATCCCATGCCGGAGAGACCCTGTCGACGTTGCCCCGGACCGCCCGTGGTCCGGCATCGGCGTATCGAGTGCATGCGGCGAAACAGGCACTTCGATAGAATTCCTCCAACGATATACAGGTTAAATATACGCAGTTGCAGGGGGCAAACTTGAGCATAGGCCCTGCAATACGGGTGTATTGCAGGGGTTTTGGCAGGTTGGAATTATTCTCTAGAAGCTATAAAGGTGAGTGTATTACATGCGTACATCCAAGGGAGATTTCACGCTCGTTTCTGAAGGATGTAGTACGTTTGTAATATCGTTTACACTCATTTACTCTAGTGCAATAAAGTAGTGGTTGTAAGATTGGCTATTATTAGCCGATGTTGTATTTGACTATTCAAATTGCACGCTCATTAAGGGAGGCCAGTGATGTCATCGACTCAAAAACGAGCCATCCTGCAGGTGCGCATTCGCGAGGAAGACAAGCAGCATGCCGAGCGTCTCTACGACGCCATGGGCACATCGCTCGCCGAGGCTGTCCGTCTATTTGTCGCGCAGAGTATTTTGATGCGCAAGCTCCCCTTTCAGCCGGTCGCCGTGCGCTCCAAGGACGGCACGGCCGCCTATGGATCGCTCAAAGCATATGGTGACCCCAATCGCCGCGCCGAGGAGCGCAATGCCTGGATTGAATACCTAGCCACAGAAAGCGATGAGTCGGTTTTGGGTCCCGAGGAAGTAGATATCCATGAGTAGCACCATCATCGACGAGACCGTCATCCTGCGCTACCTGCTTGACGACGACGAGGTCCTGTCACCGCGCGCCGCCAAGGTCATCGCCACGCGCACCGCTCGCGTCTACCCCGAGATCATCACACGCGTCGACGTTACGCTGCGCGACGTCTACAAGGTCCCGCGCGTGGAGATTGCGACGGCCATGACCAAGCTGCTCGATGACGTCATGGTCGACGAGCCCACCGTTATCGCCCTTGCCGTCAAACTCTTCGGCAAGACCCATATGGACTTTACCGACTGCCTCCTCGCAGCCCGAACCGCCATCTACAACGATGATGTCGTGAGCTTTGGCAAGCCCATCATCCAAGGCATGATCGATTACCGCCGTAAACGCCAAACCGCCGCCGACGCCCGCGACCGCGCCGCCGAAGCCCGCAGCCGAAGCACCGACTCCACCATCGACAAACTCCGCCACCGCCCTCGCAGCTACCCCCATCCCCTCCTAAGTTGCGGTGAAATAGTTCCTGCATTTAGGCTTATTCGAGCTTTCCAGGAACTATTTCACCGCAACTTTCTGTAAGGGTGGTTTTTAGTGCCGCCGAGGGGCACTAATCAACCGTTTGCCGATATGTTTGGCTCTGACTCATGACTCTGACCTGCCCCGTCAAGCTTTTGGTCAGTTCATGGCAAGGTCTGGCGGACCAAAAATGGGATAGCGAAGTGCCATTCACTCCCCCTCGAGACCATGGGGTCGAAAATGAGTCATGATAAACGCTGTTCCAAACCGCAAGCAGAGCTATTCTTCCGGTTATTCGAGGCCCATCATGGCGGGCATCTGTTTGTAGCTACCAAAAAATGGGATGAACGCTGTGCCTACGCGCTCATGCAAAAAGAGATGATTATTCGACTCTACAACCATGTCTACGCTGACCCCGCGTATTGGAATGACCTCGGCGTCAAAGATCGCATCTTTCAATTGGCATCCGCTATTGCGGTCGTTGAACCGGATGCCGTGTTTTGTGGAGCAACGGCGGCACTGCTCTATGGCGTCGGTTCTGCATATTCGCTTCTCGACAAGGTGCAAGTGCTGCTGCCGCGTTCCACCAGACGCGATATGTACGAATTCGTTGAATACCGACGCTGGCGGCCGGGCGACGTATGGCAGCTCGGCCCGTTTACGTTAACGGATCCATATCGCACGGTGGTCGACATCGCCCGAACGAGCGCTTTTCGATATGCACTAGGCTATGTCGACGGGTTGGCTCGTGAGTACGGTGTCGAGTGTGAAGAATTGCGTGCATATGCACAAGCGAACTGCCGCGGACTGCACGGCATCGCGCGCGCATTTGACGTTTTTGAACACATGGATGGCAGATCGGATAACGGTGGAGAATCCGAGGCACGGGCGGCAATGATTCTGGCGGGAGTTGCCGCTCCCGAACTTCAGGTTGAAATCACTCGACCGGGAAACGCCGGCTATTATTTGGCAGATTACGGCTGGCAGATGCCAGACGGCTCTTGGAAGCTGGCTGAGCTGCATGGACTAGGCAAGTTTGAGGACGATGCCCAAAATGATCCGGAACATACTGCGGCAAAAACCTATCGAGCTGCCCTCATGCGCGACGCGAACCTGCGTGCCATGGGCCACAACGTCATTCATTTCAAGCTCTCAGACACCTACGATGTCAAAGCGTTCGGCTCCATGATGCGCGGCTACGGCATACCAACCACAAAGCCCTACGCAGACTCCTGACCGGCTGCCCTCATCTTCTCGACAACAGAACCCATCATCGACGCAGCCCGCTCGGTCTCAATAAGTTGCGGTGAAATAGTTCCTGGATAACAGCTGTTGCGGCTAATCCAGGAACTATTTCACCGCAACTTAGGAGGGGATGTAGGGTCCCGGCATGTATATGAAAATGGCTCTGATCCCAAAGGGAATCAGAGCCGTTAAGCTATCTTGTGGAGCGGGCGACGGGAATCGAACCCGCGTCATCAGCTTGGAAGGCTGGGGTTCT
>CAUCCR010000163.1:0-3813 GCA_958441355.1 uncultured Collinsella sp. | reverse complement strand
CACACAAGAGTTGCCCGCACCCGCGCAAATTGCACAAATGTGCACAAATTCGTAACATCTTTTGTTCATTGAAGCCACAGGCGCTAGCCAAAAAGAACTCTTTGGTCACCCCGACGTCAATCAAAACGACATAGCCCGAGTGGCACCGCAGCCTAAACGTTAACCTGCTTGATATGGTTGCCATGCACCAGATAAGCGCGGCGCGCGAGCTTCATCATGGGCAGGTCGATCATGTTGTCGCTATAAAACTCATCGGGCACAGCATCTGGCCCAAACATCTCGCGGAACACCTTGACCTTGTTAGTTCCAAAATTGAGGTGCTCGAGCTCCAAAGTATCGCGATTGACCGTCGAACAGACCATAGTCTTGATACCCAGACGCCGCTGGATCTCGTTCATGGTGTAGTCGAACGACCCGGTCATGATCACATCGTCGGGTTGCGGATGATACCAATGCTTGATTTTATGCATGTGCGCGTCCCAAAAGGCGCTCACCATACCGTCGATATCATCAAAGGAGTTCAGATACGCCCTGAGGTACTTGGCCATGGCATGCTCGAGCTCCTCCAACGTGCATTTTTCCTTGGAGTAGCGCATGCCGTAGTAGACAAGCGGCGGCACGAAACGCACGACTTTCGGATTGTACTTGAGCGAGAACAGATAGAAGTCGTAAGGACTCTCGCCGTCGTAGATGGTGTTATCAAAATCAAAAACGCGCATGCGCGGGCACGATCCTCTTCAATCGCAATGGCTTTCGCTTCTACTGCTTCTACTATATCCATCTTCCGTGCCCGGCATTCAAGCGCGTACAGAACCGTTACATGCGGCCCGACGTGTCCTGCTGGAGCTCAATATGTAGGACCTGTGAAAATGTGACAAAATAAACCTGTCGACTTTTTGTCACATTAGTCGAGTTCTTTGAGGCCCTGGTAGAGCTGCCAGTACTCGCCGTGCTGGGCGAGCAGTTCTTCATGCGTGCCGCGCTCGACGATACGTCCATGCTCCAAAACGATGATGGCGTTGGCGTTGCGCACGGTCGACAGGCGATGCGCGATCATGAAGGTCGTACGGCCGTCCATGATACGGTCCATGCCCCGCTCCACAAGCTTCTCGGTACGCGTGTCGATGCTCGACGTAGCCTCGTCCAAAATCAGCACGGGAGGATCGGCCACCGCCACACGAGCAATGGCAAGCAACTGGCGCTGTCCTTGGCTCAGGTTCGCGCCGTCGGAGGTCACCATCGTGTCGTAGCCATGCGGCATACGGCGAATGAACGAATCGGCGCAAGCCGCACGCGCTGCAGCACGCACTTCCTCGTCGGTAGCATCAAGCTTGCCAAAGCGGATGTTATCGGCAATGGTCCCCGTGAACAGGTGCGTATCCTGCAGCACGACGCCGAGGCTTCGACGCAGATCCGCCTTGGCGATGTTACGCACGTCGATACCATCGAAGGTAATTTCGCCCGCGTCAAGCTCGTAGAAGCGATTGATGAGGTTGGTGATGGTGGTCTTGCCGGCACCGGTCGATCCCACAAAAGCGATCTTTTGGCCTGGCTTGGCAAACAAGTTGAGGTCGTGCAGGACCAGCCTCCCCGGCACGTAGCCAAAGTCCACGCCATGAAAGCGCACGTCACCTCGCAGCGGAACCGACTCGACTGCCAGCAGCGTGCCGTCTGCGCCCAGCGCTGTGCGCTGCGGGCGCGCACCCGATGCCTCGGCATCCGCCACGCAATCAACTGCAGGGGCGGTCTGCTCGCCGGCATCCGCATCGGCAGCCACGGGCACGAGCTTGCCATAGGCTCCCAGGCCCTGACCCTCCGGCAGCCTCCACGACCATTCGTCCTCGCTATTCTGCGCGAGCGTCACGCGCCCCTCGTCGCACTCGCCCTCAAGCTCCATCGCGGCAAACAGACGCTCGGCACCCGCAAGGGCATTGAGCAAGAAGTTGCCCAGCTGCGTCACCTGGTTGAACGGCATTGCCGCCTGGCGCACAAACACCAGGTAGCTCGCGAGCGCACCCACGGTAGCCAGGCCGTGGATAGCCAAGATTGCGCCCACCACAGCCACAATCGCATAGTTCACGTACCCGATGCACACCGTGACCGGCACCATCGTCGCGGCATATGTCTGTGCCGAGGTTCCCGCCTGGCGCAAGTCCTCGTTACGGTCGGTAAACTCGGCAACATTTGCCTGTTCATGGTTGAAGACCTTGACAACTTTTTGCCCCGAGACCATCTCTTCGATATAGCCGTCGAGCGCACCCAACGCCTTTTGCTGACGCGCGTAGAACTTCTTGCTGCGCGTGCCCGAATAGCGTACGTGCGCCACGATGGCCACGTCGCACGCCACGGTGATGAGCGCAAGACGCCAATTGAGAACAAACATCAAGACCAGCGTTCCCACCGTCTGCACGGCAGCCTGAATCACCGTTGCGAAGCTGTTGTTGAGCGCCTCGGAAACGGTATCCACGTCGTTGGTGAAAAAACTCATGATGTCGCCCGCCCGCGTACGGTCAAAATAGGCAAGCGGAAGCGTCTGGATATGCGCAAACAGGTCGCGGCGAATGTCAAACACCACCCGCTGCGCCGCGCGAACCATAATCTGCGTGTAGCCCAGCGCGCAGGCCACACCCAGCGCGTAGATGATGGCGGTAAGCGCGATAAGCGAGCCCAGTCTATCGGCATGTCCCGTGGTGAGCGCCGTCACAACGGGATTGATCATGTAGGTACCCAGCAGGTTAGCGAGAGCCGAAACAACGGCAAGCACGCTCACGATGCCGAGCGAGATCTTGGCGTGACCCATGTAGGAAAGCAGGCAACGCAGCGTATGCTTGAGATTTTCCGGGCGTGCCTGAGCTGCAGTCTTAGGCATGGGCCTCGCCTCCCCTCAAAAAATCATCAGGCGTCGCTTTGTCGGCATGCCCCACCTGAGAAGCGTAGATTTCCTGGTAAATGGCATCGGTCTCAAGAAGCTCCGCATGGGTGCCCTGCGCGTGGAGATGACCGTCATCCAAAACGATGATCTCGTCGGCATCCATCACCGAAGTGATGCGCTGCGCGATGATGATGCAGGTAACGCCCGGGATGCTTGCCAAGTTGGCACGGATCTTAGCCTCGGTGGCCATGTCCACAGCACTTGTCGAATCGTCAAAGATCAAGATGCGCGGACGCTTGAGCAGAGCGCGGGCGATGCATAGGCGCTGCTTTTGGCCGCCGGATACACCGGCGCCTCCCTGCCCCAGATCGCCGTCGAGACCGCCGATACGATCCAAGAATTCGTCCACGCACGCCAGACGGCACGCCTCAAGGAGCTCTTCGTCGGTTGCCTCGGCATTGCCCCAGCGCAGGTTGTCGCGCACGGTGCCTGTGAAGAGCACGTTTTTTTGCAGTACCACGCCCACGGCGTCGCGAAGAACAGCCAGGTCGTACTCGCGCACGTCATGGCCGCCCACCAACACCTCGCCCGCCGTTGCATCGTACAGGCGCGCAATGAGCTGCACGAGCGAGCTTTTGCCCGCGCCTGTGCTGCCCAAGATGCCCACTGTGGAGCCGCTTGCGATATCGAACGAAATATCCTCGAGCACGTCCTCCTCCGCCTCGGCGCGATATTTAAAGGTGACATTGCGAAAGGAGACCGAGCCGTCTGGCACAACTGTGAGCGCACGCACAGCCGCCGGAGAGGCGATCAGGGGTTCTTCGTCAAGAATCTCACCCACGCGCTCCACGCTCGTAAGCGCACGCGTGAGCAGCAGGAAAACATTCGAGATCATCATCAGCGAGTTCATGATCTGCAGTACATACCTCAGAAAACCGGTG
>CAUCCR010000162.1:0-3835 GCA_958441355.1 uncultured Collinsella sp. | reverse complement strand
CCTTGGTATGAGGAAGGGGAGAAGCCCTCACCGAGCTACTATCCCACCAAGTATCAGACGCTGCCGCGAGACGCGGCGGGTTACACCACCTTTGACGGCCGCCGTTTCGATCGAGAGCATGCGACTACCGAGGGCGATGTGTGGGAGCTGCCGTGCGGCGAAGCCGAGTTCCTTGCGCAAGAGCGTTCGCATACCTATCTGGGCCAGGGTTTTCTCAAGCGCGCCTTTATGCTGCTCGCGGGCATTCTCGTCAATATCCTGACGGGCTTTTTGCTCCTTATGAGCATCTACTCTATCGCCGGCGTATCGGTGCCGGTCGATAGCAATGTGATCGGTCAGGTCGAAGAAGGCTCGATAGCCGCCAAGGCGGGCATCGAGGCCGGCGACACGATTCTTAGTGTCGATGGCGTGTCCTGCTCCAGCTGGATGGATGTGTATGATGCCATCGGCAAGGCTGCCGGTCAGGACGATATCGCCATTGAGTACCAGCGCGACGGTAAGAAACTTTCGACCTCGGTCGCGCTCAAGGAGGACGAGCGTTTGGGTGTTTATGCTTCTACGCAGGTGGTCCATTTGGACCCTATCACCTCGGCGCGCCTGTCGTTCTCCTATGTTCAGCAGACTGCTGAGGGCGTTATGCGTCTGCTGCAGCCGCAGCATACGATGGAGATACTCGATCAGTCCAGCTCGATTGTTGGCATCAGCGTCATGTCTTCTCAGGCGGCGGCAGCCGGCCCCGCGACCTTCTTGACATTTGCCGCGCTCATCTCGTTCTCGCTGGGCTTTATGAACCTGCTGCCCATTCCGCCGCTCGACGGGGGAAAGCTGGTTATCGAGATCATCCAAAAGGTCGCCGGTCGCGAGCTGCCGCTGAAGGTGCAGACGATCGTCAGCTATGTCGGCATCGTTCTCTTTGCGCTGCTGTTTGTCTATATGCTTCGTTCCGACGTCCTTCGTTTTATTTTGTAGGGGAGTGTTTGGATTGTCTTTATCCCATCCTTTGCCGCGCGAGCTGACGCGCCCCGTGCATGTGGGCGGCGTTCAGATCGGTGGCGGCGCACCGGTGGTGGTCCAATCCATGACCTGCACCGATACCGCCGACGCGCAGGCAACGCTTGCACAAGTTCGTGCACTCGCCCAGGCGGGTTGTGATGTTGTGCGCGTGAGCGTGCCCACTGAGGCTGCGCTCGAGGGCTTTCGCACGATTTGTGCGGAGTCTCCGGTACCGATCGTTGCCGATATCCACTTTAACCATAAGCTCGCCATTGGTGCCGTGGAGGCCGGTGCCGCCAAGCTCCGCATCAATCCCGGCAACATCGGCGATTGGGCCAAAGTCGATGCCGTGATCGATGCTGCGGGCGCCGCTGGTTGCGCGATTCGTATCGGCGTGAACGCCGGCTCGCTTGAGCAGGATATCGCCGAGCGCGATGACCTTACGCAGCCCGAAAAGCTTGTGATGTCGAGCGAGCGTTTCGTCAAACATTTTGAGGATCGCGGCTTTACCAATATCGTGCTTTCCGCCAAGGCTCATAGCGTGTCCACGACGCTTGACACCTATCGTGCCCTGTCGCGCGAAATCCCCCATGTTCCGCTTCATTTGGGCGTGACTGAGGCCGGAACCAAGCTCCAGGGCACCATTAAGAGCTCTGTGGGCCTGGGTATTTTGCTTTCCGAGGGCATTGGCGACACCATGCGCGTCTCGCTTACGGCCGATCCGGTCGAGGAGCCGCCGGTCGCCTGGGGTATTCTTCAGTCGCTCGGTCTTCGCCGTCGTGGCCCCGAGATTGTCTCGTGCCCCACGTGCGCTCGCTGCCAGGTTAACCTCATTCCTATCGCCGAGGACGTCACCGATCGGCTTAAGAACTACTCCGCGCCGCTTTCGATCGCCGTTATGGGATGCGCGGTCAATGGCCCCGGCGAGGCTTCTGACGCCGACTTGGGCGTTGCCTGCGGACGAGGTCAGGGTCTGCTCTTTTCGCACGGCCAGATCATTGGTAAAGTAGCTGAGGACCAAATTGTCGACGCGCTTATGGCCGAGGTCGACAAGCTTATTGAGGAGAAATAAATGACTCGAGCAATTTATATGTCTAAGCTGTATGCTCCGACGCTCAAAGAGGATCCGGCCGACGCCGAGCTTGCGAGCCATCGCCTGCTGCTTCGTGCCGGCATGATTCGCAAGGAGGCCGCCGGTCTCTATTCCTATCTGCCGCTTGCTTGGCGCTCGATTCGCAAGATCGAGAACATCGTGCGCGACGAGATGGACGCTGCCGGCGCCCAGGAGCTCATGATGCCCATCATGGTCGATGCCGAGCTGTGGCGCGAGTCCGGCCGTATCGATGCCTATGGCAAGGAGCTCGTGCGCTTTGATGACCGCCACGGCCGCGAGTTTGTGCTGGGCCCCACGCACGAGGAGACCGTGACCGCTCTGGTTCGCAATGAACTGCGTTCCTACAAGCAGCTGCCGGTGAATCTCTATCACATCCAGGACAAGTTCCGCGATGAGTTCCGTCCCCGCTTTGGCCTCATGCGCGGTCGCGAGTTCATCATGAAGGACGCCTACAGCTTCTCCGCCACGCAGGAGAGCCTGCAGGAGGAGTACGACAAGATGAAGCAGGCGTACGCCAATATCTGCGAGCGCTGCTACATCAAGGCTCTGCCCGTCGTCGCCGATTCCGGCGAGATCGGTGGCGACACCTCCGTCGAGTACATGGCGCTGGCCGAGGCCGGCGAGGCTTCGCTCGTCTACTGCGACGATTGTGGCTTTGCTGCCGATGACGAGGCGGCAAGCACCAGGGTCGTTGTGACCGAGGGTCCCGGCGACGGTACGCTCACCAAGGTCGAGACTCCGGGCATGGGCACCATCGAGGCCGTTGCCAAGTTCTTTGGGTTCCCCGAGAACGGCACGCGCAAGTCCCTGGCTCTTATCGACGCCGAGGGCAAGCCGGTTGTGGCCATTGTTCCGGGCGATCACGAGCTCAACGACTGCAAGGCCGAGCACGTCTTTGGCAAGGGCTATCGCATGATGACCGACGAGGAGCTCCAGACCTACGGGTTGCATAAGGGCTTTATCGGACCGGTTAACCTGCCCGAGGGCATCCGTCTGGTGTGCGACGAGAGTCTGCGCGAGTCCAAGCAATGGGTCTGCGGTGCCAACGAGGTCGATTATCACTTTACCGGCGCCTGCCCCGAGCGCGACTTTACCGTTGACGAGTGGGCCGATCTGGTCACCGTCGTCGCCGGCGACCCCTGCCCGCACTGCGGCAAGCCGCTCTCTGCTGCTCGCGGCATCGAGGTCTCCCAGGTGTTCCAGCTGGGCACCAAGTACTCCGAGGCCATGGGTGCCACCTTTATGGACGAGGATGGCAAGGAGAAGCCGCTCATCATGGGTTGCTACGGCGTGGGCGTGTCTCGCTCGCTCGCTGCCGTCGTGGAGCAGCATAACGACGAGCACGGTATCGTCTGGCCGGTCTCCGTTGCCCCGTACGAGGTCGCGGTGATTCCGCTCGATCCCAAGAAGGAGGAGTGCGCTACCGTTTGCGATCAAATCGTCGAGGGTCTGTGCGCCGAGGGTATCGAGGTCGTCGTCGACGATCGCGATGAGCGTCCTGGCTTTAAGTTTGCCGACAACGACCTTATGGGCTTCCCGTATCAGGTAGTGCTCGGCAAGCGTGGTCTTAAGAACGGCACCGTCGAGCTTAAGGACCGTGCCACGGGCGAGCGCGAGGATGTGGCGATTGATGAGGTCGTCGCCAAGGTCGTCGAGCTTGTGAAGGCAGCACGCCGTTAATCGAGCACGCTGCATTTGGTGCACTTACGAAGCGGCCCTGCGTCTCTC
>CAUCCR010000161.1:0-3852 GCA_958441355.1 uncultured Collinsella sp. | reverse complement strand
ATTTTTAACTGTGCAAGGCGCCTTAAGAACAAAAACGGTCCGGCGGCACGGCTGGCATCACATAGGAGGAACCATGAATGTAGAAACTGCGCAGCGGCTCGCCGACCTTCGCCGCAGCAAAGGCTTTAGCCAAGAAGGGCTGGCGCGAAAGCTGGGGCTGTCGCGCCAGGCGGTCAGTAAATGGGAGCGCGCGGAGAGCTCACCCGATACCGAGAACCTGATCTCGCTCGCCAAGCTTTATGGCGTGAGCCTGGACGAGCTGCTCAATCCGAGCGACGAGATCGAGGACGATATCGAGTTTGAGAACGAGGACCGCGCTCGTCAGCGCGAGGCCGAGGCGGCAGAGCGCGCACGCACCCATGAGGCGGCGGCACGAGCTACCGAGGCGGCAACACAGGCGAGTGATGCTGCGGCCAAGGCGGCGCAAGCGGCAAGCTGGAGTGCGCAGGCCGCCAATGCCGCTACGGCACAGGCGACGAGTGGCACTGCGGTTGGCTCGACTCCGGTGAAGGGCCCGTTCCAGTCGTTCCCGTATTGGGCCGTGTGTTGGCTGCTGTTCTTTTTGCTGATGTTCCTGTTTGGCGCCGGCCCCTTTGCCGCGCTGATCTTCTTTACGATTCCCATCTATCACTGGGTTGCGCGTGCGCTCGATGGTGATTGGGCGCGCGGGGATATTCAGGTTGGTCCGGCACCGGTGACAGCTAGGACTAAGGGGGAGGACGTTTCCACAGCGGTTGACGCTGACATGGCTGCCGCGACCACCGCTGAGTCGAGTGCCAAAGAAGGTGATGAATGATGAAGCTTTCGCATGAATCCAAGGTACGCTTGGGCGTTGGCATCGGAGCGTTTGTTCTCATCATCGGGCTTGTCTTTGGCACTTCGCGGACTTTGATTCATTTTGATGGCCCGTGGGACCTCGACGATGTTGTATCCGGCTTGTCTGGTATGGACGATGCGGTTGACGACGACGATTTTATGAACGATGGCGGTAACTATTCCGCTCGGCCTCAGCAGCTTTCGAGCACGACTTTTGACGAAGACGCGTTCCAATCGCTCGACTTGGATGTGACGTCGGGGACGGTCGAGATTAAACGTGTCTCTGGCGGACCGGTACGTGTCATCGAAAGCGGGCGCGTTGCAAAGGGGGCGTCTGCTTCCGATGCCGCCACTCAGAATCTGGTTAAGATCGAGGGCTCTACACTCAAGATTAGCCAGTTCGACTGCGATGACGAGCGCGCCCATGACCGTAAGGTCACCATTGAACTGCCGCGTGAGCTTGCCGATAACATGATGGGCATTACGGCAAACGTGGGGTTGGGAGACCTGACGGTCGCGGACATTGCGTGCCACGACTTTGATTTGACGTTGGGCTCGGGAGACGTCGCGTTTGCGGGCACCGTGACCGACACTCTGAATGCCGAGGTCGGTTTGGGCGATGCGACGTTCGAGCTCTACCAGGCCCCCGCGAAGTCGATGGACGTGAGCGTGGACTCGGGCGATGTGGAGGTAACGGTTCCGAACTCTACGGGCTTTACGGCGAGCCTTACTCTGGGTAGCGGTGACTTCGAGAGCGATTTCCTTCCGCTTGACTACGACGGTGAGACTATTTTGAATCTTGAATTCGATAACGGCGATAAGTCTGCTACGTATCGTTTTGAGGTCGGTTCGGGCGACATGTCGTTTGATTCGGAGTAGTGAGGCAGACGAAAGCCTAGGCGAAGATATAGACGCACTGTTTGATGAAGGCGCCGAAGCCGAGATCGGCTCCGGCGCCTTTGCCTTTACAATGGGGGCATGGAACAGATTATCTTGAACATACTCGAGGCCCTGCGTCGTGGCGAGACCGTGGACGACAAAGCGCTCGTCAAATTGATACATGCCGAGGCGCGCCGCGAGGGTGCCGACAAACGCGATTTGGCCAAGCGCCGTCTGCTGCCGTTCTACCAGCAGGTTAAACGTGAGGAGCCGGCTCGGTGGGCTGCGTGGAATGTCGATTCCGATCTGGAACGTCAACTGCTGCAGGTGCTGCGTATGAAGCCGCGCCGAACGGCCTCGGGCGTGGCGACCATTACCGTCATCACCAAGCCGTGGCCGTGCTCGGGCGATTGTCTGTTTTGTCCCAACGATCTGCGCATGCCCAAAAGCTATCTGCACGCCGAGCCGGCATGCGCCCGTGCGGAGCAAAACTGCTTCGACCCGTATCTGCAGGTGAGCGCTCGCCTGACCGCGCTTTCGCAGATGGGTCATGCGACCGACAAGATAGAGCTCATTGTGCTCGGTGGCACCTGGAGCGACTATCCGGAAGGCTATCAGACATGGTTTATGTCGGAGCTTTTCCGTGCGCTCAATGACGATGCCGTCGCCGGCGTGGCGGCCAACCCCATGTTGGCGCGTCCGGGCATCAGCCGTGTCGAGGCAGGGCGTCTACTCGATGACGCTCCTGCCGATGCCTTGCCGCCGGTGGTAACAGAGCGCCGTGAGAGCTATCGGGCTGCCGGCATTGCGACAGACGAGGCCGAGCTCGCTGCCGGCGTTGCCGACGAACAGGAGCGCGTGGATGCTGCCGTGGGTGGCTATAACCGCGCGGTGCGTCGTCTGTACGGTCCCGGTACGCCGTGGGGCGAGGTTGCCGAGTGGCAGACCGCCACGATGGAGGAGCTTGAACGTCAGCAGCGCATCAACGAGACGGCGAAGCATCGCGTGGTGGGCCTCGTTATCGAGACGCGCCCCGATGCCGTGACGCCACAGGCCCTCACGCTCATCCGCCGCCTGGGCTGCACCAAGATTCAGATGGGCATCCAGAGCCTCGACCAGCACCTGCTCGATATCAACGAGCGTCGCATTTCGGTGGCGCAGATCGAGCGGGCGTTTTCGCTTGCGCGCCTGTTTGGCTTTAAGATCCACGCGCATTTTATGCTTAACTTGCTGGGTGCCACGCCGGAGGGAGACAAGCGCGACTACGAGCGCTTTATGACCGAGGGGGCCTTTATGCCCGACGAGGTCAAGGTCTACCCGTGCGCGCTCATCGAGGGATCGCGTCTGGTGGGTTGCTACGAGCGTGACGAGTGGCGTCCCTATACCGAGGAGGAACTGCTCGATGTTTTGGCCGACGACATCGTGGTGACGCCGGCGTTCTGCCGCATCAGTCGCATGATCCGCGACTTTAGTTCCGACGACATTATGGTGGGCAACAAGAAACCCAACCTGCGTCAGCTCGTTGAGAACCGTCTGGCTGCTCGGGGTGACGGTGCGACGGTGCGCGAGATTCGCTATCGCGAGATCAGTACGGCGGGTGCCGACTTGGATGAGCTATCTCTTGATGAGGAAGTGGCGTACGAGACGCCGGTG
Organism: uncultured Collinsella sp.; assembly: GCA_958441355.1. Classification (GTDB taxonomy): domain Bacteria; phylum Actinomycetota; class Coriobacteriia; order Coriobacteriales; family Coriobacteriaceae; genus Collinsella. Next base: position 504 of record CAUCCR010000161.1, on the reverse strand, counting down.
ACGCACGAGCGCTTTTTGCAGTGGGTGACGCCGCGGGGCAAGATTGCGGGCTTTTTGCGCCTGTCGCTGCCTGATCGTGCCTTTGTTGCCGCGCATGCGGACGAGTTGCCGACGACGCCGGACGAGGCGATGATTCGCGAGGTGCACGTGTATGGCATGGCGGCGCGCGTGGGCGACCAGGGCCAGGCGGCGCAGCACCACGGGTTGGGGCGTTTGCTCGTAGAGTGTGCGTGCGAGATTGCCCGGGATGCCGGTTATGCGCGCATCAACGTGATTAGCGCGATCGGTACGCGCGAGTACTATCGCCATTTGGGTTTTTACGACCACGGACTCTATCTGCAAAAGGAGCTCTAGATGAACAAGCCGAGTGTTTCTGCCGGTGTCGTTGCCGGCGTTGCTCTGGGAGCCGCGGCGCTTGGTGCGGCCGCTGTCGCTGTTCGTGCTGCCTGTCTGCAGGTTGCGCGAACCCGCAATGGGTTGGCGCGTGTGAAGCGCGTGCACGAC
>CAUCCR010000160.1:0-3854 GCA_958441355.1 uncultured Collinsella sp. | reverse complement strand
GTGTTTGCCGCCGTCGCCTTTGCCGTGTGCTCGGTCATCTTTAACATTGTGGGACCCAAGGTGCTCGGCCAGGTTACGACCAAGCTGTTCGAAGGCCTGGTCGCCAAGGTCAACGGCACCGGCGACGTTGACTTTGACTGGATCGCCAAGACGCTCGGCTTTTTGCTCTGCCTGTATCTGGCGAGCTCTGTCTGCAGCCTGGTCCAGGGCTGGCTCATGACCGGCGTCACGCAAAAGATCTGCTACCGCATGCGCAAGGAAATCGCCGCCAAGATTGCCGTCGTGCCGATGAGTTACTTCAACGGCCACAGCAAGGGAGACGTACTCAGCCGCATCACCAACGACGTCGATACGCTGGGTCAGTCGCTCAACCAGAGCGTGACGCAGCTCATCACGTCGGTGACGCAGATTATCGGCGTGCTCGTCATGATGCTTTCGATCAGCCTGCCGCTTACCGGCGTCACCGTGCTCACGCTGCCGGCCGCCGCGATTATCTTGACCGTAATGATTCACTTCTCGCAGCCGTACTTCCGCGAGCAGCAGCAGGTCCTGGGCACCGTCAACGGCATTATCGAGGAGGATTTTGCCGGCCAGAACGTCATTCAGGTGTTCGACCGCGCCGAGGCTTCGATCGAGGAGTTCGACCGTCAAAACGACCGCCTCTTTATTAGTGGCTGGCGCTCGCAGTTCCTGTCGGGCCTGATGATGCCGCTTATGAGCTTGGTGGGCAACATGGGCTACGTGGGCGTCGTCGTGGTGGGTGCGCAGCTCGCGCTGACCGGCAATGCCACGCCCGGCGACATCCAGAGCTTTATCCAGTACGTTCGCAACTTTACGCAACCCGTGCAGCAGCTGGGCAACGTGAGCAACACGATGCAGTCGATGGCCGCCGCCACCGAGCGCGTGTTTGAGTTCCTGGCCGCGCCCGAGGAGGAGCAGAAGGCCGACGCGCAGATTCCCGAGAAGCGCCCCGGCCACGTGGAGTTTGACCATGTCAAGTTTGGCTACACGCCCGACAAGACCATCATCCACGACTTTAGCTGCGAGGCGCAGCCCGGCCAGACCATCGCCATCGTCGGCCCCACCGGCGCTGGCAAGACCACGCTCATTAAGCTGCTGCAGCGCTTTTACGATGTGGACGGCGGCTCGCTGCGCGTCGAGGGCATCGACGTGCGCGACTGGGACCGCGCGGCACTGCGCGGCGAGTTTGCCATGGTGCTGCAGGATACCTGGCTGTTTAACGGCACGATCCGCGAGAACATCCGCTACGGACGCCCCGATGCAAGCGATGCCGAGGTCGAGGCCGCCGCGCGCGCCGCACGCTGCGATCACTTTATCCATACGCTCGCCGGCGGCTACGACTTTATGATCAACGAGGAGGGCACCAACCTGTCGCAGGGTCAGCGCCAGCTCGTGACCATCGCCCGTGCCATTTTGGCCGACCGCCCGGCGCTGATTCTGGACGAGGCGACCTCCAACGTGGATACCCGCACCGAGGAGCTTATTCAGCGTGCCATGGATGCGCTGATGCAGGGCCGTACCAGCTTTGTTATCGCGCACCGCCTGTCCACGATCCGCAACGCCGACGTGATCTTGGTAATTCGCGACGGTGACATCGTCGAGAAGGGCACGCACGACGAGCTGCTCGCCCAAGGCGGCTTCTACGCCGACCTGTACAACTCGCAGTTCGACGAGGCGGCGTAACAACCGGCGGCAAACAACCGCAATGTCCAGAAAACGGGGGCGCAGGACAACCTGCGCCCCCGTTTTTGCTCTGCGGCCCTCAAACCGTCTCCCCTGGGACCTGATTGGCAGCCCCTTCGAGGCCCCGTGGGCAAAAAAGGGCAAATATGAGTACTGTTACCTTTTTAGTAACAGCCAAAACAGCCCCAAATGCCGTTTTCACGGCTTACACGCGTCCCTAAATTGATCAAACAGCCCTATAGCGGACTTATATGTGTTTGCGTTAATAAACATATTTTGCTGTTATGTCTATTATTTTGCGAAGGCAATATGATACTAAGATAGCAACCGTACTCATATTTGGCATTTTTTGCCCACAGGGTATTTCCTGGGGAACTGACAACAGCCTTAGGGTCCCGCGCGGCGCCGCTCCCTCCCGGCATTCGCCGACGTTTGCCCAGATAAAACCTGCCAAAATAAACCTGTCTCTTTTTGGTAGGTTTCGGGGTGACAAGGGCTTGCACTTTAGCGTGCGACAGCGGATAATGCCGAACACTCGACAATACGCTTATTGCTCTTTCTATAGATTGAGGAGGCCCCTATGGCCATGGAATTCAAACGCAGGCTGCCGATCCCCATGGAGATCCGCGAGGAAATGCCGCTTTCAGCCGAGCTTACCGCCAAAAAGCAGGCATTTGACGCCGAGGTCGCCAAAGTCTTTACCGGCGAGGACGCACGCAAGGTGCTTATCATCGGCCCGTGCTCTGCCGACCGCGAGGACTCGGTACTTGAGTACATGAATCGTCTGGCCAAGACCGCCGAGGAGGTCAAGGACAAGCTCGTCATCATTCCGCGCGTCTACACCAATAAGCCGCGTACCAAGGGCACCGGTTACAAGGGCCTGCTGCACAACCCCAACCCCGAGGCTCCCGACGACCTACTCGAGGGCGTCAAGGCCATCCGCCATATGCACCTGCGCGTTATTGAGGAAACGGGCTTCTTTACCGCCGACGAGATGCTTTATCCGTCCAACTACCAATACCTCGTTGACCTGCTGAGCTATGTTGCCGTGGGCGCACGCTCGGTCGAGAACCAGGAGCATCGCCTGGTGTCGAGCGGCATTTCGGTGCCCGTCGGCATGAAGAATCCCACTGCCGGCTCTACCACCGTTATGCTCAACTCCATTTACGCCGCGCAGGCGCACCAGAGCTTCATCTTCCGCAACTGGGAGGTCGAGTGCGACGGCAACCCGCTTGCGCACGCTGTCATGCGCGGCTACATCGGCCTCGACGGTCGCACCTACCCCAATTACCACTACGAGCACCTGGAGCGCCTGGCCGAGCGCTATACCGAGCACGCCGGCTATGCCAATCCGGCAGCGGTCATCGACTGCAACCACGACAACTCGGGCAAGCGTCCGCTGGAGCAGTATCGCATTTGCAAGGAGGTGCTCGACAGCTGCCGCCGCAACGAGTCCATCTCCAAGCTGGTCAAGGGCTTTATGATCGAGTCCTACCTGGAGGATGGCAACCAGCCGGTCGACGGCGGCGTCTTTGGCAAGTCGATCACCGACCCGTGCCTGGGCTGGGAAAAGACCGACTACCTCATCCACGAAATCGCGGAACGTATTTAGTTACGCGGTTTTACCAAATCGCGTAACGACTCGACGCTGCAAACCCGCCAGAACGGCAATCTGCCTTTCAGCTTCGACGGCATGATCAAAAGGTCAATGCCGCCTCGCTTCAAGGCACCTTGCTCGCTCTGGCGGGTTTTCGCTGACGTTTTTCTACCTGCGTCGTTGCCAGAGCTGGCACTTGGAGACGCTCCTTTTGGGTAATCGTTGGGGACGTTCTTGTTTGACTAGTCGTTTAAGAACGTCCCCAACGACTACCCCTCGCGTATCGTATGCGCGCCGGGCTTCGGGGGCCAGGCGCACTCTGTTAAACATGCCCTCGGGTCGCACGTTTCCCCTCGAATCGATCATACAAGCCCCCAATCTGTTCGGTTTCCCCAGGTTGTGAGCCCGCACACCCAAGCCGCACCGCCCGCCGTTCAGCTGAAACCACCTGCCAAAAAGGGACAGGTTTATTTTGGCAGGTTTTATCTGGGCAAACGTCCAAACCGACGTAAGGGAGTTGCCTTCCCTCGTGGCGGTCTTCTAGCAGAAAAAC
>CAUCCR010000159.1:0-3873 GCA_958441355.1 uncultured Collinsella sp. | reverse complement strand
ATTGACCTTCTGGTCATGCCGCCGAAGTTGAAAGGCAGATTGCCGCTCTGGCGGGTTTGCAGCGTCGAGCCGTTACGCGGTTTGGTAAAACCGCGTAACCACTAGTTTGGTACCTTGACAATCAATCTATGCGCTCCTAAATTAGTTAGGCACAAAACAATTCATCTACCTAACTAAAGAAAGGAGCGAAGCTTAGACATGTGTGTTGAACCACTCGCCTATCCGCATGAACCCGGCGGCGACCCCTCACGGCCGGCAGACGAGCCCGAGACCCAGTCCAAGGAGGACCGTCTCGCCAAGCGAATCCTCAATGGGCTTGGGTTTTGCGGCCATTACATGCATTTTCATGGCGGAGGCGTGTCCGGCAAGGCGCCCATCATCTGCCTGCTGGCCAAGCAACCCGGCGGCGAGATGTCGCAGCAGGAACTCGGCATGCACTTTGACCTCAAGCCGGGGTCGCTTTCCGAGATCCTGTCCAAGCTCGAGCTCAACGGCCTCATCGAGCGCAGCCGTAACCCCAAGGATCGACGGCAGCTCACCATTCGCCTGACCGAAACCGGCCGGGAAAACGCCCGCATCGACCAGGCAGCCCGCATTCGCTTTAGAGAGCAGGCCTTTAGCGCGCTCACCCACGACGAGCGCGAGGACCTCGCCGAAATGCTCGATAAAATCCGTGTAACCTGGGAGGAACTGGATGATTAAAACCCTCATGGGCAGCATCCGCGACTATATGAAAGTCACTGTTGCCACGCCATTGCTCGTGCTTGGCGAGGTGCTCTGCGAGATGCTGATTCCATTTATCACTGCCAACCTGATCGACGCCATCAAAGACGGCGCCACCGTAGCCGAAATGCTTCCCACCGCGGGCTTTTTGGTGCTCATCGCGCTGACGTCGCTTGCTTTTGGCGCCGCTGCCGGCGTCACCTGCAGCCATGCGAGTTGCGGCTTCGCTAAGAACCTGCGTCACGACCTGTTCTACAAGATCCAGACGTTCAGCTTTGCCAACATCGATGAGTTCTCGAGCTCCTCGCTCGTCACGCGCCTGACCACCGATATCAACAACGTGCAGCAGGCCTTTATGATGATCATCCGTATCGCCGTGCGCGCGCCGCTGGTATTGATCTTCGCCTTTACCATGGCATTTATCATGGGCGGCAGCGTCGCCATGGTCTACCTGGTCATCATTCCGCTGCTGGGCTTTGGGCTGTTCTTTATCATCTTTAAGGTGCGTCCCATCTTCTCGCGCGTGTTCCACAAGTACGACGCCCTTAACGAGTCCGTCGAGGAAAACGTCACCGGCATGCGCGTGGTCAAGAGCTATGTGCGCGAAGACTTTGAGAAGGAGAAGTTCGCGACCGCCGCACGCGACGTCCAAATGGACTTCACCCGCGCCGAGAAGCTGCTGGCCTTTAACAACCCCATGATGAACATCTGCGTCAACGGCGCGTTCGTCGTCATCATCTACCTGGGCTCCAAGCTCATCATCACGAGCCAGGGCACCCTGTTCGACGTGGGCCAGCTCTCCTCGATCTTTACCTATGGCTTCCAGATCCTTATGAGCCTGATGCAGCTGTCGATGATCTTTGTCATGGTGACCATGGCCGACGAATCGGCGCACCGCATCACCGAGGTGCTAGCCGCCGAGCCCACGATCGCCGATCCCGCCGAGCCCGTGCTCGAGGTTGCCGACGGTTCCATCGACTTTGACCACGTGAGCTTTAAGTATTCCGCGCATGCGAAGCGCCAGGCGCTCGACGATATCGACCTGCACATTAAGAGCGGCGAGACCATCGGCATCATCGGCGGCACCGGCTCGGCCAAGTCCACGCTCGTAAACCTCATCGCCCGCCTGTACGACGCCACCGAGGGTACCGTGCGCGTGGGCGGCGTGGATGTACGCGACTACGACTTGGACGCCCTGCGCCACCAGGTGGCCATGGTGCTGCAGAAAAACGTGCTGTTTAGCGGCACGATTGCCGAGAACCTGCGTTGGGGCGACCCGAACGCCACCGACGAAGAGGTCCGCGAGGCCGCGCATCTGGCCTGCGCCGACGAGTTTGTCGACGGCTTCCCCAAGGGCTATGACACCTGGATCGAACAGGGCGGCTCCAATGTTTCCGGCGGTCAGAAGCAGCGCCTGTGCATTGCGCGTGCCCTGCTGCGTCGCCCCAAGATCTTGATCCTGGACGACTCCACGAGCGCCGTCGACACCAAGACCGACGCCAAGATTCGCGCAGGGCTGGCAAGCTATCTGCCCAACACGACCAAGCTCATCATCGCCCAGCGCATTAGCTCCGTGCAGGACGCAGACCGCATCATCGTCATGGAGGGCGGCCGCATCGCGCAGATCGGTAACCACGACGAGCTGCTCAAGACGAGCGAGATCTACCGCGAGACCTTTACCTCGCAGAACAAGATGTCTGCCGAGGGCGAAGAGGCCGTCGAGGCCGACACCGAGGCATCCGTAACGCAAGCTCAGACCCAGGAAGGAGGCGAGGCACATGAGTAAGGCAACGACCGCCGAGCGCGCGCTCAACCGCAAGGGCGGCACCATGTCGCGCCTCATCAAGACGCTCTTTGGCTTTTACCCCGTGCTTTTGCCCCTCGTCGTCGCCGGCGTGGTGCTCTGCGCCATCATCAACTCCATCGGCGCGACCTTCCTTCAGAGCGCCCTGCAGATTATTAGCGAATCGTGGCAGTCGGGCGATTGGGGAGCCGCGCAGCCCAAGATCGCACAGCTCGTGACCACCCTCGCCTGCATCTACGGCATCGGCATCCTGTCCTCGCTCTTCTGGAACCGCGCCATGGCCATCGTCACGCAGGGCTCGCTGGAGAAGCTGCGCGAGAAGATGTTCAACCGCATGCAGGACCTGCCGATCCGCTACTTCGACACGCACCAGCGCGGCGACATCATGAGCCACTACACCAATGACATCGACACGCTGCGCCAGATGATCAGCCAGTCGCTGCCCAACCTGCTCATGACGGTCATCGTCATCGTCACGGTGTTCTTTATCATGCTGTACTACAGCGTGTGGATGTGCTTGGTCATTATTGCCGGCGTCGCCTTTATGACCTGTATGACCAAGCTGCTCGGCTCCAACTCCGCGCGCTTCTTTATTGCGCAGCAGACCGAGCTCGGCGTTGTCGAGGGCCATATCGAGGAAGTCATGAACGGCCAGAAGGTCGTCAAGGCATTCTGCCACGAGTCTGCCGCCGAAGCCGATTTTGACGAGCGCAACGAAAAGCTCTTCGAGGTCTCGCAGAAGGCCAACATGTACGCCAACATCCTCATGCCCATCCTTATGAACCTGGGCAACCTGCTCTACGTGCTGGTCGCACTGGCCGGCGGCATTTTCCTAGCGCTGGGCGTGCCCAACCTGAGCATCTCGGGCATGGCGCTGTCCATCGCCGTCGTGGTGCCGTTCCTCAACATGACCAAGCAGTTCTGTGGACAGATCGGCCAGATCTCGCAGCAGATCAACGCCGTGGTCATGGGCCTCGCCGGCGCCGACCGTATCTTTGAGCTCATCGACGAGGAGCCCGAAGCCGACGAAGGCTATGTGACGCTTGTCAACGCTCAGGTGAACCCCGATACCTGGCAGCTCGAGGAGGCCGACCACCACACTGGCATGTGGGCGTGGAAACATCCGCACCGCGCAACCGGCGAGATCGAGTACGTGCCGCTGCGTGGCGACCTGGTCATGGACAACGTCGACTTTGGCTACACGCCCGACCACGAGGTGTTGCACGGCGTGTCCGTGTTTGCCAAGCCGGGCCAGAAGGTCGCGTTTGTCGGCGCCACCGGTGCCGGTAAGACGACCATCACCAACCTCATCAACCGCTTCTACGACATCGCCGACGGCAAGATCC
>CAUCCR010000158.1:0-3899 GCA_958441355.1 uncultured Collinsella sp. | reverse complement strand
GGATGTAATCGCGCACGCCGGTGCCGTCGGGGGTGGGGTAGTCGTTGCCAAAGACCTGAACGGCCTCGAGCTTGCCCACGGCGACCTGGGCGACATAAGGCACCAGGTTGTTGGGGATGCCCTTGGGGTCCTCGCCGATCAGGCCCGACGGATGGGCGCCGATGGGGTTGAAGTAACGGAGCAGCACGACGTCCCACTCGGGGTCGGCGGTGTGGACGTCCATAAGGATCTGCTCGATCATCCACTTGGTCCAACCATAGGGGTTGGTCGCGGGCTTCTTAGGATCCTCCTCGGTGACGGGCGGGTTGTCCGGGTCGCCGTAGACGGTCGAGGAGCTCGAGAAGATGATGGACTTGCAGCCATGGTTGCGCATGACGTCGATGAGCACCAGGGTGTTCTCGATGTTGTTGTGATAGTACTCGACGGGCTTGCTCACCGACTCGCCGACGGCCTTAAAGCCGGCAAAGTGGATGACGCGGTCGATCTGATGGGTATCGAAGATCTTGTTCATCGCATCGCGGTCGAGCACGTTGGCCTCGTAGAAGGTGAGGTTCTTGGCGGCCTCGTCGCCCACGATGGTCTTGACGCGGTCGACGGCGACGGCGCTGGAGTTGGAGAGATCATCGACGATGACGACCTGGTAGCCACCCTCGAGCAGCTGAACGACGGTGTGCGAGCCGATAAAGCCGGCGCCACCGGTAACGAGGACACAGGTGTCTTTGGGGTCGAGTGCTTTGGACATGTAGTCTCCTATCGAATCAGGAACACTTCTTCAGGGGAGTATAGCGCAGGCAGGGACGCCCAAATCGTGCGCTGTAGGAAAAGCAGAGGATTGTGCTAACGTACTCATAGAAGAGCTTGCGTACGCATAACCTGATCTTTGACATTTGCTTACGAGCCGCTGACCTTGTAGTTTCCTGCCGTTCGTGGAAATCGTTGGGACGCGCCATATGTACGCTAATATGTATGAGTTGAGCGACATATAAATAAGCATGTAACGGAGTACATATGTCACCAAACAGCGATTCCATCCTTTCCCAGGAGCTCTCGCGCCGCACTGCCCTCAAGGCCCTGTTCGGCGCCGCTTCTGCGGCAGTTCTTTTTGGCCTGCCCGCTCGCGCCCATGCGGCGGAGGCTTCCAAAGAAACCACCGATAAACTGAATGCCGCCCAGGCCCAGCTCGACGAGGTTCAGGCCCAGCTCGACAGCATTGCAAATGAGTATGCGGCGCTGGCCAACAAGAATGCCCAGACCCTCAACGACATCGAGAATGTCCAGGGCAAGATTGACGACACGCAGGCCCAGATCGATGAAAAGAAGGCCGAGCTCAAGAAGAAGCGCAACGACCTTTCCGATCGCGTGGCCGCCAGCTACAAGTCCGGCGGCACGAACATCCTGTCGCTGCTGCTGGCCTCTGGCTCGTTTGAGGAACTCGTCGCCAACGCGCATTACGTTGAGAAGATCAACAAGAGCGACCGCGACGCCATCGAGGACATTCAGACCATCCAGGAAGAGCTCGATGCGCAAAAGACCGAGCTCGAGTCGCAGAAGGCCGACTTAGAGAAGCTCAAGGACCAGCAGACTGCCCAGATGCAGGACATGCAGGCCAAGCAGCAAGAAGTCCAGACCGTGCTGAACGGTCTTTCCGACGACGTCAAGGAGCTCATGGCTCAGCGCGATTCCGAGATCCTCGCTGCTGCCCAGGCTGAGGAGGCCGCTAGGAAGGCTGCCGCTGCCGCGGCTGCCGCGAACAAGAACAATTCCTACTCGGGTGGTTCGAGCTCGGGTGGTGGATCGTACGCGCCCGGAACTCCGCAGCAGAATGCCGGCTCGGGCAAGCAGCAGGCTGTCGTCAACGCGTGCTACTCCACGCCTTCGCCGGGTCAGAACTGGTGCGCGGCGTGGGTCACCAATGTCTTCCGTAACGCCGGCGTTGGCTACTTTGGCGGCAATGCGTGCGACATGTTTAACGCCTGGTGCTCTAGCTCCGACCGCTCGGCGCTGCAGGTGGGCATGATCGTGGCCGATTCATCGCATAGCGGCACGGGTGCTCCGGGCCTTATCTACGGTCATGTGGGTATCTACGTTGGCGGCGGCATCGTTATGAGCAACGAGGGTGCCATTACGTCTAAGTCGCTCGATTCGTTTATTAGCTTCTATGGCACTGGCTCTGGCGTGCGTTGGGGCTGGCTTGGCGGTATTGCGCTGTCGTAAAGCCGACTGGGCCGCGTGCCCGCCCGCAATATATTTGATTGCCTGCTCGGGCAGTCCTGCGCAAGACGAAGGCCACATTAAGTGGCCTTCTTTGCGTGCGGAACTCGCGACCAATCAAATATATTGCGGGCGGGCACGCGGCCCTTTCGGGTCCTGAGCGCGACTCACCGGACTGGTTGTCTGATATAAAGAAAGTGAAGGCCCCTTTCGGGGCCTTTTTTGTTAGAGGAATTCGCCGACTCGGTGGACTTCGGGTTCTAGGTCTACGTTGAATTGGTCTTTGACGGTTGTTTGGATGTGGCGGATGAGTTCGTCGACATCGGCGGCGGTGGCGTGGTCAGCGTTGACGATGAAGCCGCAGTGCTTCTCGCTCACCTGCGCGCCGCCAACGGCGTGTCCTCGCAGGCCGGCATCCATGATGAGCTTGCCGGCAAAGTAACCCTCGGGGCGCTTGAAGGTGGAACCGGCACTCGGCATGTCGAGCGGCTGCTTTTCCTCGCGGCGCTGGCGGTAGTCGTCCATGTCGGCCTTGATCATCGCGGCGTTGCCCGGTGCGAGGTTGAAGGTGGCAGAAAGAACGATAAAGCCGTCGTCGGCGATGCGACTCTTGCGATAGCCCAGGTTGAGCTCATCGACATCGAACTCGATGATGTTGCCGCTGCCGCGGGTGCCGTCGTCGAGCATGCGGGCGGGCTTGTAGACGCGCACAGACTCCAGCACGTCTGCCATGCAGGCGCCGTAGGCGCCGGCGTTCATGTAGCAGGCGCCGCCGACCGATCCGGGGATGCCCGAGATGGGCTCCATGCCGGTGAGACCGGCCTCGGCTGCCGCCGCGGCGACATCGGAAAGCAAGGCGCCGGCCGCCGCCGTGACGTGCGTACCGTCGACCGTAATGTCGGAGAGGCCTTCGCCCAACGCCACGACGACGCCGCGGATGCCCTTGTCGCCGACGAGTAGGTCGGAGCCGTTGCCCACAATGGTGAGCGGCAGGTCGCAGCGATAGCAGGTGTCGAGCGTGGCGACGAGGCCCTGCTCGGTATCGGGCGTGACAAAGACGTCGGCCGGGCCGCCGATCTTAAACGTGGTGTGCTCGCGCATGGGCTCGCTCATGAGCACATTGTCCTCGCCGGCAACGCCAGCGAGCGCGCACAGCAGGTCCTCGTTAAAAAAGTCGTTCTCGTGCATATGAATATCCGCCTTTTGGTGGTCGTCGTCATCAATCGATTGCAATATACCCCACCCGGACGGATTTGGTGCGCTGACGGCGATAAAACAGCCGTCTACCGGATTGGTAAAGTGTTTATCACCGAGGTAGAGGGGTAGTCGCTATACTTTCAAGAGATTGCGCGTAAACCCGGAAGGAGCGAGATGGCCAACAAAGTCACCCTCAAGCAGATCGCCCAGGAGGTGGGGCTTTCCCCCTCGTCGGTCTCGCTTGTTCTCAATAATCGGCCCTGTCGCATCTCGGAAGAAAACCGCAAGCTCATCAAGGAGGTCGCGGCGCGCAACCACTATGTCCCCAACCAGATTGCGCGTAGTCTGGTCATGCGCGAGTCGCGCACGCTGGGCCTTATCGTCCCTAACATCGAGAGCCGCTTTTTTGCCTCGCTCGCCGGTAGCCTGGAAAAGCGCTGCCGCGAGGACGGCTATGCGCTCTTCATTACCAGCTCGGGTGGAAGTGCCGA
>CAUCCR010000157.1:0-3905 GCA_958441355.1 uncultured Collinsella sp. | reverse complement strand
CTTTGCCGTGCACGAGGTGTGCGAGAGCCTGGCGCGCAACATCGCCGCAGATGGCGAGGGCGCATCCAAGCTCGTGACGGTTAACGTCACCGGTGCCGCGAACGACGAGGAGGCCGATATCGCCGCCCGTGCTGTCGCCAACTCGCCGCTCGTCAAGACCTGCATCGCCGGCCACGACTGCAACTGGGGTCGCGTTGCTATGGCGCTTGGCAAGTGCGGCGTTAAGTTTAATCAGGAAGACGTTTCCATCGACATGATGGGCATGCCTGTCTGTCGCGACGGTCTGACTGTTCCCTTTGACGAGGACGAGGCTCTACGACGTTTCGAGGCGCCCGAGATCGTGATCTCGGCCGACCTGGGCGCAGGCGACGCGGCAACGACCGTGTGGACCTGTGACCTCACGCACGAGTACATCTCCATCAACGGTGACTACCGTTCCTAGATTCCAGGCACGCTGCGCATCTTGCCGCATTGCGGACAGCGGAGCACGGCGTGATAACGATACGAAAGACGAGGCAGATTATGAAATTCGCACGCGATTGTCGTTCGAGCGAATCCAACGAAGCAACCGCGCAGCTGCTGTTCGAAGCGCTGCCGTGGATTAAAAACCTGACCGGCAAGACGGTCGTGATCAAGTATGGCGGAGCGGCCATGGTCGATGAGCAACTGCGCCGCGACGTGATGAGCGACATCGTTTTGCTCAAGATCATCGGCATGCGCCCCGTCATCGTGCATGGCGGCGGCAAAGCCATCAACGAGGCACTCAGCCACTATGACATCCCTGTCGAATTTAAGAACGGGCAGCGCGTGACTACGCCGGCGACCATGGATATCGTGCGCGAGGTGCTGGGCGGCAAGGTTAACCAGGAGCTGGTCGCTGCCATCAACCACCACGGTAATTTGGCCGTAGGCGTGTCGGGCAGCGATGCCGGCACACTCATCGCCGAGCCGCTCGACCCCGAGCTCGGTCGCGTGGGCAAAGTGACGCACGTCAACACCGACTATATCGAGCGCTTGCTCGATAGCGAGTACATTCCCGTTATCGCTACCGTCGCGGCGGGGGAGGACGGCGGATTCTTCAACATCAATGCCGACACCGCTGCCGGTGCCGTTGCGGCGGCGCTTCACGCGCATAAGGCGATTTTTTTGACCGATGTCGACGGCCTGTACAAGGATTTTAGCGACAAGGACTCGCTTATCTCCAACCTGACGCTCGACGAGGTCAACGAGATGCTCTACGGCGGAGAAGTCGACAAGGGTATGATTCCCAAGCTGCGCGCCGCCGTCGATGCGCTTGCTGCTGGCGTGTTCCGAGCCCACATCATCAACGGCACGACGCCGCACTCGCTGCTGCTGGAGTTGCTGACCGATGCTGGCGTCGGTACCGTGATCCACTCCACCGAGACGGCCTACGAGTTCGATACGCATCCGCATCCGCTTTCGACGTTTGCGGCGCGTCTGACCGAGAACCTCGACGAGGTCGAGAAGCTCCAGACGGTCTAGCCGACCCGCGGTCGTCGCGTCCCTGCACCCATAGCCCTGCGCCGTACGGCGCCCAACGAAAGGCATCTCATGTCAGTTGCAACTCAGCAATCACTCGAATCCCATTACGTTATGCATACCTTTGGTCGCTCGCCGGTAGAGTTTGTCGAAGGTCACGGTATGAAGCTCATCGGTGACGATGGTCGTGAGTATCTCGACTTTCTCGCTGGTATCGGTGTGTGCAGCCTTGGCCACGGCAATCCGGCAGTGCTCTCGGCGCTCGAGGCTCAGACCAAAAAGCTTCTGCATGTGTCTAACTACTTCTACATCGAGCAGCGTGGACAGGTCGCGGCGCTGCTGTCCAAGCTTGCCAACGACGACGTAGATGGTGCGTGCGTGCTGGCCGATGCCATTGCCGCCGGCGATGAGACCACGGCCGCTGCGCTCGGTGCCCCGGCTGCGGACGAGCAGGTGTGGGAGACGTTCTTTGCCAATTCTGGTGCCGAAGCCAACGAGGGCTCGATGAAGCTCGCGCGTCTGTACGCCAAGCGTGCTGGTAACGGCGGCAACACCATCGTATGCATGCGTGGCGGCTTCCACGGCCGTACGCTCGAGACCATTGCCGCCACCATGCAGGATCGGCTACAGGACAGTTTCCGTCCGCTGCCGGGTGGCTTTGTGGCCTGTACGCCCAACGATGTCGACGAACTGCGTTCGATCTTTAAGCAGCTGGGAAGCGAGGTCTGCGCCGTCATGCTCGAGCCGATTCAGGGCGAGAGCGGCGTGCACCCCATGACCGAGGAGTTTATGGCGGCGGCGCGCGACTTGGCACACGAGGTGGGCGCCGTTCTTATCGCCGACGAGGTCCAGTGTGGCATCTTCCGCTCCGGCAAGCCGTTTGCATTCCAGACCTATGGCGTGGAGCCCGACATTATGAGCCTTGCCAAGGGCATTGCCGATGGCGTGCCCATGGGTGCCGTGGTGGCAAAGAAGGAGATCGCCGACGTGTTTAAGCCGGGTGACCACGGCTCGACCTTTGGCGGTAGCTGCTTGGCTGTCGCGGCGTGCGCCGCGACGCTCTCTGCGCTCGTGCGCGGCGATTTTGCCGAGCATGTTGCCAAGGTGGGTGCTTATATGGAGCAGGCGCTGGCTAAGCTTCCGCATGTGGTAGAGGTGCGTGGTCGCGGCCTGATGCTCGGCTGCGATTTGGATGATGCCGCGGGTGATGCACACGACGTCGTGGCCCGTGCATTGGGGGCTGGTGCCGTGATCAACGCTACAGGCGCACATACGCTGCGCTTCCTGCCGCCGCTCGTGTGCGAAGAGGCCGACGTGGACAACCTGATCGAGATCCTGGCGGGTGTTTTGGCTTAGCGAGAGTAAAACATAGCCAGTTTGAACGGGTTCCAGATTGTCGGTGCGTCATTTGATGCATCTTTGGACGGTCTGGAACCCTTTTTGTCATCAATCTGCAAAGGCCACGGCCTTTGCGACAGACGTGCTGACGGGTTCGAATCCCTCTGCGATGGGCCCAAACAAAAACGGTCCCCTTTCGAGGACCGTTTCCAATTCAATGGTGGGCGATGAGGGATGTCCGCGTGCGGCTTCGCCGCCCGCGCCCCGCTTCGGGCCTGCGGCCCTCGCGTGCTGCGCTGGAAAACGCTTCGCGTTTCCTCAGCTCCGCACCCTTGCGGGTTCGAATTCCATGTACCGGGCACAAAAAAGAAAGGCCTCCATCACTGGAGGCCTAACAATTCAATGGTGGGCGATGAGGGATTCGAACCCCCAGCCTTGTGCGTGTAAAGCACCTGCGCTAACCGTTGCGCCAATCGCCCGTGCGGAGAGAGTATAGCAAAACAATCGCCCCATTCACCTCATATCCATTAAAGGTAACCGGCGCGTGTCACAGCGGAGCTGATTCAGTTGAGATTGCCTGAACATTCCGCCCCTCTTTACGCCCTCGGGTATACTCAAAAGCTACTGATTCGATTTGATGCCCAGCAACAGCAGAGGGGATAGTATATGTGCGGTTTTGTCGGTTTTGTCGGTGGGACGGATAACCAATCCGAGGTGCTCACCAAGATGATGGACCGCATCGTCCATCGCGGTCCCGACATGGGCGGTCAGTTTATCGACGGCCGCGTTGCCCTCGGCTTCCGCCGCCTGTCGATCCTCGACCTGACCGAGGCTGGCGCCCAACCCATGGCCAACGAGGACGGTAGCGTCGTCATTGTCTTCAACGGCGAGATCTACAACTTCCAAGAACTCCGTTCCGAGCTCGAGGCCAAGGGCTACAAGTTCCACTGCGGCGCCGACACCGAGAGCCTCCTGCACGGCTACGAGGAGTGGGGCGAGGCCGTACTCGATCGCCTGCGCGGTATGTACGCCTTCGTCATCTGGGACAAAAAGAAGAACAAGCTTTT
>CAUCCR010000156.1:0-3926 GCA_958441355.1 uncultured Collinsella sp. | reverse complement strand
GTCTCGATGCCGACCTCGCTGAACTTGTTGGTCCAGCGCTGCGACACGCCCAGGTCGTCGAACAGGTACAGGCGAGCCTTCTCGGCGGAGATGGTGTGGCCGTTGCGGGTGAACGAACCGTCAGCACCACCGAACTCGTCGTAGCCGGCCCAGTCGAGCTGCTGCGGGAGCTGCTCGTCCAGGTCCTTGAGCTCCACAGGAGCCCACTCGGGCAGCGACTTGGCGTTGGGCGAAGCCGGGCCGTCGATGTCCACGTAGCCGTCGGCCGTACGATACGTCAGCTTGGCGTTGGCGTACGGCTTGAGGCCGGTACCGGCCGGGATCTTCTTACCGACGATGACGTTGGACTTAAGGTCGAGCAGGTGGTCGACCTTGCCCTCGATGGCAGCCTCGGTAAGGACGCCGGCGGTACGGATGAACGAAGCGCTCGACAGCCAGGAGTCGATGTTGGACGCGACCTTGAGCGTACCCAGGATGACGGGCTCGGCCACAGGAGCCTGACCGCCCAGACGGGCAACGCGCTCGACCTCGTCGGCGAACTCGTAGCGGTCGACGTACTGACCAAGCAGGTACTTGGAGTCACCGGGGTTGGTGATCTGAACGCGACGCAGCATCTGACGTGCAAGCACCTCGATGTGCTTGTCGTTCAGGTCGACGCCCTGGCTGGTGTAGACGTCCTTGACGCTCTCGACGAAGGTGTGCATCGTCGACTCGATGTCGGTCAGCTTGCGCAGGTTGCGGAAGTTGACGAAGCCCTTGGTGATCTGGTCACCGGCGCGAACCTCGCAGCCGTCCTCGATCTCGGGCATAAAGCGCACCGAAGCGGGGACGCGACGCTCGTCGAGGACACGGGTGTGATCCTCGGAGTCGGTGAGCGTCAGCACGTACTCGGACTTCTCGGGCTTAATCGAGAGGTGGCCGGAGTACGGAGCCAGCTCGGCCTCGCGACCCAGGATCTTCTCGTTGACGTTGCCGACGATATCGAACATACGGCTGACCGTAGGCAGACCCTGCGTAATATCGTCGACGCCAGCGACGCCGCCGGAGTGAATGGTACGCATCGTAAGCTGCGTACCGGGCTCGCCGATGGACTGGGCGGCAATAATGCCGACGGCAGTACCGATGGCGACCGGACGACGGGTGGAAAGATCCCAGCCGTAGCACTTCTGGCACACGCCGTACTTGGAGCGGCAGGTGAGCAGCGCGCGAAGCTTGACCTTCTTGAGGCCCGCATCGACCATCTTCTGGATGTCGGCGACCTTCTCGATGTAGCCGTCCTGCTCAAAGAGCACGGTGCCATCGGGAGCCACGACGTCCTCGATGAAGCAACGGCCGACGAGGTCGGTGTTGAGGTCGGTGGTGCCGGGAATGATGAGGTTGTAGGTGACGCCCTCGTGCGTACCGCAGTCCTCCTCGCGGACGATGACATCCTGGGCCACGTCGACCAGACGACGGGTCAGGTAACCAGAGTCCGAGGTGTGGGATGCGGTATCGACCAGGCCCTTACGGGCGCCGTAGGTCGAAATGAAGTACTCGAGCGGCAGCAGGCCCTCGCGGAAGTTCGCCTTAATGGGAAGGTCGATCGTCTCGCCGGACATGTCTGCCATCAGACCACGCATGCCGCCGAGCTGACGCAGCTGGGTCTTAGAACCACGGGCGCCGGAGTCGGCCATCATGTACAGCGGGTTCTCCTCGTCGAACATGTCGAGCATGAGCGCTGCGACCTTGTCGGTACAAGCGGTCCACTCGTTAACGACTTCGATGTGGCGCTCCGTCTCGTTGATGAAGCCCTCCTCGAAGTACTCATTGATCTGGTCGACGTTGGCCTGGGCGCGATCGAGCAGCTCCTGCTTCTCGGCAGGGATGAGAGCGTCCCACACCGAGATGGTGAGGCCGGCGCGGGTAGCGTAGTGGAAGCCGGAGTACTTGATGGCGTCGAGGATCGGACCGACCTTGGCCTCGGGGTAACGATCGCAGCAATCGGCAACCAGCTTGGCCACGTCGCCCTTGACCATCTTGTAGTTCATGAACTCATAGTCTTCGGGCAGGCACTGGCGGTTGAAGATGATGCGGCCGATGGAGGTCTCGAAGCGCGCAGTCTTGTTGCCGGTGACGTCGTAGTCGACAAACTCGTTCTTGCCGTTCTTGACGCGGAAGATACGGGTGCCGTCCTCGTTGATGACGTTGGCGTCGGCAGCGGACACGCGGACCTGAATCTTGGCCTGCATGTCGACCTCGGAGCGGCAGTCATAGGCGTGCAGCGCGTCGTCGAAGCTGGCGAACACGTGGTTCTCGCCCGGCAGACCGTCGCGGACCTGGGTGAGGTAGTACACACCGATGATCATGTCCTGCGAGGGGATGTTGACCGGCTTGCCGGATGCCGGCGAGCGCAGGTTATTCGCAGAGAGCATGAGCACGCGGGCCTCGGCCTGAGCCTGGCTGGACAGCGGCACGTGGACAGACATCTGGTCGCCGTCGAAGTCGGCGTTGAAGGGCGAGCAGACCAGCGGGTGCAGGTGGATAGCCTTGCCCTCGACCAGCACCGGCTCAAAGGCCTGGATGGACAGACGGTGCAGGGTCGGTGCACGGTTGAGCAGCACGACGCGGCCGTCGATGACCTCTTCGAGGATGTCCCACACAAAGGTGGCACCGCGGTCGATAGCGCGCTTGGCGCCCTTGATGTTCTCGACCTTGCCAAGCTCGACCAGACGCTTCATGACGAAGGGTTTGAAGAGCTCCAGCGCCATGGTCTTGGGCAGACCGCACTGGTGCAGCAGCAGCTTGGGGTCGGTAACGATAACCGAACGGCCGGAGTAGTCGACACGCTTACCCAGCAGGTTCTGACGGAAACGACCCTGCTTGCCCTTGAGGGCCTCGGCGAGCGACTTGAGCGGGCGACCGCCACGGCCAGAGACCGGGCGACCACGACGGCCGTTGTCGAACAGGGCGTCCACGGACTCCTGGAGCATGCGCTTCTCGTTGTTCACGATGATTGCAGGGGCGTCCAGGTCGAGCAGGCGCTTGAGTCGGTTGTTGCGGTTGATCACGCGACGATACAGGTCGTTGAGGTCGGACGCGGCGAAGCGGCCGCCGTCGAGCTGGACCATCGGGCGCAGATCGGGCGGAATGACCGGGATGACGTCCAGGATCATGTTCGCGGGGCTGTTGCCGCCCTTCAGGAAGGCGTCAACGACCTCGAGGCGCTTGACGGCCTTCTCGCGCTTCTGCTTCTGGGAATCCTCATCGGCGATGATGGCCTTGAGTTTCTCGGCCTCGGAGGGGAGGTCGATGGCAGCGAGCAGGTCGCGGACAGCCTCGGCACCCATACCACCCTTGAAGTACATGGAGTAGTAACGGGTCATCTCGCGGAACAGCGGCTCATCGGAGATGAGGTCGCGCTCAGTGAGCTTCATGAAGGCGTTGAAGGCGTCCGTACGGAGCTGCTTCTCGTCCTTGCACTCTTCCTCGATGTCGACGATGCCGGAGGCGATCTCCTCGGGGGTCAGCGGCTCCTCGTCGGAGAACTCGTCAAAGTTCTCGGGGTCGCCCTGCTCCTTGAGGGACTCGATCTGGCGAGCGCACTCGGCATCGATCTCTTCCAGATCGGCGGCGAGCTCCTCGCGCAGGTCGTCGGCGTCGGCCTCGCGAGCCTCGTAGTCAACCTCGGTGATGATGTAGCTGGCAAAGTACAGAACCTTCTCGAGGTCCTTGGACTTGATGTCGAGCATACGGCTCATCGGGAAGCTCGTGGGGCTCTTGAAGTACCAGATGTGGGACACGGGAGCGGCGAGCTCGATGTGACCCATGCGGTCGCGACGCACCTTGGCCGAGGTGACCTCGACGCCGCAGCGCTCGCAGACGATGCCCTTGAAGCGAATGCCCTTGTACTTGCCGCAGGAGCACTCCCAGTCCTTGGCGGGACCGAA
>CAUCCR010000155.1:0-3927 GCA_958441355.1 uncultured Collinsella sp. | reverse complement strand
ATGCGGAGTCCGCCGCGGCGCTTCCGCGATGGCACTCATCGACGATAATCAAATCGAAGAATTCCGAGTCGAACTCGCGGAATATTTCCTCACCGTTTTCACCAACAAGCTGTTGGTAGAGCGAGAAATAGACCTCGTAAGCAGAATCGAGCTTTCGACCTACGACCTTGGTTGTAACCCTCTTGAGAGGCTTGAAATCGCCGTCTATGGTCTGGTCGACGAGAATATTGCGGTCCGCCAGATAGAGAACCTTACGAACCTCGGTAGTCTGTCGCAAGCGATGAACGATTTGAAAAGCCGTAAAAGTCTTTCCCGTTCCCGTTGCCATAACGAGCAAGATGCGATTCTTGCCTCGTGCAATAGCTTCAAGCGTACGATTGATGGCGATGCACTGATAGTAGCGAGGGTGATTGCCACCGTGCTCCTGGTAATACGGAGCGGTCACAATCTCCTGGCTATACGGATGCTCAAGCCCCTTAGCTTTTGAGTATCGTGTCCAGAGTTCCGCCGGAGCGGGAAACTCGTCCATGGTAAAAGCGCGCTCTTTCCCGGAAAGAAAATCGTGTTCAACAAAACCCTTTCCGTTTGAGCTGTACGCAAACGGAATATCGAGCAGCTGAGCATATCCCATCCCCTGTTGGAGACCGGCATCAACGGTGTGCTCCGTATCCTTGGCCTCGACGATTGCGATAGGGATGCCCGGAGCATACATCAGAAGGTAGTCAGCCTTCTTCTTGTCTTTACGGGTGACCATGCTTCCGCGCACAACGATCTCGCCACTGGTAAAGAAATACTCAGTGAAGACTTGGGTATTACGATCCCACGACTTCATAATCGCAGGATCAATGAGTTTAAGCCGTGTGTCAGACTCGTTCATACGTCTCGGAACTCCTCGTTGCGCAAGACGGCAACTGTTGGTGTTGAACTGATTAATTTTATCATCACCATGCAATCTAGCAGCCGCTTTATACTAAATGAGACGAAGTAAAGTCAGCCCCGTGAGAAAGCTCCAAAGAAAGCAAAATGAGCCCCGTTGACTTGAGTCAGAGGTCATTCCCGGAGCCCCGCCTACCTCCCCTCCGCCTTCAGCTTCAGCAGCAGGTCGCCCAGCTCAGGGCACTTGTTGGAAAGGCGCATCTGGGCTCGATCGCTCATCCCCCACCGCTGGCGGATCTCCTGAGCACGCGGACTCACGCGATAGTCCCCGTCCATCACCTGCTTGAGCAACTTGGCGGTCACGCGCGCGTCGGCTAGGGCACTGTGGGCGTGACCCGTCGACTCGTCAAACTCGATGCCAAACCACGTCGCCGCGTCATTCAAAGAGACGCACTCGTGGCTGCCCACGTCCATGATCGAGGTGTAAAACGCCTGCAGATCGGCCCAGTCCGTAGGAAATGCGGCAAGGTCGATTTGCTTTGCCTGGCACTCGGTCATAAGCTGTCGACGGTCCGTCCCGCTCCAGCAAACTATCTGGGCGGAGTAGCGGCCGATCCAATCGCTGAGCCTTTTGATCACCATGTAGAGCGGGTCGGCCATCGCGGTGTCCACGGCCGATATACCTGTGAGCTCGCGGACGGGAAACACAACGCCTTCGGTAAATTCCGTCTGCACAAACTGCGAGAACTCGCCCATAACGTTGCCGTGGTAATCGAGCTTGACGGCGCCGACCTCGATAATCTCATTGCGCAGTCCACGGCGCTGGCGCTGCTTTGGCACCGGCGCAAACTCAAAGTCCAGCACAATCTGGCGCGCAAAGTTCGTCGTATCGATAGCCGAGATACCCGGCGTCTTTTCAACTGACACGGTTAGGGCCTTTCTCCGTTGCCTGCCGCTTGCTACATAGGCGGCTACATTGCCGTAAGGATAGGTGGCCGCGCGGACATGAAAGCTGGGCGCAATACCATGCGCCAGGCACACGCCATGCAGACGGCCCCAAGAGAGTTGCCCGCTCTATTCAAATGCATGAAAAAGATTTAGGCCCGGTGACTTGAATCAGCGGTCATCCCGGGCCCATCAGAGCTCGTAGAGCTCTTGGTTGCTTTGGTCTCGCTCTTCACGGCGCTTATCGAACTTTCCGAGGCACTCAAGCAGCATTCGAAGCATAACAAGTCGCTGCCATTAAGGCACTGACCTCTTGACCAAGCAACGGCGCTGCCCAGCTATCACCCTTGGGCTGCCGTCAACTTTATTCTATCCGCGAGCATCTGGTTTACCAAATGGATTTTCGGTAAAGGAAGCACGGCACGCCCGCAAAACCACTACGCCCCAAGTGCCGCCATGGGAATCACCGCCACGCCGTCGTCGCGTGTGTAGGCAATGCTCCCCTTTCCAACCACGACCGCCAAAAACGCCGGCGCGGCATTCTGGGCGGCAGGATTGGAGAGCACTTTCCTCTCCAGCGCCTTGAGATTTCTCGCTCCATCGTCTGCTTTCGCATCACTCAGCTTGACCTCGATGGCTCCCCAGCGCCCGTCGTGCTCAACGATCAGATCGACCTCAAGGCCCTTCTCATCTCGGAAATAATGGACACTGTTGTCGACACCGCCGTAGGTGGAAAGGAACACGCGCACGTCGCGCAGGACGAGATTCTCAAAGAGCATCCCCAGCGTTTGCATATCGCCAAGCAGCCGCTCAGGGGTAGCCCCCAGCAACGCCGCCGCAAGTGACGGGTCACAGAAGTAGCGCTTGGGGCGCACGCGAACGCGGGCCTTCGAGCGCATGGGCGGCTCCCATCCGCACAGGTCCTCGGTCAGCTTGAGCCTGTTGAAGAGGTCCAAGTACGCAGCGATGGTCCTCTCGTCGGGGCCCGCCTCACCGTACGAGGCGTCCTTTACGAGCGTCTTGTACGTGACAGCCTGGCTCTCGTTCATGGCAAGAGCTCGCAAAAGGCCGTGTGCAAGCTCGGGCGACATGCCCTCGTCCAGCACGTTGACGTCGAGCACCGAGTGCACGTACTGGCTTGCCGTCTCTCGCGCAAGATCTTCCGAAAGCCCAAGATTTGCAGGCCAACCGCCCCTGCAGCACCAGCGGGCGACGTCATCCACCGTGCTCTCGCGACGCTGAGGGGCAAAATCCTCGCCCTTAAAGAGGCTTGCCAGTGACACGAGCGGCTCGCCGTCGCCCGACTCACACAGGGCCATGGGGCGCATTGACAGACGGGCGATCCTACCCGTGCCGGAATGACGAACATGGCTGCGCTCCTCGCTTTTGAGCGCGGTCGAGCCCGTGAGCAAAAGTGTCCCCCGTTCGTTGCCACTCGCGTCCACGAAACGCCGGGCGGCATCCCAAACCTCGGGCACCTCCTGCCATTCATCGACCAGGTGTGGCGCATCGCCGATGAGCGCCAGGCTTGGGTCGACCTCTGCCGCCGCACGCTGCGCAGGCTCATCGAACCTGGAGACGCTCGCCGAGCGAGAGAGCGCCGTCCAGGTCTTGCCGCACCATTTGGGGCCGTTGATCTCCACACAGCCAAACGCCCGCATAAGGGTGTCGAGGCGCTCCTCTATGAGCCGGGGCCTATATCCCTTTTGGGTCAATCTCTTTGGTGCATCCATAGACGGCCGTCCCTCTCTATCACGCGATATGCGAAATTACGCCATTCTCAATGCTGATTTTACGCTACTTTCAATGTAGTTTTTACGCCATGACAGATGTAGTTTTTACGCCATTTTCATTGAAGGTTTTACGCTTGGCATCCTTAGCGCGACCCATTCCGAGCATCACATCAGAGCGTGCTTGGTTATCTCCGCTCGCACATCTCGGCAAACGAAATCAGCTTGACGTCTCCCCTACTCTCCGCGGCATCCCGACATCCCTGCGTAAAGCCGCTTTTTGAGAAAAGCGCATAGCTTTTTCGTTGCCGTCTAAAGAGCTCGCTTCGGTGCACGAGCTTTTGCAGCACGTCCTCGCCCACCGGTTCATTGCGCC
>CAUCCR010000154.1:0-3931 GCA_958441355.1 uncultured Collinsella sp. | reverse complement strand
TCCCGCCAACTCATTCGGGTTTTCCGTCGGGCTGCTCGCGACGGTTCTGCTCTCCCTTTATTTGCTGGGACAGCGTCATGGAGGCGTCATGGCCCTCGTGCCCGTCGCCTGTTGCATCCTTGGCATTGCCGAGCACTTCGTCATAACGTTTAAAGGCGAGGCCATCCTGCCAAGCGATATCTTGGCCCTTGGCACCGCAATGGAAGTGAGCGAGGGATACGAGTTTACCTTTACCGCCGGAATCGTAACCTCTCTAGCCCTGCTGGAGATTTCCCTAGGGCTTCTTTCGCTTATCCGACCGAGAAAGCTCCGTACGCCCACCCATGTCTTCCCCGCAATCGCCGCTAACCTCTGCGCTTTTCTGCTAGTGACCGTTATGGGGCTCTCGGGCTTTTCCAGCATCGACTTGGAGCAGGCGCTGAATTTTGGATTTGACCGTTGGCAGCCCATCACCACGTATGCGTCTCAGGGTTTTATCACTTCGTTCACCGAAATGGTCAACGAGTTGCCCATTGAGAAGCCCGAAGACTATACGCCCGATGAGGCGCAGAGCATCGAGCAGAAGCTCGCCGCCACCTACGACAGCACGTATGGCTCGAGCGAGCAGCGCGCGGCGGCCGTTGCCCAGTTCAATGAAATCAAGCCGACGATTGTTGCCGTCATGAATGAGAGTTTTAGCGACCTTTCGTGCTTTGAGCAGCTCCAGGCGGCCGGGTACACCGGCCCCGCATTCTACAACTCGCTTCCCGACACACTTGTTCGCGGCACCATGCTCGCTTCGGTCGCCGGTGGCGGAACGGCGAACTCCGAATTCGAATTTTTGACCGGAGCGACAACGGCCTTTGTCGGATTAGGCAAAATCCCCTATCAGCTATATCAGATGAATGGCGTCAACAGCCTGGCAAAGGACCTTAAGGAGCTTGGGTATACCGCTACCGCTATGCACCCGCAAAACCCCGTCAACTACCATCGAGATAAAATCTATCAGCAGCTGGGCTTTGGAGACTTTCTTTCAATCGGCGATTTCGAAGGTGCGCCCTGTTACCATGCCGGCGTATGCGACTACGCCACCTACGACAAGATACTCGACCTGCTTAGAACCGACGAAGCCCCGCAGTTCATCTTTGACGTCACGATGCAAAATCACGGCGGCTACGACTATGGCACCGTTCCCGCCGAGGAGCTGACAAACTATTGGGTCGAGGGAGCCAGCGAGGGCGCCAATAGCGCGCTCAACACCTATCTCACCTGCATCAACGCATCCGACCGGGACCTCGAGTACTTTATCAACGAGCTCCGCAATATCGGCAGACCGGTTGTCCTTGTCTTTTTTGGCGACCATCAGCCGAGCGCCGCAACGACTCTCAACGACGAGCTGTACCCTCAGGAAGATACGGCAAGCCACGCTTTCCGTATCTATCAGTCGACATATTTTGTCTGGGCTAACTATGAAATCGCCGGCAATACCGAGCTCAACGTCTACGACACCGTCGGGGCAAACGAGGTTGCAGCCATTACCCTTAATAAGATCGGCGCCCCGCTCACCGACTATCAAAAGGCCCTGCTTGCAACAAGGTCAGATGTGCCCACCATCAATGTCGCCGGCTACCTTGGTGCCGACGGGCTGCGCTACGACTTGGAATCTGAAGACAGCCCATACGCCTCGACGATCGACAAGCTGCAGCGCATGCAATACCTCGAGTTCGCCAGCAAAGTTCAGTAAGCCCGCCCATTCGCTTAGGACCATCGTATTGCAAGCACGCTCGGCCCAATTGCATCGCAAATGACTCCCGCTCGCAAACGAGGGTACAATGACGCTCGTGTCACATCGCGGGGCCCCGGCCCCAACATATACAAAGGAGCCATACATGGGTTGCGAGCACGCACAGGCCGCCGGCGGACAAACGTCGCCGTCGCAATTTGAGGAGAATACGCTGTCCGAGGTCAAGCGCGTCATCGCCGTGCTTTCCGGCAAGGGCGGTGTCGGCAAGTCGTTTGTCACCGGTGCCATCGCCACCGAGCTTGCCCGCCACGGCCACAAGGTCGGCGTCCTCGATGCCGACATCACCGGTCCCTCCATCCCCAAGATGTTCGGTATGAGCGGACGCCACGTCCATGCCCTTGGCAACCTTATGCTGCCTGAAATCTCCGAGCACGGCGTCAAGGTCATGAGCTCCAACCTTCTGCTCCAAAACGAGACCGACCCCGTCCTTTGGCGCGGTCCGGTCATCGCAGGCGCCATTAGGCAGTTCTGGAGCGAGACCTCATGGGGTCCCATCGACTACCTGCTGGTCGACATGCCTCCGGGAACAGGCGATGTCGCGCTCACCGTCTTCCAGTCGCTGCCCGTCGACGGCATCGTCATCGTCACGAGCCCGCAGGATCTGGTCTCGATGATCGTCGCCAAGGCGGTCAACATGGCCGAGAAGATGAACGTCCCCATTCTGGGCATTGTCGAGAACATGAGCTATATCGAGTGCCCCGACTGCGGCAAGAAGATCGAGGTCTTTGGCAAGAGCAAGCTCCCCGAGGTCGCAGAGCGCTATAACCTCGACATCTTGGGCCAGCTTCCCATTAATCCGGCACTCGCCGAGGCCTGCGATAAGGGCGAGGTCGAGACCGCGCTGCCCGATGGCATGTTGCCCAAGGCAGTCTCTGCCGTCGAGGCTATTACCCCGCACGAGACCGACGAGGCCTAAGTGAACACGAGCGCCTTCTATGACGTCCTGGTAATTGGCGGCGGGGCTTCAGGCCTCGCCGCCGCCATTACGGCCGCACGCGCTGGCAAAAGCGTCTGCATCGTTGAGCGCGATGTCGCCTGCGGCCTTAAGCTCCTTGCGACCGGTAACGGCCGCTGCAACCTCTCCAACGAATCGATTGATCCTCAGCGGTATAACCACCCCGCATTCGTCGAATCCGTCATGGGCCCCCAGCCCGAACAAGAGCTTATGGGTTTCTTCTCCTCGCTGGGCATCATGACAACCTCCGAGGAAGGCCGGCTGTACCCGCGCTCCCTTCGCGCCGAATCGGTGCGCAACGCACTTCTCAATGTTTGCGACCGCCTGGGTATCACCTTAATCTGCGGAGCCAACGTTGCCTCGGCGCACAAAGCTTCCGAAGGCTGGACACTCCAAATAGACCGTCCAGCGCGGGCACTCAAGGCAAAAAAGCACGACGACCGAAAATCGGAGCTCCGCTCGCTTCGGAAAGCGCTCGCCGATGTCCCTCGCAAGAACGAGGCCCTGGAGGCACATGCCGTAATTATCGCCACGGGCGGCAACCCCACCGGTATCGCCGATACGTTTCGCCTCCCCCTCACTTCGCTGCGCCCCATCCTCTGCCCCGTATCGGCAACGGTCGTCGGCGATCGGGCGGCACTCAAGACGTTGGATGGCCTGCGCGTCCGCGCCCGCTTGACGCTCGCCCGCAATCATAATGAGCTCTGGCACGAAGACGGTGAAGTCCTGTTTCGAACCTTCGGTATCTCGGGCGTCGCTGTCTTCAACCTCTCCCGTCGTATCCAGCGCGGCGATACGATCCTGCTCGACGTTTTCCCCGACCTCTCCAAAGACGAGCTGCTCGA
The DNA here is from genome assembly GCA_958441355.1 of uncultured Collinsella sp. Classification (GTDB taxonomy): domain Bacteria; phylum Actinomycetota; class Coriobacteriia; order Coriobacteriales; family Coriobacteriaceae; genus Collinsella. The sequence continues at coordinate 348 of CAUCCR010000154.1, read as the reverse complement.
TATGCTCAACCGGCGCGTTGAGCTACTCGGCGGCTTTTCGCCCCGCGATCCCCGTTGGCTCGACGGTATGCTTGCCCCGCAACTCTCCCGCGTCGTCTGCACAGCGTTCGAGCAGTGCCATCCAGGCTCCAACGATGTCATCCACCTGGTCTCGATCCTCAAGCACTTTAAGCTGCTCGTCGAAGGAACCGCCGAGGAGCGCTCGGCGCAGGTCACGCGTGGTGGCATATCTGTCGAGAGCATCTCAACACCCAGTCTACGCGCGCGCAGCGTTGTCGACGCCCCGCTTTACGTCTGCGGCGAAGCGCTCGACATCGACGCCGATTGCGGAGGCTTTAACCTTGCGTG
>CAUCCR010000153.1:0-3944 GCA_958441355.1 uncultured Collinsella sp. | reverse complement strand
CACACATCTCACAGGGCGTGGCATCGTGCGCCTTGTTCGCATTGCGCGCACGATCGCAGATGTCGCCGAGAGCGAGCAGGTGACGCAGGACCACGTGCTCGAGGCGGCGATGTACCAGGGAAGGAGGGACCAATGATGGCTGAGGGGACCTTCGAGCTGCATCCAGGTGACGCGTTGTATCCCGAGACCGTTTTGGAGCTTTCTGATGTACCTCAGACGCTCTATGTGCGCGGCAACCCCGAGGCGCTTTCGACGCCCGCGCTCTCCATCATCGGTGCGCGAAAGGCCTCGCCGTATGGTCTTGCCGTGGCAGAGCTTGCGGCAAAGGTGGCGGTCGAGGCGGGGGTGACGGTAGTTTCGGGCGGCGCGGTCGGTTGTGACCAGGCCTCGGGTTGGGCTGCGGTCAACGCCGGCGGCAAACATGTCGTGGTGCTGGGGACGGGCGCTGACGTGGTCTACCCGCGTTCGAGTGCGGGGCTTATTACACGCACGCTCGATACGGGTGGCGCGGTCGTGTCGATCTCTCCGTGGGGCATAGGTCCGCGCAAGTTTGCCTTTCCGCGCCGCAATCGCGTGATCGCGGCCCTGTCGCAAGCCCTCTTTGTATCCGAAGCGGGTATGCCTTCCGGGACGTTTTCTACAGCCGAGGCTGCTATGGATTTGGGGCGCGAACTTCTTGCCGTGCCGGGGTCGATCCTATCGCCCGAGTCGCGTGGCACGAATTACCTCATTGCGAACGGTGCCTGCTGCATTGTCGACGAGGAGTCCATCGAGATGGCTATCTCTCGCATATACGGCACCCTGCGCTACTCGCGCCCCGATGCTCCCGGCATTGCCGACCTGAATCCAACACAGCAGACCGTGATGCATGCGCTCATCGCCTCTCCGCTCAAGGTCGACAACATCGCGGCGCTCGTCTCACTCGATGCTGTCGGCGTACTCAAACTCTTGGGTTCGCTTGAACTCGAGGGCCTTATCGAGCGCATGATGGATGGAAGGTATGCGCCCTCCAAGTTTGCCCTTCACGCCCAGACGCCCTTCGGTCACAATGGAAAACGTGTCAATTAGAAAGGTGTTTGCAGATGCAGTTCGATCAGGTGACGGTTATCGGTGGCGGTCTGGCGGGTTCGGAATGCGCGATCCAGCTGGCTGACCGCGGGTTTGCCGTAAAGCTGTGCGAGATGCGCCCCCAGGTGAGCTCCCCGGCCCACCATACCGATCACCTGGCAGAGCTCGTCTGCTCCAATTCGTTTAAGTCGACCCGTCCGGATTCCGCGGCTGGTTTGCTGAAGGCCGAGCTTGAGCGCATGGGTTCAGTCCTGCTCGACTGCGCCCATCGCGCTGCTGTTCCCGCTGGTGGCGCCCTGGCGGTCGACCGTGTTACATTCTCCGAGCTCGTCGAGGCTGAGGTTGCCGCCCGCCCCAATATCGAGGTCGTTCACGGCGAGGTCACCCAGATCCCCGAGGGCCACGTGGTCATTGCCGCGGGCCCGCTGTGTTCACCGGCGCTGAGCGAAGAGGTTATGAAGCTCGTCGGTGGCGATGCCCTGGCATTCTTTGATGCGGCGGCGCCGATCGTCGATGCCTCCACGCTCGATATGGACGTGCTGTTTTCGCAGTCGCGCTACGAGGAGCAGGGGAGCGGCGACTATCTCAACGCTCCGCTCAACAAGGAGGAGTACGAGGCCTTTATCGAGGCGCTCACCACGGCCGACCGCGTGGTGCTCAAGGACTTTGAGGGCGGCGATCTGTTCCAGGCCTGCCAGCCTGCCGAGGAAGTTGCGCGCACCGGCAAGGACGCCATTCGCTTTGGCGCCATGAAGCCCGTCGGCCTCACCGACCCGCGTACCGGACGTCGCCCCTGGGCGGCGATTCAGCTGCGTGCCGAGAACAAGGAGAAGACCGCCTATAACCTGGTGGGCTTCCAGACCAACTTGACCTTTGGCGAGCAGAAGCGCGTCTTCCATATGGTGCCGGGCCTGGAGAACGCTGAGTTCTTCCGCTACGGTGTCATGCACCGCAATACCTTTGTCGACGCCCCGCACGTGCTCGATGGCACCTTTGCCGTGCCCGGTACCGGCGTGCGTCTGGCCGGTCAGATCACCGGTACCGAGGGATACATGGAAGCCGTGGCGACAGGTCTGCTCGCGGCGCTCAACACCTATGCCGAGGCTATCGGTGCCGCGGGCGTCGAGTTGCCGCGTGTGGGTGCCCTGGGTGCGCTCGTGGGCTATGCGACCGATCCTGCCACCGTGGGCTATCAGCCCATGCATGTCAACTTTGGCCTGGTGCCGCCGCTCGAGGACGGTAAGCGCCGCAGCAAGCGCGACCGCTATCAGGCCTATGCGGACCGTGCGCTCGAGGCCCTCGATGCCTACTTGGCCACGCGTTCCGACTTGTTTGGAGGCGACCGGTCATAGCCTTTGACCTGTACGACACCGTCGACTCTTTTATCGCCTATATCGCACGCGTTGAGGGGCTTTCTCCCAACACGGTGACGGCCTATGGCTCGAGACTGGAGCGCTTTGCTGCCTGGTGCGAGCGCGAGGATATTGATGCTTTCGCTGCCGACGTGCGCACCATTCGTCGCTATCTTGCCGAGCTTTCGCGTGAGCAGGTGGCTCCCCGAACGCTTGCGGCGCACCTGTCGGCTATTCGATCTCTCTATCGCTGGATGGCTGCCGAGGGGATTGTCGAGGGCGATGCGGTCTCGGCGATCGCATCGCCCAAGCTGCCGCGTGACCTGCCGGGTGTCCTTACGACCCAGCAGGTTGAGGCGCTGCTCAAGACGCCTGATACCTCGACGCCCGCGGGACTGCGCGATGCGGCGATGCTTGAGTTGCTCTATGCCTCGGGTGCCCGCATCTCAGAGCTTGCGGCGCTCAATGTGGAATCCATCTCATGGTCCGAGCGCACGCTGCGCCTGTGGGGCAAGGGGAGCAAGGAGCGTATCGTCCCTCTGTATCGTCGTGCGCTCGATGTGACGCGTCTCTATATTGAAGAGGGGAGGCCGGAGTTGCTCGCTCGGGCAAAGCGCCGCGACCTCGCTACCGGGCCGCATCCGCTGCTTATATCGGCGCGCGGCAATCGCATGAGCGCCGCGATGCTCCGGCGGCGGTTCCATACGCTGGCGACGCTCGCCGGCATTCCGGCTGACATCGCCCCGCATGCGATGCGCCATACCTTTGCGACCGACTTGCTCGAGGGCGGTGCGGACTTGCGCTCGGTTCAAGAGCTGCTGGGTCATGCGAGCCTGTCCACGACGCAGATCTACACGCATCTCACGCCCGATCGGCTCAAACGTGCCGTGGCTCAAGCCCATCCCCGCGGCGAATAGTGGCTGGGACGTCCCGCGCCGCACTCAGGTGTGTGGTTTTGATTGCGGGTTGGCAGGAAGATGCATTCCTGCTATCATTCATCGGGTTGCTTCACGGCAACATGTTTTTATCACGCACGCGCGGCTACTTCATACCGTGGTGCCCGGGCTTTGGTAGCACATGTCCGGGTTGGTTTTGGAGGATGACCCCGCGCGGAGGCAAACCACAGGAGGTTTAACATGGCTACCAAGATTAATATCCGCACCCTGCTCGAGGCCGGCTGCCACTTCGGTCACCAGACCCGTCGCTGGAACCCCAAGATGAAGCCGTTCATCTTCGGTGAGCGCAACGGCATCTATATCCTCGACCTCAAGCAGACCATCCTCGACGCCGACCAGGCCTACACCTTCGTCAAGAACGTCGCCAAGGGTGGCAACGTGCTGTTCGTCGGCACCAAGAAGCAGGCTCAGGAGGCCGTCAAGAACGCTGCTGAGCGCGCCAACATGCCTTACATCAACCAGCGTTGGCTCGGCGGTATGCTGACCAACTTCGTCACCATCCGCTCCCGCATCAACCGCATGGAGGAGCTCGAGGCCATGATCGAGGATGGCCGCATGGCTGTTCTCC
>CAUCCR010000152.1:0-3960 GCA_958441355.1 uncultured Collinsella sp. | reverse complement strand
ATATCTCGCACGATAGCGCGTTGAGCAGCGTGGTCTTGCCCGATCCCGTGCCACCCGCAACCGCCAGATCTTGACGCAGCGACACCGCACACGACAGCAGCTGTGCATACCAAAGCGGCAGCGACCCCAGGCCCACAAGCTCATCCAATGAACAGATGCGGTCTGAGAACTTGCGGATGGTGAGGATTGGCCCATCGATCGCCACAGGCGGGATCACCGCATTGACGCGATAGCCCGTCTTGAGGCGTGCATTGACGATGGGGCTGCGCTCGTCGATGCGCCTGCCCAGCGGCGAGATGATGCGGTCGATGAGCACGCGGATCTGCTCGTCATCCTCAAACGCATGCTCAATGGGATATAAGACGCCGCCGCGCTCAAAGAAAGCCGAGCGACAACCGTTGACCATGATCTCGGTGACGGTGTCGTCCTCGATGAGCGGCTGCAGTGGGCCCAGTCCCACCACGTCATCCAAGATCTCGTCGATGATGGTCTCGCGCTCGGGCGTCGCCAAGTCGGTCGGCTCCTCCACGTTGAGCGCTGCCTCCACCGCGGGACGCAATTCCGAGCGGGCGAGCGCCGGATCGATGTATGCGCTGATACGCGCCACCTCGTCATAGCCCATGCGGTCCATCACGGCGCGTTTGGTGCGGCGCTTGACGGCACGGTGGCGCCCCACATCAACAGGCGCTGCCGCCGCGGCCGCACCGGCTTCCTTAATCCTTGTTTGCAAGCTCATCGCAAATCACCCTCGCGCGACCAGGGAAGACGGATACGTGGGCGCTCGGCGCGCGTCGCGCGGTCGGTGACCATGTCACTCCAGGGACCGACGGCGCAGCCCAGCTCCACGAGCATCTCGCGCGTGGCTTCGCGCACGCTGGTGGCAAAAGCGCTGGTCTGGCCCACCGCCTCGTCGGCACGGCCGAACGCCATGAGCGCCGCCAAGTCCTGCCCACCGTCGGCGATACGAATCTTGGAGCTCAACGCGCAGGTAATCTCAAAGCGCATGGCAACATCCTCGTCAGCGCCGCGCGCGCCAAACCGGTTGAATACGGCGCTCATGCGCGTACGTGGCACGCCCACACGGCTCGCCAGTTCGATAGCGCGTGCCGCGGACGTCGCAGACGACACCGATGGATCGCCCACGACCAGGCAGCGGTCGCTTGCCGCCACCGCGGCCGCCACGGCGTCACCCCAAAAGACCGAGGTGTCGACAAGAACCACGTCGGATTCACGGCGCAAGACGTCGAGCAACAGCTCCACCGGACGCGCCATGAGCTCGGCCTGTTCGGGCGCGGCGACCGGGCCCCAAAGCGTGACGCCCGGGGCCACGCGCATCGAGGCGGCCACGATGTCCGATTCGGCAAGTGCGCCCGCAGCCGATGGCTCGATAAGCGTCGCCATGTCATGCGGGGCATCGGCGCCCAACAGGTCGTAGAGGTTTCCAAACATCAGGTCCAAGTCGAGCACGGCAGCACGCAGGCCCAGCAGCGACGCCGCGTGTGCCATGGCGGCGACGATCGTCGACTTGCCGCAACCGCCCGAACCCGAGACGGCGCAGACAACCGGGGCTCGATGCGACGGAGCGGCGGCATCCGCCGGCGGCGCGGGAGCAGGCGACGCGGGCACGGACGGCAACGACCCCGTCTCCCCGGCAGCGCTCATATGCTGCGCCCAAGCCGGCATGGCAGGTTGTTCGGTCTGCGGGACCGAGTCTGGAGACTTCACGGTCGCATCGACACGCACGCTGTCGCTCCCGGCAAGCCCCTCCACCTCGTCGAGTTCATCGACCAGGCTTACGCCATGCACGTATCCCATATCTACGGCCAAAAGATCCTCGCCATACGGCACCGGCTCTCCGACTTCATCGTATGCAAGGGGATCCCGGGGACACCGACCATGCTCGGCTTCCGCTTTTCCATAATCATCAACACGCGGGCCTCTTGTAGCGCGAGGCGCCCCGGGTTCCCTATCAACAAAAGCATCGGGCTCAATCGTCAGACACCGGTCGTAATCAACCGTTCCCTCGCCCGCGCGCCCGTTGCCGCATATGCTGCGCGCAGCGATAACCTCGGTCGCCCCTGCGCGAAACAGCCCCTCGATATCCGAAGGATCGAGCGTCTCTATCAGTACGACCACGCGGCTCACGCGGCCCTCGGCCGTCAGGCGCGCAACGGTCTTTCGCACGTCTTCGGCATCGAACAGGGCCGCCGCGATAATCGCCGCCCCGCGACGCGACGGAAACGCCCGCGCCATGGACACCAGCCCATCCAGGTCGCCCACGCGAAGCACCTGCGCGCCTGCATCGCGGCCCTCGACTTCCCGCTGCAGCAATCCGTAATCACCGCATGCGCAGCATGCAAGCCAGATCGCCTTCATCACTTGTCGCCTCCGCTCTTTTTGCCGCGCACCGTGGCGGGAATCGTCAAACTGACCGTCCCCTTGCCCGAGGCCCCCAGCAATTCCTTAACGTCTTCGGGGTCGGCCGCCAGCGTCACCCATTCGATCTTGCCTTCGCGCGTGGCGCCGGCCACTTCGCTGGTATCGATCACGCGCGCGCCGCACAGCCGATCGGTCACGCCGTCCTTTTGCACGTACACGTCCACGTAGCTGCCCACGCCCGTGGCGCCCCCGACCGAATGCTCGGCATCGACCGCCACCGAAACGGCGACCTTGCCTTTGGGCACCTCGAGTGTGTGGGTTTCGGCCTTGGTGTAGACATCGCAAATCACAGCATTTTTAGGGATGCGCGAGGTCGTCACGTCGCCGCGCACCTGGCGCAGCTCGGTCGCCGCATCGCGCGGCAGCAGGCTCGCCAGCCATTCCTGGGTTATGACATTGGTCTCGTCGAGGGTCTCACCCGCATCGATATCGCGCGCCGCGACGCACACCTCGATGCGATCGCCGCCGTACTTGGCCAGCGTCTCGGCCTGGGCCTGCTCAGCCTGCGAGCGAATCGATGACGCGTAGACCATGCAGAGCAGCGCGGCGAGCACGCCCGCGATCAGACTGATGGCGATGCGCTTGCTCTTGTTCACGGCCGCTCCTCTCAAGGTAGCAACGGGCGGATGCCCGTACCACCATTGTCCGAGCGGGCGAGCAGCAAAACGACGCGATCGCAATCTTGGTTTTGAGTGTCAAACCAATTGCCGACCAAAAGCTGACCGACCCGTCAAGCTCGTGGCAAGGTTTTGGTCAGCACGTCGGCAAAACGCACGTTTAAAGACGCATCGGCAATAAAAAAGCCGCCTCCCGTACCATTGGGAGACGGCTGTCATAGCTACATTCAATTACAGATGGACGTCGGGATCGAGCATCTGAGCACTCACACGCATGGATGACGCCAGGTTTTGGAACGTCTCCAGGCGCAGGCTGTCGATCCGCCCGGCGTCCTCGGCCTCGCGAACGGCGCAGCCCGGCTCGTGGGTATGCGTGCAGTCGCCAAACCGGCACGCACGCGACGCCTCGACGATCTCGGGAAACGCACGCGCCAAGCCCCGCTCATGCCCCACGAGCGGCAAACTGCGCAGTCCCGGCGCGTCAGCAATAACGCCGGCTTCGCCCGGCAGCGCCACCATCACGCGCGCGACCGTGGTGTGGCGACCCTGGTCATCGCGCTCACGCACACCGCCGGTAGCCAACGTATCGTGGCCCAACAGCGCGTTGAGCAGCGTCGACTTGCCGGCGCCCGATTCACCCAGGATCATGGCGCAGCTCCCGGCGGGAACGCAGGCGCGAACCTCGTCAAGGCCACGGCCCTCGGCAGAGGATGTCACGATTACGCGCACGTCCGGACCCACCAGGCGGTGCACGCGGTCCAGATCGCGCTCGAGCTCGTCTGCGTCGCAGCGGTCGGCCTTGGTAAGCACCACCACCGGCTCGGCATCGCAGTCGAGTGCCAACACCAGCGAGCGCGCCACGCGGTCGCGCAGCACCTCACCGGCACCGAGCGCCTGCACGCTT
>CAUCCR010000151.1:0-3976 GCA_958441355.1 uncultured Collinsella sp. | reverse complement strand
CCGTCGATATCCTCCTGCGTGAACAGAACCTTCTCGATATCCGGATGTTGAGAAGCCATGACAACCCTTTCTTGTGCTTATCGCCCACACACCGCCGTATGGACGCGAACTACACATTCTAGCAGCGCACGGGGTATATTTTCCAGCCCGCGCACCATCAGCGCGGGAATACCGTCAACGCCGCACAGAATAGCTGGCGTAGGACGCTATTCCGCATCGACCACACGAAGCAGATATGCCACGCGCGTTGCGGCCGTGCACTTAAAACGCTCGTCCGCGCGAACTCCGGCGACCCACACCACGGCACCCCCCGGCGCCGTCCTCACCATGGGCACGCCGGCGCGCTCGGAAACGGGAATGCGAGCCTCGCCTAGCAAATCGGATACTTTCTTGCTTCGGCCACTCATCCCTAACGGGCACATCACGTCTCCCGGCGCGGGACCGTCCACCCACAGGCGCGCCAATCGCGCCTCGGCAGGGATCTCGCCACGCGAGCCCGCCAGGATCCGCTCACTATCGCTGTCGGCAAAACCCAGGGCAGCCGCGTCTACCAAAGCTGTCACTTCCCCGGCAGCCGCAAGCTCACGGGCGCGGCGCACGATATCGCATCCCGGCTCAACAGCCATCGGTTCTGTGACCAGCATACGTCCCCCGCCCAACGGCAAACGACCGGGTACGGTAACCCAGTCCGCGACCAGGCCCTCGCGAGCCGCCGGCGCCTTAAACGCCAGCATGCCAAACTCAATGCGTGCGTCAATCCCCGCCGGAAGCGTGACCGAGCCGGTGCCCTCGGCAACGCAGGAAAGGACTCGCTCCACATGTCGCATCTCGGGACGAGCGTCCGGATCGATGCGCTTAATCGCCAGTCGCACGATGCGCCGCGCGATTACCACCTCGGCCGCAGCCAGGCGTCTGGCATCGAGCACCAGTGCGCCCGCTGCCTCTTTGCGCAAACAGCTTCGAAACGCCTGTGCCGACAGCTGGGATAGAAACGCATCTTCGTCACCCAAGATCTCACAGGCGGCGCCAATCGTCTTGCACACGCTCGCATTACGCTGTGCCACCACTGGCATTACCCGATGGCGCACGTAGTTTCGCAGATACGAGATATCCTCATTGCTCTCGTCTTCACGCCACGGCTGACCATGTACCTGTAGATAGCCCACGAGCTCGCCATGAGTTAGGTCGAGCAAGGGACGCACCACGATATTCCTCCGGCGAGGAATGCTCGATAGGCCAGCGGGCCCCGAACCCTTAATCGCGTTCATCAAAAACGTTTCCGCGCGATCCGAAGACGTGTGCGCGGTGCAGATACGAGCCGCCGTTCGCGGTGCCCCCGTCTGGGCGCAGAGCTCGCGAACATACCTCCGCGCCGCGGCATAGCGCACTTCGCGGGCCGCGGCCTCAATATTGCCCGACTCCCCATCAAAATAAGCGTGCTCCACGCACAGCGGTAAACCATATTTCGCGCAGAGCTCACGCACAAAGGCCTCGTCGCCATCGGACGCCTTGCCGCGCAGATGATGGTTTACATGCAGCACATGCAGGCGCTCGCGAGCAATGGGGGCAACACCGCGCCCGTCTTGGATATCCAGCTTTGATGTGCACGCCATAAGAAGCAGTGCCGTCGAGTCCGCGCCGCCTGATACCATGAGCACGACAGGAGCAGCCTGCTGCCTCGTTCGGGTCTCATCGACTGCCCCGGGCACGGCATGGCGTCCGTAATGCTGTGATACCGTAGGCATTTGCTTCCTCCTCTATTCGTCCGCACCCATTGTATCCTTTGGAATCTTATGTCTCGTCTGCACCTTCATATCCTTGGCAGCGGCTCAAAAGGCAACTGCGCGCTCATCGAAGGCCCCCGGGGGCTCATTATGGTCGATGACGGACTGTCTCGCCGCGAGACATTAAAGCGCATGGCAGAACTGGGGCTCTCGACAGACAACGTCTCGGCTCTTCTCATTACTCATGAGCATAGCGATCACATCAAGGGCCTCGATGTCTGGTGCAAGCACTGGCACGGCCCCCTCTTTGCCAGCAGGGGCACTCTTTCGAGCAAAGAAAATCTTTCGCATCTGCCTGTCGAGGAATTCGACCCCGGTGACACCCTATCCATTGCCGGCATCCACGTGCAAACCTACTCAACATCACACGATGTCATAAATCCAATCGGCTTTCGATTCGACGCCCTCGATGATTCCATCGGCTTTGCTACCGACACCGGAGAGCTATCGAGCCAAGCCATGAACACCCTCGAAGATTGTCGAGTCCTCGCACTCGAAAGCAACCACGATGTGACCATGCTGCGCGAGGGAGAATATCCCCGCTTTCTTCAGGAGCGCATCCTGTCTGCAAGGGGACACCTCTCCAATGGCCAAGCCGCCGAAGCCGCGCGCGAACTTGTTACCGATCGCACCGAACAGCTCATTGCCATGCATATCAGCCAAGACAACAATCGTCCGAGCCTTACCGTCAAAAGCTATGCCAAAGCTCTAGCCGCAACCCTGGATGACGAGCTCGGCAGCTCCGCCACCCTTCTCCAAGGATCGCGAAAACTCTCGATACGCCCCGCAAGCCAGTATCGGCCAGCAACCATTCAATAGACTGTCCTAAACAGCAAAAGGGGCCGGGAATCGCTTCCCAGCCCCTTTTGTTGTCTTTTAATAGCGAAGAACACCAACGAAGTTATTCGATGGAGATCTTCGTAACGTTCTTCTTCTCGACGATCTTGGGAACCGTAACGGTCAGGATGCCGTCAGCGTACTTAGCCGAGAGGCCCTCGCTCGAAGCGTCCTTAAGATACACGCCACGCGTCGCGCTGTACGAGCTGAACTCCTTCTGCAGGAAGTTCTTGCCCTCGTTCTCCTCGTCTTCCTCGACATTCACGCTAATGGACAGACGACCCTCGTTAAGCTCGACATCGATATCGTCCTTGGCGACGCCGGTCAGATAAGCCTTGACCTCATAGCCATCGCCCTTATCCTCAACGTCAACGGGGAACGCCTTAGAGGCAATCGAGCTGTTCGCTAGGTCGCTCATATCATCAAACAGATCGAACAGCGAGCTTGCAGAGGGACGAACGCCAAAAACCGAACGATAAGGAACCATGCTTGCCATGTTTACCACTCCTTTATAGGACTGCCGAGTCATCTTCCAGGTGACTGGGACTTCTTTTGACGCTCTTATATATGCCCACCCAGTGCTCATATATACATCGACTATAAAGTTTTTTGAGTCCAGTACTATAAGCATATCTAAGTGCGTATGACTCAGGTTTTAGGAAGGTTAAGGTTCTTTGAACCAGAGCTTAAATACCGAGTATGTCCCCAGCTACAAATAACAAGGGGCTTACAATGAGCGCGTACACGTTGTTGGTAACGAGCTAAAGGGCATCATGGACGACCAAAACCAGAACAAAATGTTTATGCCGACGCAGGGGGAAGATACTTCCACGCAGCCGCCACGGTTCCATCGCCCCCACATCTCGCAAGAGCCCATTAATGATCCGGAGCCCGAGTATGTGACGAGAAATCGATATCAAACGCTCGAGGATGCCCAAACGGGACGCAAACATATGGGCGTCGCCTCGGGAGACCCTGTATATCTGAAAGACGCACCATTATCTAAAAACAGCGCAGCTAGTGATGAGCCGATGAAAGCATCCGCCGCTCATCAACAAAGAGGTCCTCGACCAAAGCAAACCTTGACGCATTCGGCTCGCTATCTCGAAACGCCAAAACAGGGAAAATCAATCTTCGTTTCATCAAGTAAACGACGCAAGCAGCATCGACTGACAATCCTGCTTTTGATCATTGCAGCCATAGCAGTTGCCCTTGTTATTCGTTTTATTTTCTTTAAATAAAAGCTCAATACCAAAAAGAATTAAATCGTCTGGCGTAAATGAGTCATTTATGCCCGGTAAACGCAAAAAAGGGGGAGGCCGCGAGGCCTCCCCCTTCTCAGTTCAAGCGTACGG
>CAUCCR010000150.1:0-3981 GCA_958441355.1 uncultured Collinsella sp. | reverse complement strand
GTGTGCTGCGCCGCGAGGAAGCACGGTCCGAGTCGGGCCTCCTCATACCTTGTCGGGGGCTCTCCTCTCTCACCGGCAACCCCTATTCCATTTGCGATTTCGCCGCAGCGGCAAGCTGGGCCACATAGTCCTTAAACACGCGGCCGCGCTCCTCATAGCCCGAGAACTCATCGAACGAAGAGCAGGCAGGAGAAAGTAAGATCACGTCGCCACGGCTCGACAGCGAACGGGCGACGTCCACGGCATCGCGCAGGTCATCCGCCTGGGCGATATCCACGTCACCATCGACATCGGCCTCGCCCATAGCGGCGGTAAAGCGCTCGCGCGCATCGCCAAAGCAAACGACCGAGCGCACGTTGTCCATAACGACGCGGGCAAAGTCCGCAAGCGGCGTACCCTTATCGTGGCCGCCGAGCAGCAAAATCACATCGTCGTCGGGAAACGCCGTCAGGGCCTTTTCGACTGCATCGGTGTTCGTTGCCTTGGAATCGTTGACGTAGCGCACGCCATCGATCTCGCCACAGGGCTCAACGCGGTGCTCCAGCGGCTGGAACGATGCCAAACCACGGCAAATGCCCTCGGGATCGGCACCGACGGCCAAAGCAGCCGTGGCAGCACATAGGGCATTGATGACATTGTGATGGCCCGAGATCTTGAGCTCGGAAGTGGCGACAAGCTGAGTCTCGACGCCCTTCAGGCGGACGACCAACTTGCCGTCGCGCACAAAGGCGGCGTCTGCACCCTCGGGCTCGTCAAAAGCGACCTTGCAGATGCGGCGGCCCGGCATGTAGATGTACTCATCGAACTCATGGATGCCGGCATCCTCAACGTCGATAACCACGAGGTCGTCGTCGACCATATTCTCGAACAACTTGATCTTGGCAAGCGCATAGTTCTTGTGGCTCTTGTGCCAGCCCAGGTGGTCGGGCGTGATGTTGAGCAGCACCGCCACGCGAGGATGAAGCTCGGCGGTCGTAGCAATCTGATAACTCGACAGCTCGGCCACAAACCACTCATTATGTGCGCGGCCGTCGATCTCGTTCACGGGCGGCTCACCGATATTGCCGACGGCCACGCTGGCTTCACCGGCGGCCTTGAGCAGATAATCAGTCAGCGACGTGGTAGTTGTCTTGCCGTTGGTGCCCGTGATGGCAATCCAATTTTGGGGAGAAAAGCGATAGGCAAACTCGGGCTCGCCCATAATCTGAGCGGCATGCTCACGCCCCGCCTTAAAGAAGGACGAGAACTCCGAAATACCCGGGCATGTCACGCACACGTCATAGGCGCCCTCGACCTGTTCGGCCCCATAGACAAACGACGCACCAGCAGCCTCGAGCGCACGCGTGGCGTCATTGGGCTCAGAGGTGCCGCCGCCATACACGGTAACGGCGCTTACGCGCTCGGGATGTGCCAGCGCCCAGCGGGCGACATCGAGACCGGATTTGCCCTGACCCAAAACGAGCAGGCTAAAGACATCAGCAAGAGGCATGAAAGACCACTATCCCAACTGGAAGAACAAAGCAAGGCCAACGGCACCAAAGGCCGCAGCGATAATCCAAAAACGGATGACGACCTTGGTCTCGGCCCAGCCCTTCTTTTCGAAATGATGATGGATGGGCGCCATAAGGAAGACGCGCTTGTGCGTAAAGTGGAAGTAGACAACCTGAATCATGACCGACAGGGTCTCAACGATAAACAGGCCGCCGATGATGAGGGAGACGACCTCGGTGTTGGTCATGATGGACGTGCAGGCAAACGCGGCGCCCAGGGCAAGCGAGCCGGTATCGCCCATAAAGATGCTCGCCGGATAGCAGTTGAACCACAGAAAGCCCAAGCAGGCACCGGCACACGCGGTGCAGAAGATGGACAGGTTCACGTCTCCGTGCAAAAACGCCATGGCAGCCATGGCGAGCATGGCGATCATGGAGGTGCCGCCAGCAAGACCGTCAAGGCCATCGGTCAGGTTCACGGCATTAGAAAGACCGGCGATCATCAGCCAGCAAAAGACAATGTAGAGCCACGGGAACGAAAGGCCGCAGATGGTGGTCGAAAGAACACCGAGGTCAATCGTCAGGCCGCCGGGAAAACGAATCTCGGGGGCGACGCCGCACCAGTTGACGGCAAGTACCGTAAAGGTGACACAGATAATGGTTAGGCCGATCATCTTGGCATGAGGCGTCAGACCGAGCGAGCGCCCGTGCGTAACGGAGGTCAGGTCGTCGATCAGGCCCAGCACGCCGGTCGCCAGCGTGGCGAGCAGCACGAGCACGAGCTCGGTGGTGAGCTTGCCCATCAGCAGGCAGGTCAGCGAGATCGCGACGAGGATGACAACGCCACCCATGGTGGGCGTTCCCTGCTTAACCAAATGACGCTTGGGGCCGTCGGCACGAACCTGCTGGCCGATACCCTCGACCTTGAGCAGCTTGATCCACCACGGCATGAGCAGCAGCGCAATGGCAGCGGCGATGCCAAGCCCCAAAAAAGCCTGATACGTTGGATACGAGGGATTGCCGAACATGGGCTAGCACACACCTTCCACAAAGCGATCGAGCTCAACAAAACGGGAACCCTTGACCAGTACAACATCATGTTTTTCAAGCGCGCCGCCCATGCGGTCGAGCACCTGCTGATAATCGGAGAACACCTGGATGCGGTCCTCGTCCATGCCCATCATGCGCGCGGCATCGGCCATAAGCTGGGCCAGCTCACCACCCACGCACGCCAGCATGTCGAGCTTCTTGGCGGCGGCATAGGCGCCCACGAGCTCATGCATGCGAGGAGCCTCATCGCCCATCTCGCCCATCTCGCCCAGGATCGCCATGCGAGACCCCGTGCACGAAAGCGAGCACAGCAGATCGAGGCCAGCAGCCATGGATTCGGCACTGGCGTTATAGGAATCGTCGATGACGCGGGCACCGCTCTTGGCGCGCTTGATCTCTTGGCGGTGACCGGTGATCATGAGGCCCCTAAAGGCAGCATCGATCTGCTCGGGCGTCACGCCCAGGCGATAGGCAACCGCGGCGGCCTTAACGGCATTTGGGACGGACTGCACGCCGGGGATGGCAAGCATGGTATCGATTGTCTCGCCCTGACCAAAATCGAGCGTAAAGACCGGACGGCCCTCGTCATCAACTCGAACGTCGCGGGCACGGACCTCATCATCGTCCGAGACGCCGGCCAGCATCACGTCGATACCAGCAGGCTGGGCGAACGTATCGCGAATGAACGGCGTAAAGTCGTCCTCGCCGCCCAAAACCAGCAGCGGCAAGAAGTCGCCAGCGGCGCACATACCCTGGACAATCTCGGCCTTAGCGCGGGCGATGTTCTCGCGGCTACCCAAAATGCCGATATGAGAGGTACCAATCTTGCTCACGATGGCAAGGTTGGGATTGGCGGACTGGGACAGGCGCTCGATCTCGTGGAAATGGTTCATGCCCATCTCGAGCACCAGGACCTCGGTATCGGCCGGAGCGGAAAGCACCGTGAGTGGCATGCCGATCAGGTTATTGAAATTGCCCTTGGTGGCCCAGACACGATAGCGCTTGGCGAGCACAGCGGCGAGCACGTCCTTGGTCGTCGTCTTGCCGATGGAACCGGTAATACCAACGACCAGGCAGCCAAGCTCCAGACGGTACGTGTGCGCCAAACGCAGCAGAAACTCCTCGGGATCATCGGTCAGCAAGATGGCACAGCCCTTGTCCTGCGCCAGCGAGACCAGCTCGGCCTCGGGCTCACGCGTCATCACGACGGCGCCGGCACCCGACTGGACGGCACGGGAAGCAAAATCATTGCCGTCGACGTTTTCACCGGGAAAGGCGACGAAAATCGTCCCTTCCTCGACCTGGCGCGAGTCGATAACGCACCCGCGGCATACCTGATCGGCTTCTCCCGTCACGGTTCGGGCCCCTGTTGCGGCCGCGAGGTTGTTGACGGCGATCTCTATCATTGCAGCTCCCCTGTAAACCTCATAATGCTATCGGC
>CAUCCR010000149.1:0-4041 GCA_958441355.1 uncultured Collinsella sp. | reverse complement strand
CTTTGGACTTTGAAACCTTCTCGTTTTGCGTCTGTACCGTTGACGCATCTGAGTGTGCCATTCGCTCCGACGCGTAGGTTTTGGCGGTAATTCCGAGGATAATAATCGCCAACGTTAGCATCCCAATGGCGGCAATCTTCGTCACGCGGACGCGAGCGTCGGCAAGGCCACGCGAAGACGTGCCCTTCGTCTCATATCTGCTGCTATGCTGCGGCATATACTCGTCCCGCGATGCGTTGTTTCGCACGTGGTCTCCTGACTGCTACCGTTCATATACGAGCAGCATAATACCGAGCAGGCATTTCTTTCCAAAGATATTCAGCGGCGTTTAAGGCGTCTTTAAAGAAACCACAAGCGTATTTATCCAAATGGCGCGATTCTGTTGCGCATCTCCGCCCAAAACGCAGTTGCGGTGGAATAGTTCCTATTTGGTCGGCATAAGCCGGAAAACAAGAACTATTCCACCGCAACTTGACGGGGCTCTTTGGCAATCAACTTGGTGCCCAGGGGCACTCATTTAAGTCTGTCCCCAATGAGTGCCCTTGGGGGCGAAAATGGATCGCTAGCCGATGGCGTTTTTGAGTTCCGTGCGGCGCTTTTTCATGCCGGTCATAACGGCATTGCGCAGCTCGGGCATGCGCGCGGTATCCATCTGGGGCACGCCCTCAAGCTTATAGGGAATGCCCAGTTGCTCGTACTTGACGACACCCATCGTGTGATACGGCAGCATCTCCAGGCCGACCACGTTATGCCACGGGGCAATCAGGCGGCCGAGCGCCTCGCACTCCTCCACCGTGTCGGTAATGCCCGGCACCACCACGTGGCGAATAACAACCTTAATCTTGCGACGGGCAAGCTCATCGCCAAACGCCAGAATGCGTGCGGGATCGCAACCGGTCAGCTTTTTATGCTCGACGGGATCGGCGTGTTTAATGTCGAGCAGCACCATGTCGGTCTCGTTGAGTACGGCATCGAACTTCTCGGGATGGTTGGGGTCAAACGCATAGCCGCAGCTGTCGAGGCAGGTATGCACGCGGCCATCGGGGTTGTTGTGCATTGCACGGAACAGATCGGCCAAAAACTCGGGCTGCAGGAGCGGCTCGCCACCCGAAACCGTAATGCCGCCGCTGCGGTAAAACTCATGGTTACTCTGGAACTCGTCCATCAGGTGCTCGACAGTCACCATGGTGCCGCCGTTAACAGACCAAGTATCGGGATTGTGGCAATACGCGCAGCGCATGGGACAGCCTTGGACAAACACTACGAAGCGGATGCCGGGACCGTCGACCGTTCCCATCGTCTCGATCGAATGCACGCGACCCAGGGCAAACGCAGAGTCCTCGGGACGAGCGTCCACACCCTCGAGCGTCATCTCAGCCATTCCCGCTACCTTGCCTCTCTTTGGTTTTAGTTACATAAATACCAGAGCCATTCTAGCCCATACGCATGATGGCGAAACGGTTTAGCGGTCAATTGGGTTGTTCTATTTGACCCCACGCAAGAGCGGCGGGTAGGTTGTCGCAACCCGCCCGCCGCCGAGGCAATAGAAATCGATAGACGCCAGGCCTTACGCCTTGAGCGTGAGCACCGCGCCGAAGGCGGTCGGGCCGCAATGGCTCGAGATGACGCCGCCGACCTGAGTCCAGGTAATGTCCTTAAAGCCCAGGTCGTGCGCATAGACTTCCATGTCGTCGCGCAGCTCCTGGGAAAGGCCTACCGAATACGCCAGGCCAATGTGCGAGTAGTCAATCTCGCCCTTCGCAACCATGTGGTCAATAAAGGCGCGGGCGCACTTGAGCATAGAGCCGCGGAACTTCTTGGTCGCCACAAACTTACCGCCCGTTACCTCAATGCAGGGCTTAATCTTGAGCAGGTGGGCGCCAAGGAATGCCACGTTGGACAGACGACCGCCCGCCTTAAGGAAGGCTAGGTCGGTAGGAACAAAGCCCAGCAGCACACGGTCCATGACGGAATTCGTAAATGCAAAGATCTCGTCGACGGTGGCATCGGGGTGAGCCTCGATGTATTTGGCGGTCTCGACGACAACGAGCGACTGGCCCACCGAGACAAAACGCGTGTCCATGGAGAACACGTAGTCGCGCCCCTGGGCCGCAATCTTGGAGGATTGATGCGAGCAGGTCGTGGCCTCGGAGTACGCAAGATGCAGAATGGTCGCATCGGGCTGCTCGGCATGGATACGGTCGTACACGTGAGCAAAATCCGCAGGCGCGCAGCCGCTGGTCTTGGGCATTACGCCAAACTCGTTGCAGCGCGAATAAATCTCGAGCGGATCGATCGAGCCGTCCTCGACAGTCTCGTCACCAATCGTGACATGCATAGGCACGCGCACGATGCCGTAGCGTTCGCAGAGCCCTGGCGTCACATCCGAACCAGATTCAACCACGATTACGTACTTGCCCATTATCATCACGACCCATCTCGACGTTGGCTTTTTAATATGTGACGCACGTCCACCGTCCTGCTACACAACGGCCTCCAAGCGCCAAAGAGACGCCGCCCCTTGCACACAACAAAGGACAGCGTCTCCCTGGAAAACTCCGTGCTTATCTAGGATTCTACACGGTTTATTAAGGAGGGTTACTTATTCCGCAAACGGTCGTTATATGCGGTAAGCGGTAGTTGGCCGCGACAACTGCGACACATTCCGTCCAGTAAATCCAATCGTGCTCCACGCACGGTTAATGCACGAGGCGGTAGAAATTCATCGATGCCGCACCCTCGGCGTGCAGCTCCATCGCCGGAACCGCCGGCGAATAGGTACGGCTCGTAAGTGCCGCCTCGCCGCCATTTGCAAAAATCTCGACCATCGTAGTGTCCGAAAGCACGCGTAGGTCGCGAAGCTCGCCGAGCTCAATCGACCTCTGGTCGCGCCCATAGCCTTCGTCACCCATATCGAGGGTAAGCATCCCGTCCGTATAACGCACAAAGACACCCTTGCGGATTGCGAGCTCGACCATCTTGGCGCCCTCGCAGGAAACCACAAGATCAAACAGGCGGCCCGGCTCCTCAACGGTTTCACCGCCTGTCGCGCGAACGCAGTCGCCGCGCATCCTCTCAATCTCGTGCGCCGGCTGCTGGCAGAGCTTACCATCGCGCATGCTCAGCTCTCGCGGCACCGTCAACGCGCACTGCCACCCGCGCGCCACCGTCGGGTTTTCCGCCGTCGAATCGGGGCAACCCGACCATCCGATCATCAAACGCCGGCCTGCAGCATCCTCAAAGGACTGCGGAGCATAGAAATCAAAACCGGCATCGACCATCGGGGGCATGCCCTGCCCGGTGATCTTAAAACTCGGCGCCTCCCAATCGGCCTCGATAGGGAACCACACGCACTGATGCGGATTGCGGTAACGCCAACCATCGGCAGGCACACCCTGCGGGCAGCAAACGAGAATAAGCTCGCCATCAAGCTCAAACAGATCAGGGCACTCCCACATAAAGCCAAACTTCTCGCCCAGCTCAATGCGCGTCGCATAGCTCCAGACCCCTAAATCACGCGAAGTATAGACAAGCACGCAGCCACGGTCGTCTTTCGTACGAGCGCCCAGAACCATGTAGTAGATACCATCGTGCTCAAGGATCTTGGGGTCGCGCACGTGTTTACCGATATCGTCGGGGTAATCGACTGGTCCAACAGCCATGCGCTTCTCGCCCAATTCGTCGGGATTCTCGGCAACCATATGAATCTGGTTTTGCTCACGGCCCGTCAACACGTAGTCGTAATCATCGCGGTCAAAATGCTTGACGTTGCCGGTATAGAAGTAGTGAATCTTGCCATCACGTACAAAGGCAGAACCAGAATACGCTCCGCTCGAATCCAAATCGGAATCGGGGAACAGCACGGGGCCGTGATTCTCGTACGTCACAAAATCCTTTGTCGTCAGATGGTTCCAAAGCACTGGACCGCCATGCGCAGCATCGAACGGATCGTATTGATGATAGATGTGATACATATCACCAATCTGAACCAAACCGTTGGGGTCGTTGAGCCAGCCAAGCTCAGGCTCCACATGGAACAGG
>CAUCCR010000148.1:0-4159 GCA_958441355.1 uncultured Collinsella sp. | reverse complement strand
AGTTTAACGCCGCCGGCGAGGTGACGCGCTGGGGCAAGAGCTACGAGCTGCTGGCACTGCCGGTGCTCAACCTGCTGCTGAGCGTGGCGACGTACTTTACGGCGGGACGCCAGGCAAAAAACAACGAGGACTCCGCTGTGATGGCACGTCTTACGTGCGAGCGCTACCTGCGTAACGGCTGCATCACGGGCGTGTTCCTCAACGTAATCAACGTCTACTTTATGTATTCGGCGATTACTGGAACGGGCTTTGGCTTTGGTTTCTAGCTTGTCCTTTTAGGCAACGAGCCTGCATGCATATTCAATGGCTGCTGCGAGGCCGCCGCTCGATCGTGGTTTAAAGACCATATCGGCGGCGGTCTCGTTTTCGTATCCGGCGCCACGAAGGGCGAGTGCGATGCCGGCTTCTAAAAGGAGCGGCAGGCCGCGTTGGCTGGTTGCGATTACGGCAGCCTGATTGAGTGGGCAGCTGTGCGTTTGGCATTGAACAGCAAGTTCACCTTGCGTCGGGCAAGGGAGCAGAACGGTGGCGACGCGACTTGATAGCAATGCAAATGCTGTGCGCTCATCGGGCGAAAGGCATTCTGCTTCAACGACGACGAGCTTGGGCGGTGCGCTGTTTGTGCGAAGCGTGGCTCGGTACATGCGGACCGAAGAACCCGACATAGAAAACTCCTGTGTATTCGGCAAAACGTAAACTATAGTTTACGTTTATGTTCGGCTCCATTTCAAACTCGGCTGCATGGACGAACGTGCGAAACAGATTCTTGGCAGGCGGGTCGAAGAGACACGCAGGGACCTTGGTATCTCCAAGGTTGATTTTTGTGTGGCGACAGGAATCAGCCGACCCTACCTCGACCGAATCGAAGATGGGACGGCAAATTTCACGCTCAAGGTTCTATTTAAGATCGCGCCCGCACTCGGCATGACGGTGTCAGAGCTTCTCGAGGGCATCGAATAGGGGATACCCGTCGACAACTGAATTACGCCATCGGGATGCGATCGTGGTTGACTTGGCTGTAGAACAGGCGCTGAATCTCTGCCGCATCACGTGACTGGCCGAGTGCCCACATGGTCTTGGCCACGAGCGTCTCGGTGGTCATGTCGTCGCCGCGCAGAATGCCCGGATGATCGGCGTAAGCACGGCCGACCTCATAAACGCCCAGATCGAGGCCCTCTTCGGGGACCTGCGTGGTCATAACGACGGTGCGACCCGAATCGACCCAGCGGAAAATTGCCTCTTGGAACGACTCGCCGGACTCGCCAAACTCGGGAATACCGCCAATGCCAAAGGTCTCCAGAATCACGGCGTCGTAGCTATTGGCCAGGGCGTCCAGGATGCCCGGGTTTACGCCGGGCGTAAGCTTGAGTACAAATACGCGCGGGTCGATGCTGTCGTAGAAACGCACCGGGTTTTCGCCCTGATGCGTGCCGTGGAGCCCGTTGCGCACGATGCGGTCGTTGCGGATGTAGGCAATGGGTGGATAGTTGACGCTAATGAACGCGTTAAAGCTCATGGTGCGCTGCTTGCGGGCGCGCGTACCGGCAATGGCGACGCCGCCAAACACGATCGAGACGTCGTGCGAATGCTCGTCGAGCGCATAGAGCAGGCTCTGGTACAGATTGAGCTTGGCATCGGTAAAGGGATTGCCCATGGGCTTTTGCGAGCCGGTGAGCACGATGGGCTTGGGGCTGTCCTGAATCAGATAGGAAAGCGCCGCCGCGGTGTAGCTCATGGTGTCGGTGCCGTGCAGAATCACGAAGCCGTCGTGATCGGCATAACCCTCGACGATGACGTCGCGGATACGCATCCAGTCGCTCGGGCGCATATTGGTGCTGTCGATGTTCATGGGCTGCACCACGTCGAGCTCGCAGAGGTCCGAGATCTCGGGGACGCTCTGGGCGAGCTCCTCACCGGTCAGGGCGGGGGAGAGGCCGTTGCCGTCCTCGGTCGATGCGATGGTGCCGCCCGTGGCGATGAGAAGGATGCGCTTCATGCTGGTATTCCTATCGTATTTGCCGCCGCAGAGGCGGAGTCGTTCGGCAGTATTGTGGCACAGAGCGTTCAATGTTCAAACGTATTACATCATCTGTAACGTCTGGTAACACTTCAATTGCCGTCAAATAGGGGCCCAGGTCGTGCGTTTGCCGTGCGCTGATGGCTGCGAGGGACGAGAAACCCCATATAACGTGTACACTATGAAAGTTATTCTCGTTTATTCGCGCGGGTGGGCACCGGCTCCCCGCCAACAAGAGGGGGAACCATGGATCAAAAGGCTTCCGCAAAGGTCCTCGTACTCGACTTTGGTGCGCAGTACGGTCAGCTCATTGCCCGTCGCGTCCGCGACCTCAACGTGTATTCCGAGATCGTCCCCTGCGACATCTCGGCCGACGAGATTCGCGAGATGAACGCCTCTGCGCTCATCCTTTCCGGCGGCCCGGCTTCCGTGTATGCCGAGGACGCTCCGTCTATCGATCCCGCCATCTTTGACCTGGGCCTTCCCGTCCTGGGCTTTTGCTACGGCCATCAGATCACGGCCGTGACGCTCGGCGGCAAGGTCGGCCACTCCGAGGTGGGCGAGTACGGCCGCGCCACCATCACGCGCACGGCCGGCGCCAAGCTCTTTAACTCCACGCCCATGGAGCAGACCGTGTGGATGAGCCACCGCGACGCCGTTTCCGAGGTGCCCGAGGGCTTTACCGTTACCGCCAGCACTGACGTGTGCCCGGTTGCTGCCATGGAGTGCGTCGAGCGCAAGATTTTCACCACGCAGTTCCACCCCGAGGTCAAGCACTCCGAGTATGGTCAGCAGCTGCTGAGCAACTTCCTGTTTGAGATCTGCGGCCTGGAGCCCAACTGGAGTATGGACAACCTGGTCGAGACCATGACGGCCGAGTTCCGCGAGAAGGTCGGCGACGACCGCGTGATTCTGGCCCTGTCCGGTGGCGTCGACTCCTCCGTCGTGGCTGCGCTGGGCGCTCGCGCCGTGGGCAAGCAGATGACCTGCGTGTTCATCAACCACGGTCTGCTGCGCAAGGGCGAGCCCGAGCAGGTGGAGGAGGTCTTCACCAAGCAGTTTGACGTCGACTTTATCCACGTCCACGCCGAGGACCGCTATGCCGAGCTTCTGGCCGGCGTGACCGAGCCCGAGGAGAAGCGCCGCATCATCGGTACGCAGTTCTGGAAAGAGTTCTTCGCGGTTGCTCAGCAGCTCGAGACCGATGGCAAGCCGGTCAAGTACCTGGCTCAGGGCACCATCTACCCCGACATCATCGAGTCCGGCGCTCGCAAGACGGGCGGCAAGACGGCCACCATCAAGAGCCATCACAACCTGATCCCGTTCCCCGAGGGCGTGCACTTCGACCTTATTGAGCCGCTCGATCACTTCTTTAAGGACGAGGTTCGCGCGCTTGGTCTGGCGCTGGGCCTGCCGGGTCACATCGTGTTCCGCCAGCCTTTCCCGGGTCCGGGTCTGGCCATCCGCATCATCGGCGCGGTCGACAAGGAGAAGCTCGAGATCCTCAAGAACGCCGACGCTATCGTGCGCGAGGAGCTCGACGCCTACAACCAGCGCCTGTATGAGCAGACCGGCGAGCGTAACTCCGAGCACAGCTGCTGGCAGTATTTTGCGGTTCTGCCCGACATCAAGTCCGTCGGCGTTATGGGTGACGAGCGCACCTACCAGCGCCCGATCATCCTGCGTGCCGTCGAGTCCAGCGATGCCATGACCGCCGACTGGGCCAAACTGCCTTACGACGTCCTGGCCCGCATCTCCGGCCGCATCGTTGCTGAGGTCCCCGGTGCCAACCGCGTGTGCTACGACATCACGTCTAAGCCGCCCGCGACGATCGAATGGGAGTAGGCTGACAGGGTTCTGACCTGCACTTTTGAGTGCCGCACTGTGCTCCTGAGTTTCGTTTCGTACGAGAGTTACGGCAAAACCACCAGCGACATTGGTGAGTAAATACGATAACTGAGCCTCCGTTCCCGCGTTGGGACGGAGGCTTTTTCTTTGTCGTTTTACTCCCTTTCACCTGCGATTTCGCAATTTACTCCCCCGTGTTTCAAGACGGCAAGGCACGGTGCGGCATTCGGAGGAACGGGAGTAAGGATTCATCCCAAGTGAGTAGACGCTCGATTTTTGTCCCCGAGAGCCAAA
>CAUCCR010000147.1:0-4184 GCA_958441355.1 uncultured Collinsella sp. | reverse complement strand
TCCACCGAGATGAACAGGTCAGGATTGCCGGCATACGCAGATGACGGCACCAGGAGATCGGAGCCTTCCATAAAGCGGTAGATGCGCGGAACCGGGTCATCGTCTGCCAGCAGCAGCGCAATGTCCTTGTTGGGGAAAAACTTCATGAGCGAAAGGCCCAGACCCAATACGGAGCCCAAGGCATCGCCATCGGGAGAAGTATGTCCCGAAATCGCAATGGAGGACGCACCCTCGATGAGCTCGAGGATGCGTCGCTGAATATCTGCAGACTCGCACGAGGCGAGGTCGGCGGAATTAGTCATCTAAAGCTGCCTCCTGGGCGGCATCCGCTATCGGATAGCCGTCCTCGTCCTTTTCGATCGCAAGCGTAGCGGGAACGTTTTCCAGCGCACGCGTGATGCGCTCGGCCTCATCGGTCGAGCGATCGATGCGAAAATCGAGCTCGGGCGTGACACGCCAATCGAGCGAGCGAGCCAACAGGCTGCGAATACGGCCCTTGGCGCTAGCGAGCGCCTCCATGACCTCGTCGTAGCGGCTCACATCGCACGACACGTACACGCGCGCGAACGAACGGTCCACCGCGACCTCGACCGCGGTCAAAGTAACCAGGTCGAGACGCGGATCGGAAACCTCAAAGAGCAGGATATAACCGAGCTTCTCGCGAAGCTGCTCGCCCAGACGGCGGGTTGCCTGCGTTTGCTTCATAGCGCTACCCCCTACTCGGTACGGGCAACCTGGTCGATGCGGTAACCCTCGATCTGGTCGCCGGGCTTGATGTCCTGGAAGTTCTCCAGGCCAATGCCGCCCTCGGAACCGCTCTTGAGGCTCTTGGCCTCGTCCTTGTAGTGGCGCATCGAGGCGATCTTGCCGTTGAAGACCACGATGCCGTCGCGCACCAGGCGCACGGAATCGGTCGCGGCGATCTCGCCCTCTTCGACGCGGACACCGGCGGCGATACCGACTTTGGGCACCTTGAAGGTGTCCAGGACAGTCGCGGTACCCGTGGCGACCTCGACCTCGGTGGGCTTGAGCATGCCGATACGGGCGGCGTCGAGCTCCTCGAGGCACTTGTAGATGACGTCGTAGCAACGGATCTCGACGCCCTCGCGCTCGGCGGCGGAGCGGGCCTTACCGTCGGGACGGACGCCAAAGCCGATGATGATGGCGTTGGAGGCGTCGGCCAGAACGACGTCGGTCTCGTTGATTGCGCCAACGGCGGAGTGGATCGTGTTGATGCGAACCTCGGACTGATCCATCTTGTCGAGCGAGTCCTGAAGGGCCTCGATGGAACCCTGGACGTCGGCCTTGATGATCAGGTTGAGCTCCTTGACCTCGGCGTCGGCGATGGTCTCGAAGAGGTTCTCGAGCGTGACGTGCTTGACGCGGCTCTGCTCCTCGATACGGGCCTTGAGCGAACGCTCGTCGGCAAGGGCGCGAGCCTCGCGCTCGTCCTCGAACACGCGGAACTCGTCACCGGCGTTGGGCACGGACTGCAGGCCCAGAATCTCGACGGCGTCGGAGGGACCGGCCTCGGTGACGGCGCGGCCCTTGGGGTCGAGCATGGCGCGGACGCGACCGTAGGTAAGGCCGGCGACCAGCGTATCGCCCACGTGCAGGGTACCGCGAGTCACGAGCACGGTAGCAACCGAGCCGCGTCCCTTGTCGAGCTTGGCCTCGAGGACGTTGCCGGAGGCAAAGGTGTCCGGGTTGGCCTTGAGCTCGAGCACGTCGGCCTGGAGCAGCACGGTCTCCAGAAGTTCGTCGATACCGATCTTCTGCTTAGCCGAGATGTTGACGAACATGTTCTGTCCGCCCCACTCCTCGGGGATGACTCCGTACTCGGTGAGCTCCTGACGCACACGATCGGGGTTGGCGCCCGGCTTATCGATCTTGTTGACAGCAACGACGATGGGTACGCCGGCGGCCTTGGCGTGGTTGATCGACTCGACCGTCTGGGGCATGACGCCGTCGTCGGCGGCGACGATCAGGATGACGATGTCGGTCACCTTGGCACCACGGGCACGCATAGCCGTAAAGGTGGCGTGACCGGGGGTATCGATGAAGGTGATCTTGCGATCGTTGATCATGACCTGCGAAGCACCGATGGCCTGCGTAATGCCGCCCGCCTCGCCGGCAGCAACGCCGGTGTGACGGATAGCGTCGAGCAGCGACGTCTTGCCGTGGTCGACGTGGCCCATGACGGTGACGACCGGGGCACGCGGCTTAAGGTCGGCGGGATCGTCGTAGAACGAGAAGGTGTTCTCCTCCTCGGGGGTGATGATCTTGATCTGACGGCCCAGGTCGTCGGCAACGAGCTCGACGAGGTCGTCGGACATGGACTGCGTCATGGTGAGCGGCGTACCCAGCAGGAACAGGCGCTTGATGATGTCGTTGGCCGGAACGTCGAGCGCCTCGGCAAGCTCCTGGACGGTAACGCCCTGGGAGACCTTGATGGCGTCGAGGTCCTCGGGATTCACGCCCTGGGCCAGCGCCTCCTCTATCTTGCGCTCCTCCTGAGCCTTGGCAGCCTCGCGCTCGCGCTTCTCCTTGCGCTTCTTGCGGCGACCGGTGGACTCGCGAGAGGCCTCCTCGACGGCGGCGCGAGCCTCCTCGAGCACCTTCTCGCGGCTGTACTCCTCGGCCTCGCGAGCCATGCGGCTGTAGTGGTCCTCTTCGTTGTTATGACCGCCCTTGCGCTTCTTGCCCTTGCCCTGCTTATCGGGGTTGGGGAAGTCCATGCCGGCAGCGACGTTGTTGCTGGCGTTGGTGCGATGGCTGTGCGGACGGCTCTCGGAAGCGTTGCGCTCGGAGTTGTTGTCGGAGGCGTTGCGATCGTTACGACGGCCACCGCGGCGGTCGTTGTTGCCGCCACGACGGTTACCGCGCTCGGCGGCGCGCTCGGCCTTGGCCTTGTCCTCGGCGTCCTTCTTCTCCTTGAGCACGGTCTCCTGTGCGGCGATCTGGTCGAGCAGCGAACGGAAGCGCGAACCGGAGTCGGAAGCGGGAACGGCGCGGCGCTGGGCCTCGCGGGCAGCCTCCTCCTTCTCGCGGGCAAGGCGCTCCTGCTCGGCCTTCTTCTTGGCCTCGGCCTCGGCGCGAGCAGCCTCCTCGGCAGCCTGGGCTGCGGCAAACTGGCGGCGCTCCTCCTCGCGGGCCTTCTCGGCGGCGATACGCTCGCGCTCGGCCTCGGCGGCGCGTGCGGCCTCCTCGGCGGCAGCCGCCTGCTCCTCGGCCTGCTTGGCGGCCTCGACTTCCTTGGCGCGGGCCTCGATCACCGAGGCGAGCTGCTTACGAACCATGGCGACATAGGCGTCCTCCAAGGTGGAGGAAGCGGACTTAGCGGGAATCTTCATATCGGCGAGATGACCCATCAGTTCCTTGGAGGTCATGCCGAACTCTTTGGCCAGGGTGGACACACGGACTTTTGCCATATGACTTCACCTACCCTTTCTGGCACCTTGGGTGCCTAGAGACTGAACGAGCGTGGGAGACGCGCCGGGACCCGCCCGGCGCGACCGCGCGCTAGATCAGGTCCTCCGCATCATCGAAGGCGTCGGTGTCATGGACACCGCAGAAACGGGAGCCGGGACGAGCCTGGTTGCGGCACTGGATGCCGTCCTCGGACACGTAATCGCAGCGGCGGACGTCCTCGTCCTCCTCGTCACCAATCAGGTCAGCGGCGGGCTCCTCGTGAACGGGAACGTTCTTGAGGATATCGGCGGCAAGCGTCTCGGACTTGATGTCGATGTGCCAGCCGGTCAGGCGCGCGGCGAGGCGGGCGTTCTGGCCCTCCTTGCCGATGGCGAGGGACAGCTGGTCGTCGGGCACGATGACGCCGGCGTAGGCCTTCTCCTCGTCGATGAGGACGCGGGTGACCTTAGCGGGCGACAGGGCGTTGGCGACGTAGACGGCAGGATCGGCATCCCACAGGATGACGTCGACGCGCTCGCCACGGAGCTCGCCCACGACAGCGCGAACACGGCTGCCCTTGGGGCCGACGCAGGCGCCCACGGGATCCAGACGGTCGTCGAGCGAGTGGACGGCGACCTTGGAGCGCTGGCCGGGCTCGCGCGCGATCGACTTGATCTGGACGGTGCCTTCATAGATCTCGGGCACCTCCTGCTCAAACAGACGACGCATGAGCTCGGGGTGGGTACGGGAGATGACAATCGGCGGACGGCTGT
>CAUCCR010000146.1:0-4195 GCA_958441355.1 uncultured Collinsella sp. | reverse complement strand
CCGCTGTACATGCCGCGCTCGCGCCGTTTGCGAGCCACGTGCAGGTGTATTGCGGTGAGAATCCCGGTACGCTTACGTTTTCGTGGGTCAACACGCCGGGCGTCTGGATTTTCCTGGCGGCGTTTGCCGGCGGTGCCATTCAGGGTGCTTCGCCACGCATGATGGGCGAGGTGCTGGCCGCGACTGTGAAGCAGATGATGCCGACGGTGATCACGATGCTTTCGGTGCTGGGCTGTGCCAAGGTGATGGGCTATGCGGGCATGATCTCTTCGATCAGCGCGTTCTGCATCGCCGTCGCCGGTGGGCTGTACCCGATTCTGGCTCCGTGGATCGGCGCAGTCGGTGCGTTTGTGACCGGCTCGGGCACGTCCTCGGGCATGCTGTTTGGCCCCATTCAGAGCCAGGCTGCCACTGCGCTGGGTGTGAGCGACTACTGGATGGTCGCGTTGAACGCCCTGGGCGTCGCCGCCGGTAAGATGATCTCGCCGCAGACCCTCGCCATTGGTCTTGCCGCCGTGCTCGTGCGCGGTAAGGATGCCGAACTCCTGGGCGCCGTCCTGCCCTACGCCGCCGGCATGCTGGTCCTGATGAGCGCCATAGCCATGCTCGGCCAAGGCCTGCCGCTGTAGTCGGCACTTAGGGACGTTCCTTATGTGCCGGCACTTTGGGAACGTCCCTAAGTGCCGGCATCCGGGGACACTCCTTGAATGTTGTCTGTTCAAGAGTGTCCCCAATGACTAGTCGTTTAAAAGCGTCCCTAACGACTAGGCCGCTTGCCTGCGATTTTTGACCGTTGGGCGGGCGCTTCGCCGTTGCCGCAAAAACGTTTTTGCATATCGGGTACAACGGGCTTTACGTGAGTAAAGTGCGCGCCGCGTCCACGTGTCGCGCTTTTAAAGGAGGCCCCATGCCTGGTGTTACCCCTGCAGAAGTTCTGTCCAACTTTGGTATTGCGCTGGTCGAAGATCCCGCCGAGAATCAGCCCCGTCTGCTGGTCGATCTATCCGCCGCGGAGCTCGTCGAGCACGCCATCCGCCGCGAAGAAGGCCGCATGGCATCCAACGGCGCGCTGGTGATCGAGACGGGGGAGCGCACTGGTCGTTCCCCCAATGACCGCTTTATCGTTGACACCCCCGATGTTCACGACAAGATTGCCTGGGGTGCCGTCAACCGCCCGCTTTCTGCCGAGAGCTACGAGGCCATCAAGGCCGGTATCGTCAACTACCTCAACGAGCGCGATGTGTTCGTCACTCGCGGTATGGCCGGTGCCGATCGCAACCATACGCGTCGCCTGCTTGTCGCCTGCGAGCGTGCCAGCCAAGCGCTCTTTATTAAGCAGATGCTCGCCCGCCCGCTTGCCCGTGAAATCGCACGCACCGGCGAGCCGGACTTCTGCGTGCTCGCCGCTCCCGGCTACCAGTGCGATCCCGCCATTAAGGGCCTCAACTCCAGCGCCGCCGTGGTCATCAACTTCCAGGAGCGCGTGATTTTGGTTGCCGGCACCGGTTACTCCGGCGAAATCAAAAAGTCCATCTTCAGCGTCATGAATTACCTGCTGCCCGTCGAGGACGACGTGCTACCCATGCACTGCTCGGCCAGCATGGATCCCGTCACGCACGAGACCGCCGTGTTCTTTGGCCTTTCGGGCACGGGCAAGACCACGCTTTCGGCCAACCCCACGCGGCTGCTGATCGGCGACGACGAGCACGGTTGGTCCGACATGGGCATCTTCAACATCGAAGGTGGCTGCTACGCCAAATGCGAGGGCCTGGACGCGTTCCACGAGCCCGAGATCTTCAACGCTGTCCGCTTTGGCGCGATCTGCGAAAACGTGGTGCTCGACGAGAACCGCAAGCCCAACTACGACGACATCTCGATCACGCACAACACGCGCGTGGCATACCCTGTGGAGCACATTCCCAACGCGTGGACCAAGGGCATGGGCACCACTCCAAGCGTCGTGCTCTTCCTGACCTGCGATGCCTTTGGCGTGCTGCCGCCCATCTCGCGCCTGACGGCCGACGCCGCCATGTATCACTTTGTGACGGGCTTTACGGCCAAGATCCCCGGCACCGAGGTCGGCGTCACCGAGCCCACGCCCACGTTCTCTTCGCTGTTTGGCGAGCCGTTTATGCCGCTCGACCCCATGGTCTATGCCAAGATGCTCGGTGAGCGCATCGCCGACGGCCGCACGCGTGTGTACCTGGTCAACACCGGCTGGATCGGCGGCGGCTACGGCGTGGGTCATCGCATCGAGCTTGCCTACACGCGCGCCCTGGTGGCCCGCGCCCTCGACGGTACCATCGAGGACAGCGAGTTCGTGCACGACGACATCTTTAACGTCGACATTCCCACCACGTGCCACGGCGTACCCGACGGCATCCTGGTGCCGCGCCAGTATTGGCAGAGCACCGCTCGCTACGACGAGGCCGCGCACAACTTGGCCGTGATGTTCGAGGAGAACTTCGAGAAGAAGTACTCGCACCTGCCCGAGTCCGTCAAAGCCGCCGGCCCGCACGCCCAGGTGTCCGCCGAGGCCCGTCATCACGGCCGCGGCCTGCTGGGACTCCGCCACTAGCTTCGCCGTGAGTCCATATCCACCACAAAGGGGACAGGCACCTTTGTGGTGGTTTTGCTCGTGTGGATGACTCGGGTTACAATACGCCTGACATATCGTCCCCTTCTCCGGATGGGGACAGCGCAAGCGTTCTTGTGACGGCACCGTAGGACTTTGAAGGTGGCCGTTGTAAGGGCGCTTTTTGTTTAGGCGCCCTCACTCGGGCGCGCACAATGAAGGGAGCATGTATGAAGAGCTTTATTGCCGAGGATTCATTCTGGGAGCTATTTCCACAGGCGGCGGTCGGTGTGGTGGTCGTGGAGGGTATGAAGCCCGCGTCTCAGATTCCTCAAGGGGACGTGGATGCGATTGCGGCGTTGCTCGATCGCGCGAATATCGATGCGGAGCGTCATCTGACCAGCGATACAATCAGCGAGAACGCACCGGTCAAGGCATGGCGCGAGGCCTATCGTCTGTTCAAGACCAAAAAGGGCGCGCGCTGTTCAATCGAGAACCTGCTCAAGCGCGTGCTCAAAGGCAAGCCGGTGGGCCACATTACGCCCGCGGTGGACATCTACAACACAGTGTCGCTGACCTACGCGCTGCCCGTGGGAGGCGAGGATTTGCATGCGATTGAGGGCGATCTTCGCTTGAAGGTGACCGACGGTGGCGATGCGTTCTTGCCGCTTGGCGAGGAAGCGGATGACCCGACGCTTCCCGGCGAGCTGGCCTACATCGATGATGCGGGCGCCGTGTGCCGCTGCTGGAACTGGCGCGACGGCGTTCGAACGGCTCTGTCCGACGATTCGGCCGACGCGTTTTTGGCGATTGAATGTGTTGAGCCCGAGCGCATGGGGGATTGCCAGGCCGCAATCGATCGCTTAGCCGAGCTGCTCGAGCGCTATCTGGGAGCGACGGTTGTCGTTAAGACGCTTGTGACCCATGACAATCCCTGCGTGGAGCTGTAGCGGCGCCTAGAACCTATTGATGCCCCAAACCACCACAAAGGTGCCTGTCCCCTTTGTGGTGGTTTTTATGTTGATGAGTTAACAAATAGGGCGTGCGGGGTTTGCGGCCGCTGGGTACGGCTAAGATGTTTACCCGTTAGCATTATGCAAGCGAAAGGCGGTCGTCTCCCATGCAGCAGAACGACGAGACACGTTTCGAGGACTTTGTCGGACTGATCAGCGGACTCTACAAGGAGATCCAGCGCATTAAGACATCTGAGGGCGCAAGGCTGGGCCTTAAGGGCTCCGACATCATGTGCCTGTACTATCTTGAGCGCAGCAAGGACGGTCTGACTGGTGCCGACCTCGCCCGCATGGCTGGTGTGACCCGCGCTGCCGTCTCGCGCACGCTGGCGCATCTGGAGGAGGGCGGCTATGTCGAGGTTGACGATTCGGCTGATGCCGCCGTTAAGTATCGCGCCCCGGTTCGCCTGACCACGTTGGGCGGCGAGAGCATGAACGAGGCCGATCGCATTATTCGCGAAGTGCTCGACACCACCGGCAAGGCCATGGGCGTGGAGCAGCGCGAGCAGATGTATGCATCGCTGCGTACGATTCTCAACACCCTGCGCGAGCTGTAGGGCCGCCAAGGCTTTTGCTTCCAATTAACAACTGCATAGTCCTGTTTGAG
>CAUCCR010000145.1:0-4201 GCA_958441355.1 uncultured Collinsella sp. | reverse complement strand
AAAAACAGCGGAGCCGGCCACGAGGACGTTGGCGCCGGCCTTGACGACCTCGGCAATGTTCTTGGAAGAAATGCCGCCGTCGACCTCGATGAGGGGCGACACGCCGTGGCGCTCGCACATGGCCTTGAGCTCGTGGAGCTTAGCGATGGTGCCCGGGATAAAGCTCTGGCCGCCAAAGCCCGGGTTCACACTCATCAGCAGCACGATATCGACGACCTCGATGATGCTCTGGAGCACGCAGACAGGCGTTGCGGGGTTGAGCACCACGCCGGCCTTGACGCCGCGCTGCTGCAGGTGCGTGAGCGTGCGGTGCAGGTGCGTGGAGGCCTCGTAGTGAACGGTGATCATATCGGCGCCGGCATCGGCGTACCAATCGACGGTCTCGTCGGGGTTCGACACCATGAGGTGTGCGTCGACCGGCACGTCGGTGGAGCGCTTGACGGCCTTGAGGATGTCAACGCCAAAGGTGAGGTTGCCGGTAAAGTGACCGTCCATCACGTCGAAGTGCACAAAGTCGGCACCGGCGATCTTGTCGAGGTCGCCCTTAAGGTTGGCCATATCGGCCGAAAGGATGGACGGAGCAATTTTAATGGAACCCATGTTAGTAGCCTTTCTGCATTAGTCGGTGAGTCCGTAGAACTCTTGCGATGGGACGCGGTCGGTGAGAATTTCGAGCGCCCTATCCAAAGTAACACCGTTGTAGAGCGTTTGCTCCACGGCAAAGGTGAGCGGAATGTCTACGCCCAGTGAACGGGCGAGCTCGCTGACGCTGCGGGCCGCAACGGCGCCCTCGACCACCATGTGCGTGCGTGCCTGGTACTCGTCGAGCGACACGCCGTGGGCAAATTCGTAGCCAAAGGTGCGGTTGCGCGAATGCTCCGAGGTACAGGTGGCGATGAGGTCGCCCATGCCGGCAAGGCCCATGCAAGTCATGGCCTGCCCGCCGCGGGCATGCACCAGTCGGCTGATCTCGGCCAGACCGCGCGTCATGATGAGAGCGAGCGTGTTGTCGCCCGCGCCGGAGCCGGCGGAAATGCCGCACACTATGGCGATGACATTTTTCATGGCACCGCAAACCTCGACGCCGGTCATGTCCTGCGACAGGTAGATGCGGAAGGCCGTGGATAGGAGTAGGTCCTTAAAGGTCTCCCCTATCTGAGGGTATTCGCTGGCGATGACGGCGGCAGAAAGTCCGCCGCGGCAGATCTCCTCGGCATGGTTGGGGCCGGAGAGAGCCGCCACGCGCGCCTCGTTGCCGATCTCGCTTGAAATGACCTCGCTCATGAGCAGTCCAGATTCTGGCTCAATGCCCTTGGTGAGGCAGAGTACCGGGGTGTCGGCGGCGATGAAGGGGGCCGCTTGATGGCATACACTGCGCAGGTGCTTGGAGGGCACGGCAAAGATGATGGCATCGGCGCTCTCGAGTGCCTGCGACAGGTCCGTGGTGGCGATGACGTTGCCGGGCAGCTCGTAGTCCATCAGATACCGGGGATTGCGGTGCTCGCCATTGATGCCGGCGGCCGTCTGCTCACTATGGGCCCACATGGTCACGCGCTCGGCTCGCGCGGCGGCAAGGCCGGCGACGGCGGTTCCCCAGGAGCCGGAGCCAATCAGCGCAACATTCATGACTCTCTCCTACTTATCGTCGGGCTCGGTGACGCGCTTGGTAAATGAGAGCTTGGACTCCTTGCCCGTCATGAGCTTTTTGATGTTCGCACGATGGGCCCACACCACGGTGATGCCGATCAGCGCCATGCAAAACTTAAGTCCCAGGCTGCTATACGGAAAGACCGCACAAGCGGCAATGGGAAGACCGATGGCCGCGGCAAGCGAGCCTACCGACACAAACTTGGTGATGACGACGGCCACGATAAACATGCCCAGCAGCGAAAATCCGATGGGCCAGTACCAGGCGAGGATGACGCCCAAGCCCACGGCGATACCCTTGCCGCCATGGAAGTTGAGGTAGGGCGAGAAGATGTGGCCCCACACCGCTGCCAGGCAAATGACGCCGAGCATCCAGTCGCCGGGGGCTCCGGGCGCCATGATGCTCGGCGGAAAGCCATAGCCCACGCTCGCGATGAGCGGACGGGCGATAAGAACGCAGATGGCGCCCTTAAGGCAGTCGAGCAGCAGCGTGAGCGCGGCCACCTTGGGGCCGGCTACGCGCAGGGCGTTGGTGGTGCCGATGTTGCCGGAGCCCGCTTTGCGAATGTCCGTGTGGTTGAACACACGGCCCAGGATCAGGCCAAACGGAATCGCTCCGATAAAGAACGAGACCACGGCGCAGATGGCGGTCAGCAGAATCGGATTATGCATCCTTTTGCTCCTTCTTCCTAAAGAAGAGTCGAATGGGCGTGCCGGAAAAATCGAAGGTCGAGCGCATACGGTTCTCCACGTAGCGCTGGTAGGTGTCGTTGACCAGGTCGCTGTGGTTGACGAAGAACGTAAACGTCGGCGGGTTGACGCCCGTCTGGGTCACGTAGTGCATGCGCAGGCGGCGCTTGCCGTCCACCACGGTGTGGCCAAACTCGCGCAGGTCGGTGAGGAACGTGTTAAGGCGCGAGGTGGTGATCTTTTGCGAGCGCGTCTTTTCGGCCGCGTCTACCATTGCCCAAATCTTCTCGACGCTGCGGCCGGTCAGGGCCGAGATGCGCAGGTACTGGGCCCAGGGAGCCATGACGCCCAAACGGCGGTCGACGGTCTCCATGCAGGCCTCGCGCTTTCGGTCGTCGTCGAGAAGGTCCCACTTGTTGAGCAGCACCACGATGGCGCAGCCGCGCTCGATGGCCAAGCCCATGACCTTCTGGTCCTGCTCGGTGACGCCCACGGAGGCGTCGACGACGAGCAGCGCCACGTCGGCGCGGTCGATGGCACGCAGGCCGCGGACCATGGAGTAGTACTCGATGTTCTCGTACACGGTGCTCTTCTTGCGAATGCCCGCGGTGTCGACCATGCGGTAGTGCTTGCCGTTGCGCTCGACGACGGTGTCGATGGCATCGCGCGTGGTGCCGGCGATGTTGGACACGATGGAGCGGTCGGCGCCCAAGATGCGGTTGAACAGCGAAGACTTACCGGCGTTGGGGCGGCCGATGATGGCCACGTTCAGCGCGTCGGGGAACGCGTCGGCGATCTCGTCCTCCTCCTCGGGCAACAGGGCCACGATGTCGTCGAGCAGGTCGCCCGTGCCATGGCCGTGCAGGGCCGAGAGCGGCGTGGGCTCACCGATGCCGAGCGAATAGAACTCCCAGATGTTGTCATTCTCGCGGTCGGGGTTGTCGAGCTTGTTCACCAGCAAAAAGACCGGCTTGTCGCAGCGCTTGAGCATGCGAGCGACTGATTCGTCCTCCTCGGTGACGCCGGTGCGGCCGTCGACCACAAACAGGATGACGGCAGCTTCCTCGGCGGCGGCAAGTGCCTGGTCGCGGATGGACGTGGCAAAGACGTCGTCGCTCTTGAGCGGCTCGATACCGCCCGTGTCGACGATGGTGAACTCGCGGCCGTTCCAATCGGCCGTGTGATACGAGCGGTCGCGCGTGACGCCGCGGGACTCATGGACGATGGCGTCCGAGGTCTGGGCCAGGCGGTTAACGAGCGTGGACTTGCCCACGTTGGGGCGTCCGACGACGGCGACGATAGGTTTCATCTGCTCTCCTTTAATGGGTAGGGTCAGCGGGGATAGTTGAATTGGCGGGCGTTATGCCAAGGATGTGCTCCAGGGTATCGAGCAGCTCATGCGGCATGGTCGATACCACATGAACCTCAGCGCCGCGACCGGTAAGGCGTGCGAGTAATTCGTCACGATGATACTCGTCAAGGGTCATACCGTCGGCGTTGAACATGAGCTTAGGCACAAAGAGCATAACCCCCGACAGGTCCTGCGGCAGCTGCTCCAAGATGTCACAGGCGACGATGAGGCCGGTCACGTCCACGTTGCCGCCAAAGTAACGGTTTTTGATGGCCGTGACGGTACCGGCAAGGCCCTGCGGCGATTCCACAAAACGCGCCACCGTATCGCGCGCGCTGGCGCCCGAGAGGCACAGCAGGCGCTGGCCACGGGCGGCGATTGCATCGCGAACGCGGCGCAGGCGCTCGGCATCGGCGGCGAGCACGTTGTCGGTCTCGTCCAGATAGGAGCGGATCATGCCGATGCCGTCGTAGTACTGCGGGTAGCCGTCGTAAAAGTCCGCCTCGGGCGGCT
>CAUCCR010000144.1:0-4255 GCA_958441355.1 uncultured Collinsella sp. | reverse complement strand
TCGACCGAGGTGCTCGCATTGGCGTCATACGGTCGAGCGACTCCGAGCGATCGGGACGCGGTGGCGGGTGCGGGCGCGGACAATCTCGACGAGACGCTGGTCGACCGTACGATAGATCGGGCTTTCTCGTTGACGCCCCGGGCAATGCGCGGCGCGCCGGACAAACAAACGAAGCTGGAGCGCCTAAATATCCTTGATTCCCAGGGCAATGTCACCAAGGCTGGACTCCTAGTTGTGGGCACCTACCCTCAGCAGTTCTATCCCAAGCTCTTCATTGACGTGGCTGTCCATGCGGGAACTCAGAAGGGCATGGCGGGGTCGCTGAGGTTCATGGACCGCACAATCTGTGAGGGAACGTTGGGCGAGATGATCTCGGATGCCGTCGCAGCCGTCGCCAAGAATTTGCGGCGAACCTCGACCGTCCAAGGCGTCTCGCGTGTCGACTCGCTTGAGATTCCCGAGGAGGTTCTGCGCGAGGCAATCGCCAACGCCGTAATCCATCGAGAATACGGGGATCGGTTCTGTGGACAATCGATTGCCGTCGACGTCTTTGACGATCGTGTCGAGGTGACGAATCCTGGCGGCCTTTACGGGGGAAAGACTCGCGAGAACTTGTTTGACGGCAGCTCCCGATGCCGTAACGCGACGCTTGTGAAGCTCATGTCGATTGTCCCGCTGCCGGATGGCGCAGGTTCGCCGGCTGAGGGCAATGGCTCGGGCATCCCGATGATGATCGATGCCATGCGCGCGCATGGTCTGGCCGAGCCCCTGTTCTGCCCGGGATTCGATCGGTTCAAGGTCGTACTTTACCGTTCAAAGATCGAGCCGGTCGATCATGGCGGGGGCTTAATTGTGACGGCACTCAAACACTACGG
This sequence comes from uncultured Collinsella sp., assembly GCA_958441355.1. GTDB lineage: Bacteria > Actinomycetota > Coriobacteriia > Coriobacteriales > Coriobacteriaceae > Collinsella. The sequence goes on along the minus strand of CAUCCR010000144.1, from coordinate 3,380 downwards.
CGAGCTGGGGACGCGCGAGCTGGCAGAGCACACAGGGCTCACAATTTCCCAGGTTAGGTCGCGCGTCAACGCGCTCATTGCTCAAGGCGAGCTTGAGCCCACGGCGCCGGCGACGAGCCGCAACCGCAAGTATCGACTGTCGGAGCGCGTGGGATAGATGCGTTAGTGGACGAGGCGACCCAATAATCGACTCTCGATTGGCGTCCATTAAGGTAAAGCGGTTGTTGCCCAGTCGACGGTGATGCTAAAGACTCGGCTTACGCCGGCATGGCCCCGAACCCGTCCATCAAGAACAGCCTAAGAACCAGCTTGATGACATTTCCCGGTTTGACTTCTGCCGCGTCAAAGACGTGGCGCTCGGCGAGCTCGCTGCAGTATGCATAGATGTCGCGGATAAGGTCCGCGCCCGAGAGCGTAAACATGTAGCCTGCGTCCGAAAGCGTATTGGGCGCGGCGGGCAATTTGGTCATGCGACAAAAGGTCAACAGGTCGGGCGCCATAGCGTCCTGGTAGCCAAGATGGCTGCCGTCTTCTTGTGCGGCAAGTTCCAATTGGCGCACAAAATCCAGCGCCGCCGCTAACACAAAGCTCGGCGTAGGCGCATTGACGTCCTGAGTGGTCGCCACAAGCCTGCCCGCTGCCTGCGTGACAAGCCAGGCGACCTCGCGCTGGCAGCGCACGGCCTTGCGCGTCACCGGCTTGATGGACGAAGAAGAAACGCTCCCCTTAGGCGGATTCGAAGCAGCCATAAGACCCTCCCATGAATAATCCGGCCCAACAAGCCCGGATGAAACACGTGTTACATCAGTATACAGGGGAGTGGGGTGGCGGGGTACAAGCGCGCCAGCGGCAAACCGAGAGCATCAACGATGTGCCGATCGTGGAATGAGATCTCGTAATAATTGACTCTCGGCCATATTATTGAAGGGCATAACTCGCGTTCGTATGGTTGTAGGTGCTGGCGATGAACGACATTGACCTTGCTGTTCCGTTGATGGATGGACCAAGCTATGACCGCGCCTGCAGTCTCGTGCCTTCCGAATACGTTGAGGCATGGGAGTGGTTTCTGGGTGAGGAACAGCGCGGCGGCGTTTGGACCAGCCTTCCGCACCACACCAAGGAAGATAGCCCTCAGTATCAGTATCGTTTGAGAATTGGCTCGGACTTCTTTCCCGTAACGCGGGATTCAGGGATCTTCTGGCCGGGCCAGGATCGGGTGAAGCAAGATCCCAATAAGATCTTTGCGCTTTCGGTCCATAACTCTAAAAAGAACTTCTACACCGATGTGCCTCCGCTCTATTTGGACGATGGTACATGGGTCATTAAGTACTCGATTCAAGCGCCGGGTACCGTTGGTTTTCGAGACCAGAATTACAACCGTAAAATGCTCAACTGCATGGAATGTGGCGTTCCAGTCGGAGTCATATTTGCAACCGAGGTGGGCTACAAGGTGCTCGGCCTTGCGTTTGTTGAACGGTTCGAGCCCGAAAACGGATGGTTTGTTCTGCACGGTCCTGTTCATAAAGGCGGGCCCGACCCCCGTTTTGCGCCCGACATGAGCTATCTGAAGCACATGCCCGTCGATATTGAGTTTGCCGGACAGGGTACGACCGACGACGAAAAGGTCCGCCATGCGTTAAGGCGCGAGCGATTGGGGCAGCAATGGTTCCGCAAGCAGCTCGTTGCCGCCTATGATGGCCGTTGCGCGGTGTCGGACTGCGGCGTCAGCGAAGCTCTGGAGGCTGCACATATCGAGAATTACTCGGGACCCAAATCGCAGGTTGCCAGCAACGGCATTCTGCTTCGGCGCGACTTACATGCTTTATTCGATGCTCATCTGATTTCGTTTGAGCCTGTTTGCGGCGAATATCGGCTGTGCGGATCGTACCTGCTGGATAAGACCGACTATGCTTCCTTTGCGGGCGCGACGCTAAGGCAGCCGAATGAGCATCAGTGGCGACCCAATACGGTGTTTCTTGAGGCCCATCGCATTGAGTTCGATCGCTCGGAAAAGAAGCGTGAAAAGGCGGGGCTTCTGCCGTATTAGCGTATTTGGCTTTGGCATTCTTCGACGATCGTGTTGTTTGATCGGATCGCGTGGCGATGCAATCTCGCGCATGCCCGCCGGTGCATGCTCTTCCTGTTTTGTATAGCGAGAGGGGAGCGTGTATGAGCTGGCGAGGCGATATTGCGATGGGGAAGTACGGAAAACTGCCGTGTGCCCTTATAGACAACAATATGTTTCCGAGCGTAGAGGTTGATTGCGGGTCGTTTGTCGTCACCTGCCCTTGCTGCGGCTCGCAAATACCGTGTCTCGACATTCGGTTCATCGATGCGCGCGACAGGTTCAGCGATGAAGTGAGAAAACAGACAGGCGTTCATATGCCGGTGTATCCGGAGAAATGCCCTGTTTGTGGCCTCGATATCGTGTATGACGCCGGCGACGAGGGATAGGTGATGCGGAGGAGTTGGCTGTGAAGGCTTCTCCGTCCCTACAAATAAACCCCCTCACCGAGTTGCCTGTGGAACTCGGTGTGATGGTCGCGTGCCCAGGTAAAGAGCGCCTGGTCAAAGTCGGTACGCGCGGCCGGGACGCCAAAGACGCCGGCAACTTCGACGCGCACAAACTCCAGTGCCGGCAGCTTGTTGATGGCAGTGAGGGCAAACGGGGACGAGGGCTCCTCGAACAGATAGCGGCTGCCTTGCAGCGCGTCGCAACTGGTGCACGTGTTGCCGAGCGACGGGGCTTTGGAGGCTCGCGCGCCTACGGGCTTGTAGCCGCAGCGCTTATGAAGGTAGTCGCGGATCTCGCCCGGCACGCAGCCAAGAGCGGGCACGATGGCGAGTGCGTTGGCGTTGGCCGTGTCGATGGCAATGTGCCCGGATTCGTTGGGCGCGTGCGCGATGGCGACGCTCTCGTCGTTATCGGTTCGATAGGGAATGCCGAAGGCCGCGACCGAGGTCTCTTTGTGACACTTCCAGCACTCGCGCTTGCCCAGTACTAGATATATATACGGCGCTGAGGGGTCGGATCGGTCAACACCGGGCAGCCACTCGGCAAAGGGCTCGGGGTTGACGCCGCTGGGTACATACCAGATCTTCTTGGTCCGGTCCCATTTGGCGCCCAGCGCCTTGGCTTCTTCTTTGTGCGAAAAGGGGACATCGAGCTCGGTGCGCATGGCGGCTCCTTGGTGCTGCAGGTGCAAGTGGCTCAAGGATACCGCAGGGCACAGACATCGCGGCGTTTTGCTGAGAAGTTGCGGTGCGGACTGATTGGTTATGCCGATGGATATATCGGCAAGTAGATGGTCGGCTTTTGGCTAGTTGGGCGGTTGGAACTGCCAGCTGATTTGGCGACATAAAACAAAACAGCCCAGAGG
>CAUCCR010000143.1:0-4266 GCA_958441355.1 uncultured Collinsella sp. | reverse complement strand
ACGTTGATCAAGTGCTTCACCCCAACGTTCTCGGAGACGGAGTTGCCGCCCCAGGAGCCGCAGCCCAGGGTCAGAGACGGCTTCATGCCAAAGTTGTACAGGTCACCGATGCCGCCGTGCGAGGACGGGGTGTTGATGACGATACGGCAGGCCTTCATGACGTGCTCGAACAGGCTGATCTTCTCGGCCTGGGCGGGGTGCACGTACAGAGAGGCGGTGTGGCCCGGGCCACCGGCGAGCACCAGGTGCTCGGCCTTGTCGACGGCCTCCTGGAAGTCCTTGGCGTGGTACATGGCCAGGACCGGGGAGAGCTTCTCGTGGGAGAACTCCTCCTTGGCGGGGTCGGTGGAGGTGACCTCGGCGATCAGGATCTTGGTCTTGGCGGGAACCTCGATGCCGGCGAGCTCGGCGATCTTGGCGGCAGCCATGCCGGGGATGCGGTGATCGAGAGCGCCGTTCTTGAACATGGCGGCACGCAGGGCCTCCATCTCGGCACCCTGCTTGACGAAGTAGCAGCCGCGCTTCTGGAACTCGGCCTTGACCTGGTCATAGATGGTGTCGATGACGGTCACGGACTGCTCGGAAGCGCAGATCATGCCGTTGTCGAAGGTCTTGGAGTGGATGATGGAGTTGACGGCGAGCAGCACGTCGGCGGTGTCGTCGATGACGACCGGGGTGTTACCGGCACCAACGCCCAGCGCGGGCTTGCCCGAGGAGTAAGCGGCCTTGACCATGCCCGGGCCACCGGTGGCGAGGATGATGTCGACGTCGCGCATGACCATGTTGGTCAGCTCGATGGAGGGGACATCAACCCAGCCGATGATGCCCTCGGGGGCACCGGCCTTGACGGCGGCGTCAAGCACGAGCTTGGCAGCGGCGATGGTGCACTTGGCGGCAGCCGGGTGCGGGGAGATGATGATGGCGTTGCGGGTCTTCAGGCTGATCAGCGTCTTGAAGATCGCGGTAGAAGTGGGGTTGGTCGTCGGGATGACGGCGCCCACGATGCCGATGGGCTCGGCGATCTTGGTGATGCCGTAAGCCTCGTCGCGCTCCAGGACACCACAGGTCTTGGTGTTCTTGTAAGCGTTGTAGATGTACTCTGCGGCGTAGTGGTTCTTGATGACCTTGTCCTCAAGAACGCCGCGGCCGGTCTCCTCGATGGCCATCTTCGCCAACGGGATACGAGCCTTGTTGGCAGCCATGGCGGCCTCATAGAAGATCTTGTCGACCTGCTCCTGCGTGTACGTAGCAAAAAGCGCCTGGGCCTCTCGCATCTGAGCGAGCTTAGCCTCAAGCGCCTCTACGTTGTCCACAATTGCGGGAGTAGTGTTTTCCGGTGACTTTTTCACCATTTGTGTCTCCTTGCGATCGGAGATTTACCCTACGTCTTGCATGATAACAAGAAATTATTCGGCGAGCGGTCAGATTCCTGTAAAAGGCACACTAAAACGCTTCAATAAACTGAAACGCTTTAACTAAAACTATCTGCCTGCTGCATCGCCCCGCTCATTGGGGACAGACTTACATGAGTGCTTTCACTCATTGGGGACAGACATCGATTTGCCATTTTGCCGTTCTTGACCTATTTTTGCCGCTCATTGGATATAAATAGGTCACAGGCTCAGCATTTCGCGTTCCTTCTCTCCTTTTAGGTGTTGCCTGTTCAGTTTTTGAAAGGAGAGATTATGCCCCGATGCGCCCGCGCCGTTTCGCTCACCGGCTATTACCACGTCTTTGACCGTGGTAACTCTAAACAGATTATTTTTGAAGATGACTCCGACCGCTATCGTTTCCTATCGGATATCTCGGACAGGTTTGCGCGCCATGAAGTGGCGGTTTTGGCTTGGTGCCTTATGGACAACCACTTTCATTTGATGGTTGATGATCCGTTCGACAATCTTTCAAAGGCGATGCAGTGCGCATTGACGGCATATGCTAAGTATTTCAATGGGAAAACGGGGAGAACGGGGCATCTCTTTGATAATCGCTATTCGCGGGTCGCTGTTGAGTCGGACACGCAAGCGGTGCAACTGCTCGACTATATCCATCTCAATCCCGTGAAAGGTGCGCTCGACTCACTCGAGGCGTACCGCTGGTCAAGCTACAAGGCATATGAGCTGGGCTATGATCCCTTTGACATCTGTGATGCGGCCCCTATGCTCGATATTGTCGGAGGCTCCCGTTGCTATTGCGAGCATCTCAAGGAAGTTGCCGAGCGCATCTGGTCAGTGGAGGTTCTTCCACGCCGGCGGATCCCCGATGAGGAGGTCCTTTCCATTGCGCGCGAAGTGCTTCCGAGCATAGATCCTGCGATGCTCAAGGCCCTGCCACGCCCCGATCGCGATGCCTGTCTGCTGAGGCTCAGGCGGGCGCATCTCACGGTCAAGCAAATTGCCCGTATCACCGGCATCGGCGCCACAAGCGTAACCAAGGCCACCGCGGGCTGGAACGAGGCGGCGTGAGGTACGTACTGGTGGCGATCGAAGCGCCGTGAGTTCGTCGATGCACTGTGAGCTTTGGAAAGCACTCATCTAAGTCTGTCCCCAATGCGTGAAAACACTCATGTAAGTCTGTCCCCAATGAGTGAAAGCACTCATGTAAGTCTGTCCCCAATGAGTGCAATGAGTGCAAAAAAGGCGCCCTCCGTAGGGGAGGGCGCCTTTGGTAAGTTCTATATGAACGCGAGGTCTTTGACCCGGAGAGTCCGAGGTACTTGTTGGTAAGACCTTATTTAGGAGCGCGCAACCTTGCCGGACTTGAGGCAGGTGGAGCAAACGTTCATCTTGCGACGGTGACCATCGACGACGACGTAGACGCGCTGGATGTTGGGGCGGAACTTACGGTTGGTGACGCGGTGAGAGTGGCTGATGGAGCGACCGGCAACGGGGTGCTTACCGCAAACTTCGCAAACTTTGGACATAACTGACCCTCCTTGGGCGACAAACGAACATGTCGCGTTAACAAACAAGCCTGAACTATAGCACAGAAGCAGCTCCCTGTGCGTAATCTACACAGAGATATTTCTCTTTTGGCGATAGTGCTCACGCCACGGCCCTGGACGTAGATCCGATTTGCGTGCAGCAGAGGGGATTATGCCAGCTCGTGCGTATGTTTTCAAGCTCGTCCCACAAATATATATAGGTTTATTGAGCATTGGGCTCCGTTTACGGATTGCTCTGTATTTATGCTCGCAATTAAGCTCGAGGTTGGCTACACTATCGCTTGACCATTAAAGGGGTACGAGATACCCACATGGAATTACATAGCTGCCAAAGAGCAGTCCTTCCTGTGGGTGTCTGGTCCGCTTTGAGCGGTCGGGCATCTATTTTTTTGACTGTGTCAGCAGTCAAGGCATGTGAGGAAGGAGATCGATGGGCACGACTTCCCCCAAGGCGGTCATCATGGACGAGACCGCCGTCAATCGAGCGATGACCCGCATCGCGCACGAGATTCTCGAGCGCAACGAGGGCTGTGAAGACCTCGCTCTGGTCGGCATCGTCACGCGCGGCGACCTTCTGGCAAAGAAGCTCGCCGAGGAGATCAAGGAGATCGAGGGCGTCGAAGTTCCGCTCGGTAGCCTCGACATCAGCTTCTATCGCGATGACTATGCGACCAATTTCGCTCCCGCGATCCACGCCACCAACATTCCCTTTAGCGTCGACGGCAAGCGCGTCGTGCTGGTGGACGACATCCTGTACACGGGCCGTACCATTCGCGCCGCTCTGGACGCCGTCATGGATCTGGGCCGTCCGAGCCGCATCGAGCTGGCAGTTCTCGTTGACCGCGGTCACCGCGAGCTCCCCATCTCGCCGGACTTTGTCGGCAAGAACGTTCCCTCGTCGCACGAGGAGAACGTGCACCTATATATGAAGGAAGTCGACGGCCGTACCGCTGTCGAGATCAACGACGTCGCGCCGGGTTCCCACGTGGGCTCCGCGCCGCTGGGAGGTGAGTAGTACCGTGGCGTTCAACCATAAGCACCTGATCGACATTACCGAGTACTCCGAAGAGGACATCAAGCTCATCCTCGAGACCGCCAAGGCGTTCTCCGAGGTCAACGAGCGTGCGATCAAGAAGGTCCCCACGCTCAAGGGCAAGACCATCGTCAACATGTTCAACGAGCCCTCGACGCGCACCCGCAGCTCCTTCGAGCTCGCCGAGAAGCGCCTTTCGGCCGATAGCCTTAACTTTGGCGGCTCCTCGACTTCTACAGTCAAGGGCGAGAGCCTCGTCGACACCGTCGAGACGCTCAACGCCTATAAGATC
>CAUCCR010000142.1:0-4267 GCA_958441355.1 uncultured Collinsella sp. | reverse complement strand
ACGTGCGCGTAGTACTCGGCAAAATGCTCCGAGGCCTCGGCGGAATGCTTGTCAAAATCGGTCATATATACATCGGCGATCTGCGGCTTGATCTTGATAGGAGCCATCAACAGAATGCGCGGACAAGGCGCAGCGTCGGTCCACGGAAACGCTCGGACGCCGCGAATCAGCGCCATGGCACCGCGGGCAATATCAGAAGCTGTCACGTTAAAGACCGTCTTACAGTCGTTGGTGCCCAGCATGATCACGATCGCATCCAGCGGCTTATGGGCCTCGAGCAGCATCGGAAGCGCGCGAATGCCGTTGAGGTTAGTGTCCAGATGACACATATCGTCGCGCACCGTCGTGCGGCCGTTGAGCCCCTCCTCAATCACATGCCAGCCCTCGCCCAGGTCACGCTGCGCCACGCCGCACCAGCGCACATCCTGCGCATAGCGCACCGCGGTGCCATCGCGCATACCAGCCGGATCATAGCCATAGGTATTGCTGTCACCAAAGCACAGAACGTTTTTCATCGTAAGCTCCCCACTCAATAAAAAGCCGACGGGAGCAGCCCTCCCGCCGGCTCGACCTATCTGTCGGCACGTACCGATTACAGGTACTTGCGCCAATCGTCATCGTCCTCATCGTCCTCGGCGGCAGCCTGGGCCTGCTCGGCGGCGCGAGCAGCCGCAGCGCGTGCGGCAACCTGGGCATAGGACTCCTCGTTACGCTCGGGGAAGCTTGCCAGCACGTGCTCGAACTTGGCGAAGTCCTCATCCCAGCGCGTAGAAGGCACGGCAAAGAACACCTGCTTGACCTTAAAGTCGCCCGATGCGAGCTCCTCGCGGAAGAGCTCTGCCACGGCCTCGGCGTCAAAGCCGTTGTTGTCGCAGCCCCAAGCACCCAGTACGAGCTTCTCGCGACCCAGCTCGTCGCAGATGGCAAGCACAAAGCGGATGCGATCGCGCAGAGCGTCAAGCAAGGCATCGTCGCTCACGCGATACTCCTGGCGAGCACGCTTGGCGTTGGGCGCGGCGGCCACGATTACGTCGGCATAGGCGTGCACATGGTTGCGGTCGAAGCGCACCGCGGGCACCACCAGCGCACGGTTGCGGTACAGCTCGCAGTTGATGTTGCGGCGACGGTTCTCACCGTACCACTTACGCTGCTTGTCGAGTACGTTGTACAGGTACGAATCTGCGCAGAGCGTCGCCTCCTGGCCCAGGTAGCCCTGGATATAGCCGCCGCCCGGATTGGTAAACGAGGCAAAGGCAAGCACGGCCATATCGCAGAACTGCGCATAGCCGCGGCCGTTATCGAGGATTGCCTGCGTGGCGGAAGCATCAAGCACAGTGACCTCGGGCAGGGCCGGAGCAGGCTCCTCGGCGGGCTCGGACTCAGCCTCGTCGGCCGACTCGGCGGACTCGAGCGCCACCTCGGGCTCGACCGCGGTCTCCACCTCGGCAGCGTCAGCCTCCACAGCCTCGGCGGCCTGCTCCTCAGCAGCCGCCGCCTTCTGGGCCTTGGCCTTCATCGCCGCGACAAAGCCGGCAGGCATACCATCGAACTCGCGCACGCCGGCAAGCGAACGCTCGATGTCCTTGGCGCAGGCCTCGGACACAGCCGCCACATGGCGCTCGGCGGCCTTGGCACGCGCCTCGCGCTTGGGATTGGGCTGACCCGCTCGGTTAGACCTGCGGTTACGGTTCCTGTTGTCGACATCTGCCATACGTGGCCACCTTTCCTGTCGCTGCCGCTATCGGCTTTTCCCATCCATGATACCCCGCCGCGTACAAAAAAGACGGCCCCGAAGGACAGCCTTTCGCATCGATTTGCACGCACGGCAAGCACCGCCGCAATTCGCCACTAGTCGCGACGGCCGAGGATGTTCAGAATGCGCAGGAACACGTTGATAATGTCCACGAACAGGTTAGACGCCATGAGCACCGCATTGGGCAGCGTGGGCGGCACCGTCGTGGCAACATAGGTGTCGTAGCCAATAAAGCCGGCGAACACCACGATCACGATCAGGTCGGTGATGGTCTGCGAGACACCCATGAACATCAGCACGATCTCAACCAGAATCGTGGCAAGCAGGATGCCAAAGCCGATGCCGTACACACGCTGGAAGAACTTGGGGAAGGTCACGCCCAGCGCACCGAAGACAAAGGTGATGGCAGCGGTGGCGATAAAGGCGGTGTTGATAGTGGGCAGGTCATAGTTGGCAAGGCCAAACGACGCGGTCAGGCCAAAGGTGCTCGCAAAGATCACGTAACCCACGAGCGACAGGCCCACGGACTGCTTGCCCGCAGCAGCCGACATCATGACGATACCGACAATAGTCAGGATAAACGAGCCAAAGACCAGCGGCAAAGCGGCGCCGCTCATCATCATGCGGGCAAACGCCATGGTGCTCGTAAAGTAAGCACCGGCGCCCATGGCGCAAAAGCCCAAGAAGATGAGAGCAGACATGGCGAGATTGTACGCGCGCGGCGACATCTCCTTGGCGCGACTTGCGCCGGTCTCGATGGGGCCGTTCTGATAGCCCTGGATATCGTTCATACTTCGTCCTTTCAAAAAGCGCACGACAGCGCCGTAGGTGACAAGATTCCTGCCATTGTACCCGAATGCCGCACGTCCTTACCTACGGCGCTCGCCCTCAAGCGTACGATCAAAGGCCCAGACCCACCAACGCATCACGTGCGCCTGCGAGCCGTCCGCCCGCTCGCGCGTCTGGTCCTCCAGATACAACTCGGTCGCGTGCCCGCCAAAACGCACCTTATATGTTGCCGTACGGATGCCGTGGACCATCAGGCCAAACCCAGTGGTCGAGATAATTTCGTCGATCGTAAAACAACGGCCGTCGACCCAGCAGACGGTGACCGGCACGACCTGTCCGCCCGCGAGGATGCGAGCCACGACGTCCACATACTGCTTGTGCACGCGCCGAGTTTTGCCGTCTGTCTGTCGATATTCCATGCCCTCTATTATCGAACGCATGTTTGCATGTTGTAAAGCGAACAGACTGTGGTTTTGGGGTGTTGGGGCGCGCACGCGTGTCCTCATGGCGTGTTAGCAAAAAGAATACCCGCGGTCAACAGGGCTAATATTCAATTTTAGTGCCAAAAAATTCACTTCTCCCATCAGAACTCGGTAAAGAAACCCACAGGAGGTGATACGATTTATCATGTTTTTGTAACGTGTCTGCAAACTTCGAGAAAGCCCATATATGGACGTAACGTTCTCAACCTTCCTCGGCCAAATTGTGTCGAACCCAGTCCTTGCCGTCACCGTGATTCTCGCGCTCGGTGCCATCTTCGTCAACGGATGGACCGACGCGCCCAACGCCATCGCGACCTGCGTCACTACGCGTTGCATGCCCGCCCGCGCCGCCATTCTCATGAGCGCCGCATTCAACTTCTTGGGCGTGCTCATCATGACGCACTTTAACGCGAGCGTCGCCAACACCATCTCACATATCGTCGACTTTGGCGGAAACAGCACCATGGCGCTTGCCTGTCTGTGCGCGGCGCTGTTCTCCATCGTCGTCTACGGTGCCACGGCATCGCGTTTTGGTATCCCCACCTCGCAAAGCCACAGCCTTATCGCCGGCCTGACCGGTGCCGCTATCGCCCTCGGCGGCGCGAACAGCGTCAACGTCCACGAGTGGATGAAGGTCATCTACGGCCTGGCGCTCTCCATCGGCCTGGGCTTTGTCATGGGCTGGATCCTGTGCAAACTCGTCTCGATTCTGTTTGCCGCCGCCAATAGGCGACGTGCCAATGTCTTCTTTAAATACGCTCAGATCGCGAGTGCCGCGGCCATGAGCTTTATGCACGGCGCGCAGGATGGACAGAAGTTCATCGGCGTGCTCTTTTTAGGTGTCGCCTTCGCCAACGGCCAGACGAGCGTCGGCGATGCCGGCATTCCCATCTGGATTATGCTGCTGTGCTCGGCCACCATGGGTATCGGCACCAGCGTGGGCGGCGAGCGCATCATCAAGTCCGTCGGCCAGAGCATGGTCAAGCTCGAGAAGTATCAGGGCTTCTCCGCCGACCTCGCAGGCGCCGCGAATCTGCTGCTTGCCACCCTTACCGGTATCCCCGTGTCCTCCACCCACATCAAGACCTGCGCCATCATGGGCGTCGGCGCCGTCAAGCGCCTTTCGGCCATCAACTTCGGCGTGGTCAAGGACATGATGTTCACCTGGTTCTTCACCTTCCCCGCCTGCGGACTCATCAGCTTTGTCATGGCCAAGCTGTTCATGATGTTCATCTAGTCAAAC
>CAUCCR010000141.1:0-4346 GCA_958441355.1 uncultured Collinsella sp. | reverse complement strand
TACTCCTCAATGTCGAGCAGGGCCATAAACCAGTCCTTGCCCTTAATGTCGTCGTGCAGGCGCTGCAGGCGCTCGGCGTTGCCGGTCGCCATAAAGGCGGGGTTGGTGATGAAGTCCACCAGCAGTTTAATGCCGGGCTTGCGGTAGAGCGCACCGGCGTCATAGGCGCCGTCGGCGTAGAGCTGCTCGACCTGTTTGGACGAGGCACCAAAGGTATAGATGTTCTCGTCGCCCACGAGCTCGGCAATCTCCACGTTGGCACCGTCGAGCGTGCACAGGGTTAGGGCGCCGTTGAGCATGAACTTCATGTTGGAGGTGCCGCTCGCCTCCTTGGAGGCCAGGCTGATCTGCTCGGAGATGTCAGCGGCGGGGATCACGCGCTCGGCGGCGGTGACGTTGTAGTTCTCGATCATGACGACCTGCAGGTAGGGAGCCACGTCGGGGTCGTTTGCAATCCACTGCGACAGCGTCAAGATCAGATGGATGATGTCCTGCGCGATAGTGTAGGCAGGCGCCGCCTTGCCGCCAAAGATGATGGTGACGGGGTGCTTAGGCCTGTTGCCGTTCTTGATATCGAGGTACTTCCAGATGATGTAGAGCGCGAGCATCTGCTGGCGCTTGTACTCGTGGATGCGCTTGACCTGGACGTCGATGATGGCGTTGGAGGGAATGGTCACGCCCTGCTCGAGCGCCATGAACTGGCGCATGATGGCCTTGGCCTCGACCTTGGTGGCGGCCAGGCGCTCAAGAACGTCCTTGTCGTCGGCGAACTTGGCGAGTTTGCTCAGATCGCCGGTGCTGCGCCAGTCGGTGCCGATCACATCGTCGAGCAGGCTGGCGAGCGCGGGGTTGGCCCCATGGATCCAGCGGCGGAAGGTGATGCCGTTGGTCTTGTTGGAGAACTTCTTGGGATAGATTTCGTAGAACGGATGAAGCTCGGTGTCCTCCAGGATCTTGGTGTGGAGGGCGGCTACGCCGTTGATGGAGAAGCCAAAGTGGATGTCCATGTGGGCCATGTGGACGGTGTCGTATTCGTCGATGATGGCGACGCGCGGGTCATCGTGCTCGGCCTTCGCGATCTCATCGAGCTTGACGATAATGTCGGCGATGGCAGGGGAGACCTTCTGCAGGCCGGCGAGCGGCCACTTCTCGAGCGCCTCGGCAAGAATCGTGTGGTTAGTGTAGGCGACCATGGAGCGTACGATGGTCACGGCCTCGTCAAACTCGATGCCATGCTCGGTGGTGAGCAAGCGAATGAGCTCGGGGATGACCATGGTGGGGTGCGTGTCGTTAATTTGGACCACGGCATAGTCGGCCAGATCGTGCAGGTTGCTGCCGCGCTCGACGGCCTCGTCGATCAGGAGCTGGGCGGCGTTGCTCACCATGAAGTACTCCTGATAGATGCGAAGTAGGCGGCCCTGCTCGTCGGAATCGTCGGGGTAGAGGAACAAGGTGAGGTTCTTGGCGATCTCGGTCTTGTCGAAGTCGATGGAGCTGCCGGGGACCAGGCCGTCGTCGACGCTCGCCAGGTCGAACAGGCGCAGGCGGTTCTTGGTGGGCTGGCCGTAACCGGGCACATCGATGTTGACGAGCTTGGAAGTAACGGCAAAATTGCCGAACTCGACGGTGTAGGAGCGGTCATCGTCGACTAGGATGTCCTGCTCACCGAGCCACTCGTCGGGGACGGCCTTCTGCTGGTTGTCGACAAAGCGCTGACGGAACAGACCGTAGTGATAGTTGAGGCCCACGCCATCGCCGGTCAAGCCCAGCGTGGCGATGGAATCCAGGAAGCATGCGGCCAAGCGGCCCAGGCCGCCGTTGCCGAGTGACGGCTCGACCTCGAACTCCTCGATCTTGTTGAGGTCGTGGCCTGCGGCGGTGAGCTGGTCCTTAACCTCGTCGTAGATGCCGAGGTCGATCATATTGTTGATGAGCAGCTTGCCGATCAAAAATTCGGCGGAAATGTAATAGAGCTTTTTCTTGCCGTTGTTGAGCGGGCAGGCGGCGGAGCGCTCCTGCACGAGTTTGACCAGCAGCTTGTAAATGCGACGGTCGTCGAGCTGCTCGAGTGAGGTGCCAAAAGACTGCTCGGCGAGTTCCATGAGGTTAATTCGGGGCATGTTTTCTCCTGTGATGGGTTGTTTCATGTCTGCAATTCATAAGAAGCCCGCGCGAGGGGATTGGGGTGGCCTCGCGCGGGAAAAGCAAGCGCGTCCGCACGGTGGGGGGTCGGGCGCGGTAGCTCCTATTGAGGAAGCTCGATTTCGGCTTCCGATGGGATGCGGAAGTAGGTCTCGGTCCAGTCGGTGAGTTTGTGCTCAAGCTCGCGGGTGATGGCGCCGTCGAGCATGCGCCAGGTCCAGTTGCCGCCCAGCGTGGCAGGGGTGTTGATGCGCGCCTCGTTGCCCAAGTTGAGCAGATCCTGCATGGTGTAGATGCACGTGTCGCTCACGCTGGCGGCGATGGTGCGATTGAGTGCATCTGCCATGGGTTCGCCGGCCTGCTGATGGGTGTACAGGGCTGCCTGCTCGCGCTGACGCGGGGTGGCCGTTCCCTCAAACCAACCGCGCGCCGTCTCGTTGTCGTGGGTGCCCACATAGGCGACGGTGTTGGCGATGTAGTTATGCGGCAGGTAGTACGAGTTGGTACCCTCAAAGGCAAACTGCAGGATCTTCATGCCGGGGAAGCCCGAGTTGTCGCGCATGTCGATGACGCCGGGGGTGAGGAAGCCCAGGTCCTCGGCGATGATGGGCAGTGTGCCGAGCTTTTTCTCGAGCGTCTTGAAGAACTTGAGGCCGGGACCCTGCGTCCACGAACCGTAGGACGAATCGGGTGAGGAGAACGGCACCTCCCAATAGGCTTCGAAGCCGCGGAAGTGATCCAGGCGGATGACGTCGTACATGTCGAGGGCGGCGCGAATGCGGCCCTCCCACCAGGAGAAGCCGTCGGACTCCATGGCGTCCCAGTCGTAGATGGGGTTGCCCCAGTACTGGCCGGTGGCCGAGAACTGGTCGGGCGGCGTGCCGGCGACGCTCACCGGATTGCCGGCGGCGTCGATCTTAAAGAGCTCAGGCGTCGCCCACATCTCGACGGAGTCACGCGAGACATAGATGGGCAGGTCGCCGATGATGAGAATGTCGCGCTCGTTGGCATAGGCCTTGAGGCGGCTCCATTGGCGGTCGAAGAAATACTGCGTCATCTGGTGGTAGAGCATGCGCGCGGGATGGGCGGCGCAGACCTTGGCAGATGCTTCGCCGCGGGTGCGCAGTTCTGCGGGCCACTCCCAAAAGGCCTTGAGTCCGCACTCCTCTTTGACGGTCATGAACTCGCAGTAGGGGATGAGCCAGTCCTCGTTGGCCTGGATAAAGACATCGAAATCGGCCGGCTTGTCGGCAGCAAAGCGCTCGGCGGCGCGGTCGAGAATCTGACGGCGGCCGTCAAAGATAGCACCGTAGTCGACATTGCTGGGGTCGGATCCCAGGTACACGCCATCGATATCGCGCTGCTCCAGATACCCTGCCTCGACAAGCTCGGCAAAGTCGATAAAGTTGGGGTTGCCTGCGCGGGCCGAGAACGACTGATAGGGCGAATCGCCATAGCTGGTCGTCGTAAGGGGCAGAATCTGCCAGTAATGTTGTTTGCACGAGGCGAGAAAATCGACGAAGTCGTAGGCATTCCAACCAAAGCCGCCGATTCCGTATGGTCCGGGCAGAGATGAGACGGGCATGAGGACGCCGCTTGCACGCTCCATGAATGCGCTCACCAACCTTCTTGTTGTGGGGTCGGCCTGCCGATGGGTGTGCAGTCCGCCTCCGATGTTCTGATTCGATACGCCTATTGTAAAACATGTTGTTTAAACATGTACAGGCAAGATAAAAAAGTTGGTCGATTTTCGGCGAATGGTTACATGCCATGAAAAAGCCCCGACCTCACAACGTGAGATCGGGGCAAGAGCGGTATGTAGGTTTTTGCTACTCGGCGTCGGCGAAGCCGTTGGGGTTGTGGCTCTGCCAGTTCCAGCTGTCGCGGCACATATCCGCGATGTCGTATTGGGCCTTCCAACCCATCATGCGCTCGGCCTTGGAGGCATCGCACCAGTTGGCAGCGATGTCACCGGCGCGGCGCTCGCGAATCACATAGGGCAGCTCCTTGCCGCAGGCCTTGGAGAAGGCGGCGACGACCTCGAGCACCGAAGTGCCGGTGCCGGTGCCCAGGTTAAAGATCTCGACGCCGGTCTTGCCGTTCATCCAGTTAAGGGCGGCAACGTGACCAGAGGCCAGATCGCACACGTGGATGTAGTCGCGCACGCCGGTGCCGTCGGGGGTGGGGTAGTCGTTGCCAAAGAC
>CAUCCR010000140.1:0-4356 GCA_958441355.1 uncultured Collinsella sp. | reverse complement strand
CCAGCCGTGCCGCCGGACCGTTTTTGTTCTTAAGGCGCCTTGCACAGTTAAAAATCTATCCGCCACCGCTAAAAGCATGCCACCTATTCTAGTGAGATTTTTGACAACCGGCGGTTGCGGGTGCATATGAGCTGCGGAAATGTGTCCAAACAAAGCAATGACCCGTAGCTTGGTTGTCCCCGTTGCGGCGTTAACGGTAGTATGGTCGTACTGTTTATTCCGCACCGCCAACGGAGGGAGTTCCGCGCCGTGAACCGCGATTTCGCCTCATCGCTCATCCAGCTCAACAACACGTTCTATCGCGAGCACTCCGCCTCCTTCTCCGATACGCGCCAGGCCCCGTGGCCCGGCTGGGTGCGCACCATGGACATCGCTCTCGGGCAGCTCGACGTCGCCACGATCGAGCATCCCGTCCGCGTCTTTGATCTTGCCTGCGGCAATATGCGATTCGAGAATTTTGCCGCCGGCGGCGCACTTGCCGCCAAGGGCGTCGACGGCGCAAACCCCTCGGCAGATGCCAGCTGCCCGTTTGAGTTCTATGGCGTCGACTCGTGCCAAGACCTGGCTATCGATGCACATGGCCACGCCCTGCGCATTCCCAACCTGCACTTCCAGGAGCTCGACGTGCTCGACGCCCTCATGAAGCTCAACCCCGCCGAGACGCCCGACATGCTTTTCGACGCCCCGCTCGCCGACATCTCGGTCTGCTTTGGCTTTATGCACCACGTGCCGTCGTGCGAGTACCGCGTACGCGTACTCGACGCCTTGGTGCGGCAGACGCGCCCGGGCGGCATCATCGCCATCAGCTTTTGGGAGTTTATGAACGACGAGCGCATGGCGCGCAAGGCCGTTCGAGCCGAAGCCCGCGCCGAGCTCACCCCGCCGTTTGAGGGTTACGATTCCGCGCAGTTTGAAGCCGGCGACCACCTCATCGGCTGGCAAAACGACCGCCACGCCTACCGCTATTGCCATCACTTTGACGATCAGCAGATCACCGACCTGGTGCGCGGCGTCCGTACGTTCTACAAGAGCGGCGAGGTCCCCGTGCGCGAGCTTGAGCGCTTCCATGCCGACGGTCGCAGCGGCGAGCTCAACCGCTATGTGATTCTCAAGCGTCTGTAAGCACCGACGATGCGCCGCCGAGCCGCACCGCATCTTTCGGGCAAGCTATGCCCGCCCTTTTTCAATCCATTGACGGAACGTGCAGCTATGCGTTCCACACGTATGACCAAGGAGCCTCATGGGAGCCGTCCACGTTCGCACGCCTAAGAACTTTGTGCTCGAGGAGCGCCTGGAGCGCTACGCCGATGCGATTGAGACGAACCCCGAGGCCTATGCCGGAGATTGGCGCGAGGCCTGTGCGCCCGCAGGCGGCAAGCCCTTCGAACACCTTCACCTGGATCTTGGCTGTGGCAAGGGAACGTACCTTGTAGAGCGCGCGGCCCACGAGCCAAACACGCTCTTTATCGGTATGGACCAGGAGCCCATCTGCATCGCCTATGCCGCACAGAAAATCTGCGAGCAGGAGCTGTCCAACGCACTCGTCCTGCCCCGAGGCGCCGCATCGCTGCCGCAGCTGTTTGCCGCAGGCGAGCTCGATGCCATCACCATCAACTTTCCCACGCCGCAGCCCAAGGCCAAGTACGCCAAAAAACGACTCGTCCATGTCGACCATCTGATGCTCTACCGCCCGCTCTTTGCAGCCGGCGCTACCGTCACGCTGCGAACCGACAGCAAGCCATTGCGCGACTACGCCCTGGGGCAGTTTGCCGCGGCAGGCTACGACACACTTTGGGTAAGCGACGACGTTCGTCGCGACCATCCCGAGCATCCCGAGACCGAGTACGAGTGCCGCACGCGCGAGATGGGTGCTGTCGTCTACGGCATTTGTGCCACACCCGGCGAGAAGCCTACCGAAGAGCAACTCGCAGCAGGCCGAGCGCAGGAGCAAAGCCTTGCCTGCTACCTGCCCGATAACCTCGATGAGCTTACCTATGTGCCCCTCGGCATGGAAGAGGCCGTCGAGAACTTTAAAAACCGCGCCCGCAAGGGCAAGAAGCGTCTGCCGCAAGAGTCCTAGGGGCTTCTGATGGTCGCGACGTCGGCAAACAAGCGCGAATAGGCGCCGGCGAACGACCCTCAAGCCTAAGTGAGTAGACTTTTTTGCAATAGCCAAGCACAACCCGCGTAGCGAAAAATAAAACCGCAGGTAGAGCCCTTGTGCAAAAGCCATGTGCTCGCGATATCGCAAAAAGTCTACTCACTTAGCTGGCAACCGCACCAAACGGCCGGGCAGAACGCCCATTTCCTGCATTTTCTCGCGCGCTGGCACCCCGCGCCGCTGCTACGCCATAATAGTTGGCGGACAAACGGCGAGAGAAAGCAACCACATGGCACAGACCACGACAGATACTTCCGCCAGCACCGTCTCCGGCGCCGGCGCCGCCAGCTCGTTCTCGGGCGGCACGGGAACCGAAGCCGAATTCGGCTCGCTCGGCGCGCTCTCCCCCACCTGGTGGGAGCCCGAGGATGGTAGCGAGCCCGAACCATGGCTCACGCCCGATCAGGCCTTCGAACGCTTCTTTGAATGGACAAGCGACCGCGGTATTGAGCTGTGGGACCACCAGGAAGAGGCCCTCATGGATCTAGCCGCCGGTGACCATGTCATTTTGGGAACACCGACCGGATCGGGCAAGTCGCTTGTCGCGCTGGGCATGCTCTTTATGGGCATGGCACAGGGCAAGCGCTGTTATTACACGGCCCCCATCAAGGCTCTGGTCAGCGAAAAGTTTTTCGACCTTGTGCAGGTGCTCGGCCGCGATAACGTCGGCATGATCACCGGCGACACGCATATCAACACCAAGGCGCCCGTCATCTGCTGCACGGCAGAAATCCTTGCCAACGATGCACTGCGCGAGGGCGAGGGCGCCGACGTGGGCTGCGTCGCCATGGACGAGTTCCACTATTTTGCCGACCCCGACCGCGGCTGGGCCTGGCAGGTGCCACTGCTCACCCTGCCTCACACGCAATTCATGCTCATGAGCGCCACGCTCGGCGATGTCACTGCCATCGCCGCCTCACTCGAGGAACACACCGGCGCTACCTGCGACTTGGTCGTCGATGCCCCACGCCCCGTGCCGCTGAGCTACGACTACGTGACGACCTCCCTCGAGGGCACCGTCGAGCTCGCGATGCGTCGCGGCGAGGCCCCGCTCTACATCGTGCACTTTAGCCAGGATGCCGCCCTTGCGACGGCGCAATCCCTCGCCAACTTTGGCATTGCCAGCAAGGAGCAGCGCGAGGCCATCAAGGAGGCGGCCAAAGGCACGAGCTTCTCCACGGCTTTCGGCAAGATCCTCAAGCGCTTGCTCGGCTGCGGCGTGGGCGTGCACCATGCTGGCATGTTGCCGCGCTATCGCCTCCTGGTCGAGCGCTTGGCGCAGCAGGGCCTGCTGCCCGTCATCTGCGGCACCGATACGCTCGGCGTCGGCATCAACGTACCCATCCACACCGTGGTGCTCACCGCGCTCACCAAGTTCGATGGCTACAAGATGCGTCGTCTGCGCGCCCGCGAGTTCCATCAGATTGCCGGTCGCGCCGGCCGTTCGGGCTTCGATACCGAGGGCATGGTCATCGCCGAGGCCCCGGAGCACGAGATCGAGAACGCCAAGCTCATGGCCAAGGCGGGCGACGACCCCAAGAAGCTCCGCAAGATTAAAAAGAAGAAGGCCCCCGAGGGCTTTGTCACCTGGAACAAGCAGACCTTTGAGCGCCTGATCGAGACGCAGCCCGAGACGCTCAAGCCGCGCCTGCGCATCACACACTCCATGGTGATTAGCGTGGTCGAGCAGGGCGGCGATGCCCGCGCCCGCGTGCACGACCTCATAGAGACGAGCTTGCAGACCCCCGAGGAAAAGGCCAAGCTCGAGGTTCGCGCCGACGAAATCTTCGCCACGCTCATCGACTCCGGCGTCGTCGTTCGCACCGAAGTGCCGCCCGCGCCCGATGCCCCGACTGACGCCGCGCCGGACATCGACTACGCACTGACGGTCGATCTGCCCGAGGACTTTGCGCTCGACCAGCCGCTCTCGCCATTTTTGCTTGCCGCGTTGGAGCTGCTCGACCCCGAGAGTGAGACCTATACCATGGATCTGATCTCGATGGTCGAGGCTACGCTCGAGGACCCCAAGCAGGTATTGCGCGCACAGGAGCGCGCCGCGCGCGACCGCGCGATGGCCGAAATGAAGGCTGACGGCGTCGAGTATGAGGAGCGCTTGGAGCGCATTCAAGACGTCACGTACGAAAAGCCGCTCGAGGATTTGCTCGACGCCGCCTTTGACAAGTACTGCCAGGAAG
>CAUCCR010000139.1:0-4365 GCA_958441355.1 uncultured Collinsella sp. | reverse complement strand
CAAACAGGACTTCGGTAACCGAGGACGAGATTCAGGTCGCCCTGAAGGATATCGATGTTTCTGACGAGCAGCTCACCGCGGTGTATTCCGCGCTGCGCAACAGCGGCATCCAGATTATCTCCGCGAGCGGTAACGACGACGCCCCCATGGACGTCGACGATGACGATACCGATTCTGATACCGACGATTTCGATGACGACGATGAGCACGATTCCGGCTCGCTCGACGATCACGAGCTCAAGATGGCCCGTCAGGCCGACGCCGAGATGGGTTCTTCCAAGAGCAAGAAGAAGCGCACCGTGCGCACGTCCCGTTCACGCTCCCGCGTGCGCGGCATCGATGCCTCCACGGTGATGCTGACCGGCGATCCGGTCCGTATGTACCTCAAGGAGATCGGCAAGGTCGACCTGCTGACCGCCTCCGAAGAGGTCGATCTGGCCATGAAGATCGAGGCCGGTCTTGAGGCCACCGAGAAGCTCGAGGCTGCCGATGCTGGTGAGCTCGAACTCACGCGTGCCGAGATGCGTCGTCTTACGCGCATTGAGAACGTGGGCCTCGAAGCCAAGCAGGCGCTCATCAGCGCAAACCTGCGTCTGGTCGTCTCCATCGCCAAGCGCTATGTCGGCCGCGGCATGCTGTTCCTGGACCTGATCCAGGAGGGCAACCTCGGTCTGATTCGCGCCGTCGAGAAGTTCGACTACCAGAAGGGCTTTAAGTTCTCCACGTACGCCACGTGGTGGATCCGTCAGGCCATCACGCGCGCTATCGCCGACCAGGCCCGTACCATCCGTATTCCCGTGCACATGGTCGAGACCATCAACAAGCTCGTCCGTGTGCAGCGCCAGCTCCTTCAGGACCTGGGTCGCGACCCGACCCCCGAGGAGATCGGTGCCGAGATGGACATGAGCGCCGACCGCGTCCGCGAGATCCAGAAGATCTCGCAGGAGCCCGTGTCGCTCGAGACCCCCATCGGCGAGGAAGAGGATTCCCAGCTGGGCGACTTCATCGAGGACTCCCAGGCTATCGTTCCGCCCGATGCGGCCAGCTTCTCCATGCTGCAGGAGCAGCTCACCCAGGTGCTCGATTCGCTTGCCGATCGTGAGCGCAAGGTTATCGAGCTGCGCTTTGGCCTTGTCGACGGACATCCCCGTACGCTCGAGGAAGTCGGTCGCGAGTTTGGTGTCACGCGCGAGCGCATCCGCCAGATTGAGTCCAAGACCCTGGCCAAGCTCCGCCATCCCAGCCGTAGCAGCAAGCTGAAGGACTATATCGAGAGCTAGTCAAGCAAGAGGCGCCCTCAGGCACATCCGCTTGGGGGCGCTTTCATGTAGTCGTTGGGGACGTTCTTGAATGACTAGTCGTTTAAGAACGTCCCCAATGATTAGGTCGGAAAATTTCTTAAAAAAGTTCTTGCCCTAAGCTGATTCGTCCGTATAATAAACTTCGTTGCTTGAGAGCACGCACCTATTCCTCGGTAGCTCAATGGTAGAGCACGCGGCTGTTAACCGCGCTGTTGTAGGTTCGAGTCCTACCCGGGGAGCCAGGTTGTAAAACCCGTCGCGTATGCGGCGGGTTTTTTCATGCCGCGATCGCCGTTCGCGAACGTTACCGTATCAACATTTCGTGTCGAGGATGTAATCCCGAGGCCCGCCACCTCAACATGGCGCGGTCGTTGTAGAATATTGCAATGATTGCTCCCACGACATGGTGCCGCGAGCACCAAGAAAAGGAGATTCTTGTGTCTGAGACCATTAACGGCAGCCTGAGCGTCTCGAACGACGTTATTGCCGATATTGCCGGTTATGCCGCGATGACGTGCTATGGCGTTGTCGGTATGGCTGAGCAGCTCCAGGGCGCCGAGAGCGTGCGCCTGCTTGCCGGTCAGCGCCTCCGCAAGGGCGTGCTTGTCTCCGCCGACGAGAACGGCCTTACGGTCGATCTTCACGTCGTGCTCGAGAACGGCGTCAACATGAAGTCCGTCTGCCACAATCTTTCGAGCTCCGTTGCCTTCACCCTGCAGGAGATCGCCCAGATCGATCCCGCCAGCCTTAAGATCGGCATCCATATCGACGCGCTCAAGAGCCGTCTGAACTAGCATCCGAAAACGGAGATTCAAATACCCATGATTGCAAAGACCATTCGCACCTGTTTTCCGATCGCTGCGGCTGCCGTTTCCGACAAGGCCGAGGAGATCAACAAGCTCAACGTCTTCCCCGTACCCGACGGCGACACTGGTACCAACATGTCGCTCACGCTCGCCTCGGTGACCAAGGAGCTCTCCGCCCTTCCTGCCGACGCCGACATGGAAGCCATCGCCGGCGCCATCACCCACGGCTCCCTCATGGGCGCTCGCGGTAACTCCGGCGTTATTACCTCGCAGATTCTTCGCGGCGTGGCCGAGGGCCTTGTCTCTGCCGACGAGCCTATCACGTCCGCCAACATTGCCTTCGCCTTCCGTCGTGCCGTCAAGGTTGCCTTCCAGGCTGTCCGCAAGCCCATCGAGGGCACGATCCTCACGGTCCTGCGCGATGTCTCGACCAAGGCCGATGAGTGCGAGAAGAAGAAGTTCTCGGCCGAGGATGCGCTTGATGCTATCGTCGTCGAGGCGTACCAGTCCGTCGCCCGCACGCCCGACTTGCTGCCCGTTCTGAAGGAGAACAGCGTGGTCGACTCAGGCGCCTTCGGCTTTGCCATCTTCCTGGAGAACTTTGTTGCCGCCGCGCTTGGTCGCAGCACCGTTGTCGAGGATTTCTCCGCTACGTTTGACTCCGCCGGCTCTGCCCGCGATGCCGCTCTTGGCCGTGTTGAGATCGAGGCTAACGACGACTGGGAGGGCTCGGAGTTCCGCTACTGCAACGAGTTCCTCTTTAAGGCTGACGCCCCGTTTGACGAGGACGAGTGCCTTAAGTTCCTAGGCTCCATGGGCGACTGTGAGCTGCTCGTGGGCGCCTATCCCGACTACAAGATCCATGTGCACTCCAACACCCCCAACCTGGTGCTCGAGCACATGCTGCAGCTCGGTCAGATCTATGAGGTCTTTATCCACAACATGGAGATGGAGGCCCACGACCGTACCGCCAAGATCCACGAGGATCAGGAAAAGGCCGCCGAGCCCGCCAAGGCGCTGGGTTTTGTCGCCGTTGCTGCCGGTTCCGGTGAGGCCGACATCCTCAAGTCCCTCGGCGTCGACGTGATCGTCTCGGGTGGCCAGACCATGAACCCCTCGACCGCCGACCTGCTGGGCGCGGTGGACCAGGTCAACGCGACCTCGGTCATCATCCTGCCCAATAACGGCAACATCCGCATGGCTGCCGAGGCCGCAGCCTCTGCCTGCACCGATAAAAAGGTTGCCGTCGTTCCCACCAAGACCGTCCCGCAGGCCTTCTCCGCGCTGTTCGCGGTCCTGCCCGATTCCGAGCTCGAGGATGCTGTTGCCGCTATGGTCGACGCCATCAGCGAGGTCCGCGATGGCGAGGTCACCCGCGCCGTGCGCGACTCCAGTGCCTCCGACGGCTCGCCGATTCACTCCGGTGACGTCATGGGCATCATTGCCGGCTCCATCGATGTGGTCGGCTCCGACGTGAAGCAGGTCACGCTCGATTGCATCAACCGTATGCAGGAGGAAGAGGAGGGTGACGCGCTGACGATTCTGGCCGGCGAGGAACTGTCCGATGAGGCCTTCCAGGAGATCGTCGACGCCATTGAGGAGGCTCAGCCCGATCTGGAGGTCGACGCCCATCGTGGCGAGCAGCCGCTCTATCCCGTGATCTTCTCGATCGAGTAGGCAACTGCCCATGTCCGAGCTGTGCTCCGTGCCGCGCGTCTCGGAGCGCTTTGCCCAGAGCAATGCGCTCGACGAGGATATCGCGCGACTCAAATATGTTTCGGGTAAACGCGAGGAGGCCCTTCGCCGTCTGGGAATTCGGACGGTGGGGGACCTCCTTCTCCATATCCCTCATCGATATCTCGACTTTACGCGCTCCTGGTCCATCGAGATGGCTCCCATCGGTACCGTTTGCACGATTGTCGCCACGGTCGACCGTATCGTCCAAAAGCAGCCGCGTCCGCGCATGCAGGTGACCGAGGTCTCGCTTGTTGACGAGACGGGCGTGCTGCAGGTCGCCTTTTCCGCCAGCCCTGGATTGCCCAGCAGCTTAAGCAGGGTGACCGCCTGGCCGTGATGGGCAAGGTCGAGTTTGCCTACGGCTTTAAGCAGATGGCCTCGCCGCACTTTGAAAAGCTCGATGACGGGCGTGCTGCGGGCACCATCCTGCCGGTCCATTACGTGAGTGACGGCGTGAGCCAGGCGTGGATGCGCCGCATCGTGAGCGGCGCGATCGAGGTCGTCGGCAATCCGTTCGATCC
>CAUCCR010000138.1:0-4391 GCA_958441355.1 uncultured Collinsella sp. | reverse complement strand
GCTCGACGCTGCAAACGCCCCTAAGCGGCAATCTGACGTTCAATCGTCGGTCGCGTACCGAAGTACGCTTCCCTCCTCTTTCGCGTCACCTTGCTCGCTTAGGGGCGTTTTCGCTGACTTATGCTCAACCAGCGACGTTTCTGCGCTTGTCAAGAGATTAGTCATTGGGGACGTTCTTAAACGACTAGTCATTCAAGAATGTCCCCAATGACTAGTCACAGAATGAGCGTGGATAATCTCCCGTTTTTGGCTTGGTGACGGGCTCAAAGTGGGAGATTATCCACGCTCGTCCGGAAAGTGTCCAAAAATCCACGCTCGTTCCCTTCGGATTGCATCGCCCGTGGCCGGCCGCCGCGCGGCACCGGTCCGCGTGGCGGCGTATAATCGGCGGCAGATGACTTGAACGTTAGGAAACCATGACCGATAGCATGCAGCAGATGGCGCTCGACACGCTCGGCGCCTATTTTGGCTACACCTCGTTTCGCCCGGGACAGGACCGCATGGTCGATGCGATCCTTGCCGGTCGTGATGCGCTGGGTGTTATGCCCACGGGCGCCGGCAAGTCCATTTGCTACCAGGTGCCCGCGCTCATGCTGCCCGGCATCACCTTTGTGGTGAGTCCGCTGCTGTCGCTTATGGAGGACCAGACCCGTGCGTTGCTCGCGGCGGGTGCGCGACCCAGCTATCTCAACTCCAGCCTTACTCCGGCCCAGCAAAACACCGTGCTCAAGCGGGCGCGCGAGGGCCGCTACCAGCTTATGTACGTGGCGCCCGAGCGCTTGCTCGAGCCGCGTTTTTTGGCCTTTGCGCGGGAGGCCGCGGCGGACGGCGGCATTGGCGTGCCGCTCGTGGCCATTGACGAGGCCCACTGCGTAAGCCAATGGGGTCAGGATTTCCGCCCCGCCTACCTGCAGATTCGCGAGTTCATCGATTCCCTGCCGCAGCGCCCTATCGTGGCGGCCTTTACCGCTACGGCGACCGAGCGTGTGCGCGCGGACATTCAGCAGATGCTTGGTCTGCAAAACCCCGCGACGGTGGTGACGGGTTTTGATCGCAAGAACCTCTA
The DNA here is from genome assembly GCA_958441355.1 of uncultured Collinsella sp. Lineage (GTDB taxonomy): Bacteria > Actinomycetota > Coriobacteriia > Coriobacteriales > Coriobacteriaceae > Collinsella. The sequence goes on along the minus strand of CAUCCR010000138.1, from coordinate 3,325 downwards.
CTTTGGTTGCGAGGAGATGGGCGACAAGGCCAAGACCGCCTGGGTGCGCGACTACGTGATCGCGCATTCGAGTGAGAGCGGCATCGTGTATTGCTCCACCCGCAAGACCGTCGATGCGTTGGCAGGTGAGCTTGCCGAAGCGCTGGGTCCCAGCGGCATTCGCGTTGGCCGTTACCATGCCGGCATGGGCAACGACGCCCGCCGCCAAAGCCAGCGCGCCTTTATCGACGACGACATTCAGGTGATGGTTGCCACCAACGCCTTTGGCATGGGCATCGACAAGCCCAACGTGCGCTACGTGATCCACAACAACGTGCCCGAGAGCATCGAAGCCTACTACCAGGAGGCGGGCCGCGCCGGCCGCGATGGCGACCCGGCCAGCTGCTACTTGCTGTGGAACGGCAACGATTTTCGCATGCGCCGCTTTCTGATCGACCGCGGCGATGCTGCCGATGAGGCGCTCGACGACGAGCAGCGCGCGTGGGCGCTCCAGAATCGATATCGTCTGCTCAGCCAGATGGAGGGCTACTGCAATACCACCGGCTGCCTGCGCGAATACATGCTGCGCTACTTTGGCGACGAGGCCGCGGCCGAGCATGCCGCGGCCAGTACGGGCGGCACCGCCACGGACGACGTCGAGAGCTGCGGCAACTGCAGCAACTGCCTCACGCAGTTCGAGGTCGAGGACGTCACCGATATGGCCCGCGCTGCCGTGCGCTATGTGGCCACGCGTCCCATGCGCTTTGGCAAGTCGCTCATCGCCGATGTGCTCCACGGCGGCAACACCGAGCGCATTCGCCAGATGCATCTGGACGAGGACCGCGGCTACGGTGAGCTGTCGAGCGAATCGGTCGGGCGCATCAAGGACATCATCGGCCAGCTGTGCGGCCGCGGTTATCTGGCCACCTCGCAGGGGCAGTACCCGGTCGTGGGGCTGGGTCCGCGTGCCGTCGAGGTCGAGGATGAGGCGTTTGCCTTTACCGTTAAGCGTCGCGCGTCCAAGCGCAAGGCCTCGGCCCGCGCCCGCCGCGCCGTCGATCTGCTGCGCGAGGAGGCCGAGCTGGATCAGCGCCCACGCGTGGGCGACGATGCCGAGTTGTTCGAGCGCCTGCGTGCCCTGCGCAAGGAGATCTCGACCGAGCTGGAGATGGCGCCGTATATGGTCTTTTCCGACAAGGCCCTGCGCGGTCTGTGCCGCCTGCGTCCACAGACGCGCGACGAGCTTATCCAGGTCAACGGCATTGGCGAGAAAAAGGCCGACGCCTTTGGCGAGCAGTTTATGGCGGCGATTGAAGAGTTTGAGTCCGAGCATGCACGGGATGGAGCGTAACGATGGCATTCGACGATAAAACCGAGCGCACTGAGGTATCCGCCGTTCCGCTGTACCAGCAGGTTATGGACGACCTAAAGGGCGAGATCGCGCGTGGCGTGTACGCATCCGGCTCGCGCATTCCTTCCGAGATGGAGCTCGCTAAGTCCTATGGTGTGGGACGCGTCACCGTGCGCCGCGCCATCGAGGAGCTGTCGCGCGCGGGGTATCTCAACCGCCAGCAGGGGAGGGGCACGTTCGTGTGCGCGCCCAAGCTCAAGCGCAAGATTGTCCAGAAGGGTGACGTTCAGAGCTTTTCCGAGGGTTGCGCTGCCAACGACATGGTGGCCGGAGCACGCCTGGTGTCGCGCACGGTGGTTGCGGCGACGCGCGAGGACGCGGCGTTTTTTGGGGTGGAACCCGGCTGCGAGCTCATCGTGGTCGAGCGTGTGCGCACGGCAGACGGCGTGCCCGTCATGCTCGAGAACAACGCCTTTGTGCTGGCTGACCATCCTTATCTGCAGACGCTTGCCGACGAGGACCTCACCGATAACTCAATCTTTGCGCTCGTTGCCGAGCATTCGGGCCGCGCGCCGCTCAAATCCGACCCTTGTACCGTGGAGATTGCGCTTGCCGACGCTCAAGTCGCGCCACTGCTCGAGATCCCGGTCGGTGAGCCACTCTTCTATATGGAGGCGTACTTTACCGATGCGGACGAGCGGCCCTTGCTGCTTGGGCGTCAAAAGATTGTGGGCTCGCGCTACGTGTTCGACATCTAACATCCACAGATAGAACAACATAGAACAAGTTTGGCGAAATGGCTTCACGAGCGTCATCGTGCGTGCTATAAATAGGACAACATAGAACGACAGCAGGTACGATCCGCCGTCGCTCAAAGCCGCCCCACAAGGAGGAACATCAGGATGAACGCACATGATCTGGTTCAGGAAATCATCGAGCGCAAGGGCAAGATTGAGAACGTCTTTTGGATTGCTTGTGGCGGTTCGATGATCGACCTGATGCCGGCCAACGAGCTGCTCAAGCGCGAGGCCACCACGTTTACCTCGACGGTCTACACGGCACGCGAGTTTTGCCTGATGGCCCCCAAGAGCCTTGGCGAGAAGTCGCTCGTTATTGCCTGCAGCCACAGCGGCAACACGCAGGAGGTCGTCGACGGCTGCGAGATGGCGCTGGCGGCCGGTGCCGAGGTCGTTGCCCTCACCGACTGCGAGGGCTCCAAGATCGATAACGGCAAGTGGACCACCTGGGTCTATCCGTGGGGCGAGGGCGTGTCACAGGTCGAGGTGCCGCAGGGCATCGGCGCTCTGATCGCCGCCGAGCTGCTCGACCAGCAGGAAGGCTACGAGGCACTCGCTGACATGTACGAGGGCCTTAAGCAGATGGATGCGCTGCTGCCCGCCGCCCGCGAGAAGGTCAACGCCGAGCTGGGCGATCGCTTTGCCGAGCTCTGCCAGCAGCACAAGTTCTTCTATATCCTTGGTTCCGGCCCCAACTTTAGCCAGACCTATGCCATGGCCATCTGCTCGCTCATGGAGATGCAGTGGCAGCACTGCTGCTACATCCACTCCGGCGAGTACTTCCACGGCCCCTTCGAGGCCACCGAGCCCGGCGTGTTCTACTTTGTGCAGCTCGGATCGGGCGAGTGCCGCCCCATGGAGGAGCGCGCGTTGGCGTTCCTCAACACGCATACCGATACGGTAATGGTGCTCGATGCACTCGAGTACGGCGTGGGCGAGGTGCCCGCCAGCGTGCGTTCGTACCTGGAGCCGATCTTCTTCTACAACATGAGCTGCGAGCTGCGCGCCGCCCGCGGAAAGGTGTTCGACCACAGCCCTGAGATTCGTCGCTACATGGGCATCGAGCAGTACTAAGTAACGGGAAAAGTATTCACCTTCGATTCGCAGGGGCACTGCGTGAGTCAAAAAAAAGCGGGCCGCGCCGGTGGGTTTCCGGCGCGGCCCGCTTAGTATCGCGCATAGATTCGCAAGGTTGCGG
>CAUCCR010000137.1:0-4427 GCA_958441355.1 uncultured Collinsella sp. | reverse complement strand
GGCGGCGATGGCGGCACGCCTACGCCCACGCCCACTCCCGACCCCTCGCCCACGCCTGACGATACGGTCGGCTAGAAATCATCCGGCCATAAACAACAAGGCCCCCGAGCAGCTTATTAAACTGCTCGGGGGCCTTTTAGTTTAAAGCGACCTGGTGGGCGGTCTTTATACCGGCAAACAAAAAAGGGGGTACCGACCAACGTCGATACCCTTTACAAGCCACTATGTCAGCGCGCACAGTGCCGAGCGCACGACCCGCACGCCTACTTGCGAGAATTGCTCAGCTTATTGATCAGCGCCTCAAGACGCTCGCCGTCCTCGGCCGTCTGGGCAATAACCAAAATCGTATCGTTGCCGGCAAGCGAGCCAAGCACATCGGGCAGCTCTGCCGCATCAACAGCGGCGGCGATGCCGGAAGCCGTGCCAGGCTGAGCCTTAATCATAACCAGATTATCGGTGCGCAGAACGCCCGTTACGAGCTCGGAAACCATACGCTGCAGGTGCAGGTCCTCTGCCAGAACATAGATGCCCTCAGGGAGCTTACGCAGCCCCATATCGGCAATATCACGAGAGACAGTCGCCTGCGTGCAATCAAAGCCCATAGCGCGGAGCTCATCGACCAGCACGCGCTGCGTGCGGACGTCCTTATTGCGCACAATATCTCTAATGGCATCCTGGCGCCCATTGCGTTTTTTAGCCATACAAACCCTCTCTCCAAAAGATGGCGGAGACAATCAATCAGTGATTGAATAGTTTAACGCTATTTGAAGGCTTTTGTGTATAAGAACGCATTTCGAAACAATTCTATGCAAATTTGTTTCGAAATGAGCCGTTTAGGCGGTTTTTGCGCCCGTCCGGTTAAGAAAAGCTGCCAGATGCGTACACATCACGCAGCGCGCGGGCTTGGCGCTGGCGATCGGCCCAAACAACAGACCGAGTCCCCGATGGTTATCCTTGAGCGCGGCGACCATCTGACGGGTTCGAGGCGCCTCGAGCATATCACGCATGCGGGCGGAACGCTCGATTGACGACACTCCATGCGGGCTCAGACACAAATTCTCGATGCAGGCGACCAGTCCGGCGAAGTAGAACTTTTGGCTTGCCAGCTTGAGCCGACCACCGCTATCTGCTTCCGAGAGTGAGTCCGCAAGCTCGTCGAGCGCTCGAGTGCCATCGGATATCCTGGCATACATGGTGGGATCAAAGGCATCTGTAAGCTTAGGTGCCACCGCGTGGAAACAAGCGTCGCCGCAGCCGGACACGAATCGTGCCTGCGAGAGCGCATAAGCCATAAACTCAACCGTACGGTACGCCTTGCCACGCGACAGGCATGCTTCAAACAGCGGACGGCTATACATCACGCCAGAGGTCTGAGCGACTAGGCCGCCCAAAATCAACTGAGGCAGTCCGGCCACCATAGAAGACTCGTCTTCTATGGCAATAGAGGCAGCATCCAAGACGCGCGAATGACGCTCGCGATGCGCATCGTATCGATCGAGCGACACCGAGGGGAGCACAATGTCTGCCGCAGTATCGCACGCGATATCGACCATCTTGGAAAGGGCCTGCGGAGCAAACCACTCATCGGCGTTCATGGCGATGATTTGAGAGCCGCGCGAGGCATCAAAACCGGCACGAAGACAAGCGCCGCGCTTCGCGTCCTCGACGTCAATCAAATCAATATGGATGTCCCTGTCGGCAGCAACTTGAAGCGAATGGCGCACACCGGGCGCAGCATCGCGGCAGACAACGACAATCTGCAAATCATAGAGGTCTTGGTTCTGGATACTCTCGAGCGCACGCATCGCATAGCTGGGCGAACCTTCTACTACAAGGATCACCGAAAGTCGCGGATGCGAGCCACGTCGAACCAAGTTATCCGTCCTCTCGACAGCAATGAATCAAACCGTGGTTCATGGTACACCCCGGCAATAAAAGCAATGAGACACCGGTTGTATTGCACGCCAAGAACAGATGTTGCACACGCGCAGCCCACAGATGACGGGTGTCGACGCACGACGCGTCGAGCCCTCCCCTAGTCGAGCACGACAAGCTCGGCGGGATCGTAATCCACGCCCATAAACGTAAGGCCGCAGGCAGGAGCCGTGGGGCCCGCAGCGGTACGGTCGCAAGCATCGATGACCTCGCGCATCCACTCGGGTTCACGGCGATGCACGCCAATCTCGACAAGCGTGCCCACGATCGTGCGGACCATCGAATGCAGAAACGCATTGCCCTCGATGGTAAACGTCAGGATGTCCTCGCCAAACGCAACCTCATGGCCAAACTCGGCACGCATCACGCAGCGGTGCGTGGGCTTGCCAACGGCCGAGGCAACCTTGCAAAAGCTTTTAAAGTCCTGCTCACCCAAAAGCGCGGGGCAGGCAGCAGACATAGCCTCAACATCCAAGGGATAGCGATGCCACCACACGGCACCGCGGGACAGCACGGGGCGCGCATCTCGATCGGCAATACGGTACGTATACGTACGGGAACGCGCATCAAAGCGTGCAGAAAAGCCTTTACGGGCCTTGTAGACCTCGTTTATGGCGATATCTTTGGGCAGGAGGGCATCCATAGCCCTCAGCCACCTACGGCGCGTCAAAGCCAACTCAGCGTCCGTTACGGGCACGCTGATGAACTGTGCCACCGCATGCACGCCGGCATCGGTACGCCCCGCACACGTCAGGTCGATCGGGCGGCGCAGGAGCGTCTCGATAGCGCGGCGCAACTCGCCCGCAACCGTCGTCTGACCGGGCTGCTCGGCAAAGCCGCTGTAGGACGAGCCATCGTAGGCCACGCGGAAAACGAGCGTGGCATCGAGCTCAGGAATCGAATTGAAATCAGACGGCGCGGTCATGGACGCTCCCAACAAACAGGCAATGGCATTTCGGCAAAAAAAGAGGGGTACGCGAACGTACCCCTCGAATATAGCCTATGCAGACGGATTGTCTACTCAGCGGTCTCCTCAGCAGGAGCCTCCTCGGCAGCCTCGACCTTCTTGGGAGCAGCGGCCTTCTTGGGGGCCGGAGCAGCCTTCTTAGCCTTAGGCGTGCAAGGCTCGGTGACGAGCTCCATGATAACGATGGGAGCATTGTCGCCCTTGCGGTTACCGAGCTTCATGATGCGGGTGTAACCGCCGTTGCGGTCCTGCCACATGCCCTGAGCAGCCTTGTCGAAGATCTCGGCAACGAGCTGCTTATCGCCGAGCTTGGCGATAGCCAGACGACGAGAGTGCAGGTCGCCCTTCTTGGCCCAGGTGATGATCGGATCGACGACCGAACGCAGCGCCTTAGCGCGGGTCTCGGTGGTCTTGATGCGGTCGTTCTCGAAGAGGGCCTTAGCAAGGCTCTTCTTCATGGCCTTGGTGTGGCTCGCATCGGTGCCGAGCTTCAGGCCCTTCTTAACGTTGTGACGCATGGTCTAGTTTCTCCTCAAATATGCGAAGCATTAAGCCTTCAGGCTCAGGCCCATGGACTCAAGCTTGTCCTTCACTTCCTCGATCGACTTAACACCGAAGTTACGGATGTTGAGCAGATCGTTCTCCGAGAACTCAACGAGCTGACGGACCGAGTGAATGCTGGCGCGCTTAAGGCAGTTGTAGGAACGGACGGAAAGGTCCAGATCCTCGATCTGCTTGTCCAGCTCGGCGTTGTCGTTGGTGACCTCGGGAGCGAAGATCGAAGCCTCCTCCTCGACCTCGGGGGTCTCGGCAAGGTTCATAAAGGCGGCCATATGCTGGTTGATGATATTGGCAGCCTGGACCACGGCGTCGCGCGGGGCGATGGAGCCGTTGGTCTCGATCTCGAGGACAAGGCGGTCGTAGTCGGTGTGCTGACCGACACGGCAAGCCTCAACGAGCTTGGCGCAACGGGAAACCGGCGAGTACAGCGAGTCGACGTGGATCACACCGATGGGATCGTTGTCGCGCTTGTTGGCCTCGCCAGAAACATAGCCGCGGCCATAGCCGATGCGCATGCTCATGGTGAGATGGCCACCCTCGGTGAGCGTTGCGATGTGCTGCTCGGGGTTGACCAGCTCAAACTCGGACGGAATAAAGAAGTCCGCACCGGTGACCTCGCAGGGGCCGTCAACCGAGATGGTGGCGGTCGCCTCGTCGGTCGTGCCGAGAGCCCTGAAGACAAGACCCTTGACATTCAGGACGATGTCGGTGACATCCTCGACCATGTTAGGGATGGTCATGAACTCGTGCTGCGCGCCATCGATCTGAATAGCCTCGACGGCGGCACCCTCGAGCGAGGACAGAAGAACGCGACGAAGGGAGTTACCCAGCGTATCGCCGTAGCCACGCTCGAGCGGCTCGACGGAGACACGAGCAGACGTCTCGTTGATCTCTTCGACCTGAACCTGAGGCCTAATGAATTCTGACATGTATTACCTCCAGCCTCAGCAGCCCGGATGGACTA
>CAUCCR010000136.1:0-4429 GCA_958441355.1 uncultured Collinsella sp. | reverse complement strand
AAACCTAATAATGCTATCGGCGTATTGTATCCCAGCGCCGCGCATGCGTGGTGCAGGGCATGTGAACACCCCTCATATGGGACAACAAACCACGCCCCAAAGATTGTAACCCCCTACTTCGTGCGCGGGATACCCAGCACGTCGAGCGCGTTGGCCATAATGGACTGGAACGGCACCGCAGCGGCATCTGAGCCGCTCGGCGTTCCGTCGAGCGTGATATAGCACAGCACCTTGGGCGATTGTGCCGGTGCAAAGCCCATAAAGGACGACATGTAGTTCTCCTTGAGGTAGCCGCCGTTCTCGTCGGCACGTTCGGCCGTACCGGTCTTACCCGCCACGTCATAGCCGTCAACCGCGCCGCCAACGCCCGTTCCCTCGGACACGACCGTCTGCATGCACGATGTCACCTGGGATGCGGCGTCCTCCGAAATCGCGCGCTCGCCTTCGCCCCAGTCCTTCTCGTCGCCCTTGCTGGACTTATAGAAGTGCGGGGTCATCATCACGCCGCCGTTGGCGATACCGCCCACGGCACGTGCGATCTCAATCGGCGAGACGGACAGCGCCTGTCCAAAGCTCATCGAGCCCAGCGTGGCGCCGTCATACTGGTCACGTTCCTTGACGATGCCCAGGCTCTCGCCCGGAAAATCGACACCGGAGCTGTGACCGATGCCCCACTTGTCCACATAGGCGGCAAAGCCGTCGGCACCGATCTTGCGCCCCACCAGGACAAAGCCCACGTTGGACGAACGGCGCATCATCTCGCGCACATCCATGGTCATGGCGTAGTCGCGCTTGTCGGCATCGGTGACGGTATCGTCGCCCACCTTGATGCTCGCCGGCACCTCAAACGACGTACTCGATCGCACGACGCCCAAGTCGAAGCCGGCGCCTGCCACGAGCGTCTTAAAGACCGAGCCGGGCTCGTAGGCGTCGGTGACCAGGCGCAAGTTCATATCCTCGGTCTTGGCGTTTTCCAGATCGGTCTGGTCGTAGGTCGGGTACGAGCAGGCTGCCAAGATCTCGCCTGTCGTAGGATCGGTGACCAGCGCCGAGCCGTTCTTGGCCTTAGTCTTCTCGACTGCCTCTGCCAGGGCATCCTCGGCCGCACGCTGGATATTGACGTCGAGCGTCGTCACGATATCAACGCCGTCGACCGCAGCCACCTTTTTATAGGCACCGCCCGCGATATAGCTGCCGTCCCTCGCGCGCTCGCGTACGAGAGAACCGTTCGTGCCGGTCAGAAGCTTGTTGTATTGCTTTTCGAGACCCGTCAAGCCGTCGTTGTCTACATTCACTACACCCAGCACCTGCGATGCCAGATTGCCGTATGGATATACACGCTTCATGGCCTGCTCAAAAAGCACGCCGGGCAGGTTCTTCTTCTCCAGCGCCGCAACATCGTCTTCGTCCACCTGGCGCTTGATATACACCCAGGTTCCATCGGACTCAACGAGCTTGCGGCAGGTCTTTTTATCGATTCCAGTTGCCTTGACCAGCGCCGACACCGTCTTGTCAACATCCTCGACAAGCTGCGGGTTCACGGCGATGTTGCGACATTCGACCGACGACGCCAACACGTTGCCGTTGCGGTCGTAGATGGTGCCGCGTTTGGCATAGAGGGTCTGCGCAAGCAGGCGGCGCGCATCGGCACGCTCGCGCAGTTTATCGGCTTCGACAATTTGATAGTCGGCAAGGCGAAAGACGCCCAAGCCCAAGCCAAGCCCGATGAAGCCCATGACGGCTTTGCGGCGAGGCAGAGGCGCGCCTGTGAGCCATTCGGTCGACGAACTCTTGCGCGACCTGGTGTTATGCACTTGAGGGCCGCCCGAGCCGCGAAGTCGCGACGCCGGGTCGTTGCCACGGGACCGCCCGGCGTTGTAAGATTGCCGACCCGTTCCTTGATAACCAGAACGTCCCCGCGACGAGGGACGTCCAGAACCGCGGCCCCCATCGGAACCGCGGCGATAGTCATTTGTCATACTCAGCTACCGTCTTGCTACTGAGCGGTCGCGGTCGCGTTGGCGCCCGCGGCTGCATCCTGCGAAAAGTCAAGTGTAACGCTCTCGCTGGGCTCCACCATGCCATAAGCGCCCGCAAGGTCGCGAATGCGCGTGTCGGCACCATAGACCGAATGCATGACCTCCAGGTCGGAGCTCTCATCGGTCGCCTTTTCGAGCGTGCTGGTAAGCTCGGCGTTGCTGTTGAGCACCTGGGCCGTAACGCCGGCGAGCGCCACGCGGGCGACGCCGATCGTCATGAAGATAGCCGCAATGATGCAAAACGTTTTAAGAACGCTCATGAAAACCGGGCTTACCGCCTGGTTTGCCTGACGGCCCGCGCCCGTGTAGACATCAAAGCGCGGCGTGCGCTGCTCACGGGGAGCAACGGGGGCCTGCGGCGTCTCACGATAGGCGGGCATGGCGTTCATATCATAGGCGAGTGCTGCGCTTGAAGTGTTGTAGCCCATGATATGCCGCCTCCCATCCCGAGTATGTTGGTAGTGTGTTTAAGCTTCGTTTATGGTGCGAGCGGGAGGTCCAATATCGCGCGGTCGCGCCTACAGACGCTGCGCCACGCGGATTTTGGCTGATCTCGCCCGAGGGTTGCGCGCAACCTCATCGGGTTGGGCAACCAGGGGTTTGCGGGTGATGACCTTGAGTATCGGCACGTTGCCGCACACGCACACCGGAATCTCCGGCGGACACGTGCACCCCTGGCTCATCTCCTTAAAGTGGTTCTTTACGATACGGTCCTCGAGCGAGTGATACGAGATGACGCAGATACGTCCGCCCGGGTTGAGCCACCTGGTGGCGGCATCAAGCCCTCGTTCGAGCACATCGAGCTCGTGATTGACCTCGATGCGAATGGCCTGGAAACTTTTCTTGGCCGGGTGTCCGCCATGCCGACGAGCGGCAGCCGGGATACCCGCCTTGATGATCTCGACAAATTGGCCGGTGGTTTCGATCGGTTCTTGCTCGCGGCGGCGCACGATCTCGCGCGCGATCTGCGAGGCGAACTTCTCTTCGCCGTAGACGCGTAGAATCCGGGCGAGGTCGTGTTCGTTATAGGTGTTGATGACCTCAGCTGCGTTTAAGGTGTTATTACCCGGATCCATCCGCATGTCCAATGGGGCGTCCTCGTTATACGAAAAGCCCCTGCCAGGGATATCGAGTTGCGGTGACGAAACGCCCAAATCGAACAGGAAGCCATCGACCCCGGGCACCTCGGCCGAGCAAAGCAGCTCGTCCAAGTCGCCGAAGTTGCCCTTCAGCAGCCGGTGCGGAACGCCGGGAACCTCGCGGTCCAGACGGGCGCCAGCGGCCTCGAGGGCCATGTCGTCCTGATCGACGCCGAGCAAAAGGCCCGTCTCCCCCACCTGCGCGGCCATCTTTACCGAATGGCCGGCACCGCCAAGGGTGCAATCGCAGACAACGGAGCCGCTCTTTAGCCGCAGCGACTCAAGCACTTCGCCGAGCATGACAGGTTCATGCCGATATTCTTGTGTCAAGATCCCACGCTCCATCCGTTACCCGTGCCTTGCCCTTACGAGAAGAAGAGGTCCAGCAGGGCCTCATCGTCATCGTCCTCGTCGGCCGCGGCGCGATCCCAAACTTCAAGGTGGTCGTAGTTGCCCACAACCGTGACCTCGCGGTCGAGGTTCGCCTGCTTGCGGAGAGACTCGGAAAGACCGATACGACCGGCGCTGTCCACGTCCATCGACGTGGTGCGCTTGTTGATCGCCCTCATGAGCTTCTGGTCATTAATGTCACGCGGGTTAAAACCCTCGTGGCCCTCACGACCCGCGAAGAGTCCTTCGACCCACTTATCGAAGGCCTCGGCAGAGAACACGTACAGAGCATCGACATCCAGGGCTTTGAACACGCGAACGTGCTCTCCAAGCTCCTCGCGAAGGGGTGCAGGCAGGGACAGACGACCTTTTGCATCGAGATTGCGCTCGTATGCACCAGTCATTCCCATGTGCGCCCTCCCCTCGGTTACTCAGATGGCACGTACGCGGGGAACCACCCCGCCTGTCGACGTCATCAATAATATGGGGAACTGCCCCATTTTTCAACACCTTTCCCCACCCCTTCCCCCACCCCGCCCCACCACTCCACTCACCATATATTGCAAAACACCCCCAAGCATATGTTCGAAAACACAATATGTTGTGTTTTCAGCAAAGGCGTGATGCCACCTGTAGAACCACACCCGCGAACCTCAACCTTCAAGTTGACCTTGAGGCGATTTTTACGTCCCTTTACATGCCGTTCACATCGCCCCCAAACTCCCCCACCCAAGGCACGTGCGGCCCACCACCGCGACGCCAAGTAGCGAAAAATGGGACGGGCCCCAGATAGCCCAGAGCAGGCACTGCCAAGCGATGGCCCGGAATTTCGGGTCTTCGTTTTCTTCCGGCAGGAGATAA
>CAUCCR010000135.1:0-4463 GCA_958441355.1 uncultured Collinsella sp. | reverse complement strand
CTTTGCACCATAGCAAAAAGGGGCAAAGCCATCTGCTGGCTTTGCCCCTTCCTTAGCTTGATTTACTCATCCATGAGATAGTAGTGGCCCAGTGCGTCTGCACCCAGAATGGCGTTTGCGACCATCTCGGGCGTCACCTCAAACGGCATGTTGCACATGGTGTCCTCGGGCGCGCACGCGGCCTCGGCAACAATCATGGCCTTCTCGCGCGTAAGCTCGGCAACGCCAAGTTCCTTCATCGTGACCGGCAGACCCAGCTCAATGCAGAAGCCCAAGACTTCCTCGAGCTTCTCGGTCGGGGCATCCTCGAGTACCAGCTGGACGATGGTGCCGAAGGCGACCTTCTCGCCGTGATACATGCTGTGGCACTCGGGCAGCATCGTCAGACCATTGTGGATGGCATGAGCAGCAGCAAGGCCCGAGCTCTCAAAGCCAATGCCCGAAAGCAGCGTATTGGCCTCGATGATGTGCTCGACGGCAGGCGTGAGCGCGCCCTTCTCCAGCGCGACCTTGGCCTTGACGCCATCGGCCATAAGCGTCTCGTAGCAGAGCTTGGCGAGCGCCAGACCGGCCATTCCGCCCTTGCCGCCGGCGCAGGTGCCGCCGTCGGCATCGTGCGTCGCCTGAGCCTCGAAATAGGTTGCGAGCGCATCGCCCATACCGGAAACCGTCAGGCGCACCGGGCTCGCCGCGATAACCGTCGTATCCATCAGGACGATATTGGGGTTTGCCTTCAAGAAGAGGTACTTGTCGAACTGGCCGTCATCGGTATAGAGCACCGAAAGCGCCGAACACGGGGCATCGGTCGAAGCAATGGTGGGGCAAATGATAACCGGGGACTCCAGGTAGTAGGCAACGGCCTTCGCGGTGTCGAGGATCTTGCCGCCACCGACGCCGACGATGATGTCGCAACCGTTGTCGCGAGCGAGCGCAACCAGACGATCGACCTCGCCCTTGGAGCACTCGCCGTTAAAGTCCTCAAACAGCAGCTCGGCCTTAGCCTCGGCAAAGCCGCCCTCGATCTTGGCACCGACGCGCTTCTTGCCCGAAGGCGTCACGATGACGAGGGCCTTAGCGCCGAGCGGCTCGACATAGGAGCCGAGCTTGGCCAGCTCGTCCGGACCCTGGATGTACTTGCTGGGGCTATTGAAAATTGCAGCCATAACTATCCCATTCTCTAAAAGAAAAAAGAAAGGGGCTCCGTACGGATACGTGCGGAGCCCCTCGTTACGATAACAAGAGTCGATTAGAAATCGATGTCGGTGTCGTAGTAGCAGGCCTTGAGGATCTTCTCGAAGTCGGCAGCCTTGGTCTCACGCGGGTTCTCCGGCGTGCAGGCGTCGGTCTCGGCGTTCGCGGCGATCTCGGGCAGCTTGGCGAGGAACTCCTCCTCGGAAACCATCTGCGGGTTCTCGGCGTCGACCTTCACGCCACCATTCGCGTAATCCTTGATGGACTGCGGAATGTTGAGCTGGTCGTTGAGGTCGCGGATCTTCTGGACGAGCGCGGCGATGAGCTCCTCATTGGTCTCGCCGGGAAGGTGCAGGATCTCCTTGGCCACGTAAGCGTAACGCTCAGCAGCACGGGGATCCTTGGAGTTCCACTGGATGACCTTGCCCAGGTACATAGCGTTAGCGGCACCGTGGATGATGTGGCCGTTCTCAAAGGCAGCACCGGTCTTGTGAGCCATGGAGTGAACGATGCCGAGCAGGCCCGAGGAGAAGGCGATACCGGCGATGCACTGAGCCTCGTGCATGTGCTGACGGGCCTCATGGTCGCCAGCATAGGACTTGGGCAGCCACTCGACGATCTCGCGGATGCCGTGCAGGGCGTTGGCATCGGTGAACATAGAGGCGCAGGTGGAAACGTAGGCCTCCATGCAGTGGGTCAGAGCGTCCATGCCGGTGTGAGCGCACAGCTTGGCGGGCATGGTGTAGGTGAGCTCGGGGTCGACGATGGCGACATCAGGGGTGATGTTGAAGTCGGCCAGCGGGTACTTGATGCCCTTGGCGTAGTCGGTAATGACGGAGAACGCGGTGACCTCGGTAGCGGTGCCGGAGGTAGAGGAGATGGCGCAGAAATGAGCCTTCTGACGCAGCTCAGGGAAGCTGAACGGCTGGATGATGTTATCGAAGGACTCCTCGGGATACTCGTAGAAGACCCACATGGCCTTAGCGGCATCGATGGGCGAGCCGCCACCGATGGCGATAATCCAGTCGGGCTCGAACTCGCGCATGGCCTCGGCGCCCTTCATGACCGTCTCGATGGACGGATCGGACTCGACGCCCTCGAACAGCTTGACCTCGAAGCCGCCTTCCTTAAGGTCGGCCTCAACGTCCTGCAGGAACCCGCCGCGGCGCATAGAGCTGCCGCCAGAAACGATGATGGCCTTCTTGCCCTTGAGGTTCTTCACCTCGTGGCGAGCGCCCTCACCAAAGTACAGATCACGAGGATTGGTAAAACGTCCCATACTGTGCCTCCTAAACAAGCCCCTCTTAGACTTGCGTATATAACGGAGCACCCAATTGGCTCCGTTAGGACCGGTTTGCGCGTTGCCGGCGATGACAATGCGCGATGTCTAAACGTCTCAACGCTCAGACAAACACTATTTTACCGTTCTGGTTGGTCAGTTATTCACCTAAAGCCGACAATGATGAAACGTTTTTTCTATCCCTGAAGACCCTTGTGCGGCATTCATACTCCCAAGCTGGGCAAACGTTTTATCAAGGTTGACTACATATCCCGGGCAGGACAGTGCCCCTCCAAAATATGCACCGTTCGCCGCCAAAAATCGACCGTTTGCGGCACCGTGATACCACTCGGCCGTCCATGGTGCCGACATTTGTGCGACATCCGACTTCGTGGTGCAAAGGTGCAAGTCCAAGTGCGGCACCCCCGGTGTGCCACATGCGGGTAAACTAGAACCTTATATAGAAACATCTGAACCCTAACCGCAGCAAAGGAGGCCCCATGGCATTCGATCCCATTCAAGAGGATTGCCATCGCCTCGTTCTTGAGGCCTTGCGCCGCGACAATATCCCGCTCACCGACGCTGCCGCCGTAGAGCGTCTGATGGAACAATTCACCCGCGACCCCGCACCGCTCATCGTGCACGACCGCGACCGCGCCGGACACCTCATTGCCAAGGTAGTCGAGGCTGTCGACTACCGCATTCCCTTTATCCCTGACGATACCCAGGCAGAGCAAGAAGAGGCCGCTGCCGAGAACATGCTTCGCGAGGCAGCCGCGCTCGACCCCACCAACTGGGATGCCCAGCGCATGTTGATCGCCCTCACCGCCAACTCCAACGAGGAGTACGTACAGTACTTGGTATCCAAGCGCGATGAAGTCGAGCATGATCTGGCGCTCAAGATCGCCTCGGCGCAGGACCCCTACGAGCGCGAGGCCGCAGGCGACCTTATGCGCCGCCCCTATCTGCGCTGGCTTGCCGCCCTTGCGTCGCGCGCCCTCATTAGCGGCCGCTATCGCATGTCGCTCGAAGCCGCAAACCGCAGCCTCGACTTTGCCCCCAACGATCCGGCCGGCGTCCGTCACACCGCGATGCTCGCCATGGCGAAGCTCGAATACCCCGCCGAGGAGCTCAAGTGCTTTCGCTCTGCCCACTCCGTCCCCTATCTCGCTAACACGCCGCTACGCCGTCGTCCCAAGGACGCGGAGCGCGACTTGGACCCGTGGACGCTCATCGCGCTGATGAGCGCTGCCTGGCGCGAGCTGGACTACGAGGGTGCCGAGCGCTACTTGCGCATCCTTGCACGCTCGTGCCCGCACGCAACCGAGGCGCTCTACTTCCAAACCGAGTTTCCCGATGGCGTCTATGCCCGCGTCAACGTGGGTGTGGGCTCCACCGACGAGCTTGTCCTTGCGCTGTCCGAGGCGACGCCGGTACTGCAGGAGGGCTTGGGCGCCCCCGACAACGCCAGCTTTGCCGCCTGGGTCGCCACCAACGATATCGTGCGTTCCCAGATCGACGAGCGCATCCTGCGGGCGGCCGAGCAGGGCTTGCCGTTTAAGGGAGGAGACCTCTAATGGATCCGAGCGTCTACATCCCCGCCTACCTGGAGCGCACCTATCTGGCGTCGCACCCCGAGCTCACCGATGCAGCACGCGAGCTTGTCCATAACGACATTAGCGCGAATCCCCAAAAGTATGCGCAGTCCGAGCATGCCCAGGCGCTGCTGTCCTACGCCGGTGTTCATCGCCACCTGCTCGACGAGCTCCATCGCATCGAGGACATGGGCAGCGACGAGGAGTTCGAGCAGACGCGCAATCGCCTGTTCGACGACATGCGCGATGAGCTGCTCAAGATCGTCCGCATCGATGCGTATGTCCTCGATGCCCAGCTGCTCGCCATCATTTTGGCGGACACGCCCGTTGATGCCTGCCTGGGCGACCTGCTGAAGCTCGAAGCGACCACGGCCGATTACCTGCAGCAAAGCGTGCCC
>CAUCCR010000134.1:0-4540 GCA_958441355.1 uncultured Collinsella sp. | reverse complement strand
CATTTCCAAGCAGGATTACGACCTGTCGTCCATGATGGGCGGGCAGGGGGCTGCGGATGATAGCTCGCCTGAAAACGTGGATTCGTCCGACGACAGTGCCGGCGGCAAGGCTAAGGGAACCGATAAGATTCCTGTGGTCACGGCCGTAAAGGATATGTTTGCGAGCGTTAAGTCCAACGACATGACGAGCTTCAAGGCATGGCTCGATGCCGGTGGCGATGGCATCGATAAAGAGGTCAACGCCATTCAGTACGGCTACGGTGTATCGCCGGTTGTCTATCGCGCCGGCAAGGGCGGTGAGAAGCCTGTCCGGCTGGTGCCCAACGCCATGACCGAGGCCATGAGCGGCGGCGCGAGCTCGGCGGCAACGGTGAGTATGGAATCCATGGGAACCTCGGTCTTTAACGAGATGATTGACGACCAGGGCCTGCTCGACAGCCAGTACGATGTCGTCGCCGGTCATTGGCCCATGTCCGCAAACGAAGCCGTGATGGTGCTTTCGAGCCGCGGTACGGTGGGCGACTACACGCTCTATAGCATCGGCGCGCTGGATATCGATGAGCTCAACGATCTGGTAAACAGTGCCATGACGGCCAACGGTAAGATCGAGACGCCCGAGACCGGCGCCGACTTTACCTATGATGATGCGTTGTCCACGACGTTTAAGGTGCTGTCGCCGGCCGATGCCTATCGCAAAAACGAAGAGACCGGCATGTGGACCGACATGTCTGGCGACGCCGACTTTATGACGGCCAAGGTTGCCGACGGTATTGACGTGCACATTGTGGGCGTGGTGCGACCTAACGAGACAGCCAACGCGAGTGCGTTGTCTCCGGGCATTGCCTATACGCATGCGCTGACTCGCCAGCTTATGGAGCGCGCCGCCGATTTGCAGATTGTGCAGGAGCAACTCGACCACCCCGAGACGGATGTCTTTACGGGCAAAACCTTCGACGAACTGCAAGGCGAGGCCAAGCAAGGCGTGGATCTGGGCAGCATGTTCAGTGTGGACGAGGCGGCGCTCAAGAGCGCGTTCTCGTTCGATACGTCTGCACTTTCGGGTGCGGCCGGCGGTATGGACCTGTCGGGTCTTGACTTGTCCGGGCTGGACATTGACCTTTCGGGCGTTGGCAAGGACATCGACTTCAGCGACATCATGGCAAAAGCGCCAACCCCAGATTTCTCGGGTATCTTTGACGGTCTGGAACTCACGCCCGAGCAAATGCAGCAGGTGGGAACACTAGCCAACCAGCTGTTTGAGGGCTTTTTGCAGTCTGATCAGTTTAAGGCGCTGTCGCCCGAAGATCTTAAGGACGCGTCAAAGCTCTCTGCCGCATTCTCGACGTATCTTGAGAATGATGACACGGCTCAGCAAATCCTGGCCCAGCTCAAAGCGCTCGGCGGCGATGCCCTGGCCGAGCGTCTGCAGCAGGCGATGAGCGACTATGTGCAAAAGCAGCTGGCTCCGTATCTGCAGCAGGCTATGGATCAGGTGATGAAGGCAATCAGCGAGCAGATAGCGTCGACGGTATCATCCCAGCTCAAGGCGGGCGCGGCAGGGCTTATGGACCAGATGGCGACGCAGATGTCTTCGAGTTTTGCTAACCTGGCGAGCGCTATGCGCGTGGATGCGAGTGCCTTTGCTCATGCCATCCACTTCAACATGGACGCCGAGGACCTGAGCTCGCTCATGATGAGCTATGCGAAGGCGTCGAAGCTCACCTACGACAACAATCTGACCACGTTGGGCTATGCGGACGAGGCAGACCCCATCTCGGTCAAGATTTTCCCGCGCGACTTTGAGGCCAAGGAGCGCGTGCTCGATCACATCGACGCGTATAACAAGCAGGTCAAAGCCGCCGGCCACGACGAACAAGCCATCTCGTACACCGACTACATGGGCATCATCATGGGTTCGGTGACCGACATCGTGAACACCATCAGCTTGGTGCTCATTGCATTCGTGAGTATCAGCCTGGTGGTGAGCTCCATCATGATCGGCATCATCACGTACATCAGCGTGCTGGAGCGCAAAAAGGAGATTGGCATCCTGCGTGCGATCGGCGCGTCGAAGCGTAACGTGGCCAACGTATTCAATGCCGAGACCTTTATCGAGGGCCTCATCGCCGGCGTCTTTGCCATTGTCGTCGTGGTGCTCGTGAGCTTTCCGGTTAATACCTGGGCGCTTGCGGCCAAACAGGTGCCCAATCTGATGAGCCTGCCCGTGCAGGATGCGCTGGTGCTCATCGCAATTTCGGTGCTGCTGACGGTTGTTGCCGGCCTGCTGCCCGCCCGTAGCGCGTCCAGGAAGGATCCCGTGGAGGCCCTGCGCTCCGAATAATGTGACAAAGGGGCAGTCCCTTTGCCACGTTCGTTGATATGAGAGAAGAGTAGATGATTCTATCGTTGGCCCCTATGGAGGGGATTACCGGGCATGTGTTCCGTCGCGTGCATGCGGAGTGCTTCGGTGCACTCGATTGCTATTACACGCCGTTTTTGCCGCCGCCGCGGGTGGGAAACCGCTTTGGCGGCAAGGCGTTTAAGGAGATCGATCCTGCCAACAACCAGGGGCTCAACGTAGTGCCCCAGCTCATGTCCAAGAACGCGGACGAGTTTGTGTGGGCGGCACAGGTGCTCGCCGACATGGGATACCGTGAGGTCAATCTTAACCTTGGCTGCCCCTCGGGAACGGTTGTCGCCAAGGGCAAAGGATCGGGTTTCTTGCGCAACTTGGACGAGCTCGAGGTGTTCTTGAGCGATGTGTGCGAGCGGTCGCCGTTGCCGGTATCGGTCAAAACTAGGCTGGGGCTCGAGGACGACGACGAGTATGAGCGCGTGCTCGATCTGTATTGCCGCATGCCGCTGGCAGAGCTAATCGTGCATCCGCGTGTGCAAAAGGACCGCTATACGGGCTCGCCGCGCAAGGAGTTCTATGGCGAGACTCTGGAGCGTGCGCCGTTCCCGGTTGCCTATAACGGCGACATTTTTGATCTTGAGGATATGGATGCGCTGGTGGAGGCCTATCCCGGCACACGCCATGTGATGCTGGGGCGTGGCTTGCTTGCGAACCCCGCGCTGGCTCGCATGGTCAAGGGCGGCCCTGCTGCCACGGTAGCCGAGCTGCAGCGTTTCCACGACACGCTGTTTGCGGCATATGCAGAAGAGATTGGCGGCAATGCGGTCTTCCGCATGAAGGAGTGGTGGTTCTACGCCAAGTGCGCTTTCGCTGATCCCGCTACCGTCCACAAGATCGTACGCAAGACCAAAAAGGTCGACGAATACCGCGCCGCCGTCGAGCGGGTCTTTCGCGAGCAGCCACTCGCACCCATAGCTCGCTTCCGCGGCTAGTTAGACATCGGGGACGTTCTTTAGCGACTAGTCATTTAAGAACGTCCCCGATGACTACCCGCAAAAACTGTACGCCAGCATCCAAAGATGTCGAAAAATGTCGACTTTGGATGCTGGCGTACATGTTTGAGTTCGGAGGGTGACTAGGCAATCATCGCATCGAGTGTGATGAGCTCCCTGAGTCGCTCCGTACGTGTTTGCCCATGGCGCTTTGCTTTTGCATCAAACGCTTCAAGAACCGATTCGCCCACACGTGCTGATAAAACGACGCTCGGCTCATCAGAGATTGGTGGCCTTCCCAACTTGATGGCGCGACCTTTCGGCCACTCATCTTTTTCGTATGCCTCCGCGGTTTTCTCCAACTCTCCAGGGGCAAATCCCATCATCTTTTCGAGCTGCTTAGCGTCCATAGCGCCTCCTATCGATCGGCATAATGTCGAGCAGAGGTCAACGGATACTCTTTTTGTATACAGTTTTGTAGACAAAAATACAAACAGTTTATCAGGCTAATTAGCTTGTTTTGACCCGCGTGTTCGATAGGAAATGAGCATTGACGGCTTCGATACTCCTTTGCTTTTCAGCCTGGAATTTGGATGCTCATTGAACTTCCGGAGGGGAGCGCTTTATTAAGCTATCGAGATTCTGAGCAGGAGCTCTCACTGGTCTTCGATAATGGGACCAGCTTAATTCGCGACACAGTGTGTCGCGAATGGGAGTAGTCGCTAGGTGTCCTTCAATGACTAGTCATATAAGAACGTCCAAGTGCCGGATTTTGTCATTTAGTGTCGTCCTCAGCGGCTATTCTGGAGGGTCGTGGTCAAAAAAGGGCAAATATGAGTACTGTTGCCATTATAGTTGCATTTATTTTGCTATAAATAGTAGCTCCTGATGAGATTTGTTCCCATTAGGAGCTACTTTTATTGAACATATGAGGAGAAATAGCGTCGTCTACGGACGTATGGAACGTTGAATAGTTCCTGAAGTGATCAAAATCGCTGCTACTAAACAGGTAGCAGTACTCATATTTGCCCTTTTTTGACCACAGCCCTCTCGGAAACCTTTCCAGAGGCGTCAAACAGCCATAATCCAAAGGTCGCCTCAAACAATTAGCCGGCTAAGAGCGTCCATGACTACCCAAAAGCTGTACGCCAGCATCCAAAGATGTCGAAAAATGTCGACTTTGGATGCTGGT
>CAUCCR010000133.1:0-4666 GCA_958441355.1 uncultured Collinsella sp. | reverse complement strand
ATGACCGCAGAGCGCATCGACATTGGCGAGGCCTTGGCAACCGAGTGGCTGCCCGAGGTTCACACGGCTATCTTTGCCTCGGCGACCATGACGGTGTCCAAAAGCTTTGAACACTTTAACCACGCGGTCGGCCTCGATCGCATCGGTGCTTCAACATCCTCATCGCTGCACTTGGACTCGAGCTACGACTTTGATTCGAACATGGCTGTAGTCGTTGCGGGCGATATACCCGATCCGCGCGATCGTGAGAGCTATCTTACGGCGCTCGAGCGCGTGCTGGTCGACGCCCATCTTGCCATGGGCGGATCGGTGCTCACGCTGTTCACCAATCGGCGCGACATGGAAGACCTGTACACCCGCGTTGAGCCCAAGATGGCCCGTGCGGGTCTGGAGCTCAACTGCCAGCAGCGCAACTCATCTCCTCGTCGCCTGCGCGACCGGTTTATCAACGAGCCGACCTCGTCGCTTTTTGCGCTTAAGGCCTTCTGGGAGGGATTCGACGCCAGCGGCGAGACGCTGCGCTGCGTCATCATTCCCAAGCTGCCGTTCTCGAGCCCCACGGACCCGCTCTCGTGCGAGCGCAACCTGCGCGAAGACCGCGCTTGGGCGCGCTATTCGCTGCCCGAGGCGGTGCTCGAGGTCAAGCAGGCGGCCGGCCGCCTTATCCGCTCGTCGACCGATTGCGGCGTGCTGATTCTGGCCGACCCGCGCCTGGTGACGAAGGGCTACGGAAAGAAGTTCTTAACGTCGCTGCCCACGAGCTCCTACCAGCGCATCGAATCGGCGCAGATCGGTCACTATCTGCAACTGTGGCGCGCACGTCACGAGCGGCGGCGCTAAAGCGGACAGACGAGGGTTTTTGCCATATCGCACAGACGCTTTGACAGGGCGGGGTCATCCAAGATGTGGATGGCTCCGCCCGCTGCAATTATCTGGCTCAGTAGCCAACGCTCGGAGCCGTAATGCACGGTTACCGTTGCCATGTCTGCCCCGCTGCGCTCGATTAGGGTGATGCCGGCCCAGTCCAGATGCTCCGCCATATCGAATGGCATCAAGAGCTTTGCACTACGCTGCGTCCGGGCAAGGGAATCGTGGAGGGATGCGACGTCCGGTGCGTGAGACACGACGGAGTCTTCCGTCAAGGTGAGTCCCTCGATTTTATCCATGCGATAGGTGCGCTGCTCATCGATCGCGATGTCCCAGGCAATCAGGTATGTTTGGTCGCCGTTTGCCGTAATGCGCAAGGGGTCGACCAGACGCTCGCGTGGCCGTGCATCGTCCATCGAGCGATACGAGATGCGGCAGCGAACGCCGTCCTGAATGGCGCAGCTCAGCTGCTGCCAGTGCGACCCGTGGTTGACGGTGTGAAAGACGCGCTGGTTATAGCCGAGCTCTTCGGGTAGAAGAGCATGCCGAATCCGGGCTGCCGTCTGTGGCTCGATCCCCAACGATTCAAGTTCGTGGTTGAGCACAGCGCCCTCGGCGGCACTCAGGCGCAACGGTAGAACACGCCCGGCGTCGCCGGTGAGGACCACACGCTCGCCGCGGCATTCGCAGATGATGCGCGCGCCCGATTCTCGGTCCGCGAGCGTTGAGACGATCTCGAGAATCTCGTCGAGCGACGCCCCCGTGATGTCAAAGCGGCTGCAAATCTCGGTTCGTGTCATGCCGCCATCGCCGGCGGCGTAGAGGGCCTCCATGATGTCGATGGCGCGCGAGAGTCTCTGCTCGCTGGTGAGTTTACGCACGGGCATGCTCGTGCACCGTCCTTTCTATGAGGTGGTTCCACGCCTGCTTGAGCGATTTGGGGGCCATGGGCCTCATGCCGTCCATGGCGTGGGCCATGCAAAATGAGGCGGCGGCTTCAAGGTCGCGCACGTCAACGGTCCAGATCCATCCCGCATCGGTGTGTGTGAACTCACCTCGCCCGCGCGTGAGGCCGTTGATCATATCGATCTGCGTCTGAGGGGCGAACGAGAACGTAGCTGCAACGGGCGGTCGGTCGGCAAAATCGAATTCAAAGAACAGATAGTCGTTGAGATTGAAGTTCGCGGGGATGACGTAGGCCTTCGAAGGACGCCAAGCGCGAACGATACGGTCGCAGCGGAATGTCCTGATGTCGTCGGTGGCATTGTCGAGACCGCAGAAGTACGCCACGCCCTCGCGCTCGAACATGCCGTAGACGCAGACGGTGCGCTCTTTCTGCTCGCCGCGTCCGTTCTGATATAAAAATCGCAGCGCGCATCGCTCGGCAAAGGCGCTCCATACCGCATCGACGGTGGGAGAGCGGCTGATCGGCGCCTCGTCTACCGTCGTCCTGCCGGTGAGATAGGCAATCTTGGAGCGAATATCGGCAAGCGGTGCGGCAAAAGTGGATGAGCCGGCCGCTAGTGTCTGGTCGATGGCGTTGAGCAGGATATCGGCATCGTCTGCGGTAATGAGGCCGCCTGCCGCAAACGTGTGCTCGCGGTCGATTGTCCACGAGCTTTCCTCGGTCTCCTGCGCGCCGGTGGGGCGAACCTCCTTGATTAAGATGCCGCGTTCGAGCAGTTTGTCACGATCGCGTCGAAACTTGCGCTTATCCGAGTCGATATTGCCCGAGCCATATCCCAGGTCAGAATCCAAGACGATCTGCTCGGTCGTCAGCGGTTCGGGGGAGCTATTGAGCACAAAGAAAAGATTGAGGATGCGCTGAGCCGTTTTATCGAAACTGGGCTCCGAATTTCCCTTTTTAATTGTCTCGGTCGTGTCGCTTGCCGTCATAGAGTCCTCGCATGAGAAGGTGGTTTGCTGCCATGATTTTAGTCCGATATGGAGATTAGGCTATATCCTTGTCCGCTCGGGGCGTTAAGATGGCCCGAATTCGGTCGTTTGCGCTCGCTCGGGGTATACTTTCGACGATATACGGTTCTAATGTGCATGCATTGGGCCTATTTGTCGGATTATGGATGTGGAGCGCACATGGCGAACACCCAGAACTATATTAACCACTTGCTGCAGAACACCGGCATTACGCCGGCATGCAGCGAAGAAGAGCGCTTGGCTGCCGAAGATATCGCTCAGATCTTCCGCAACCACGGCTTTGACCCCGAGGTTCAGGAGTTCAATGCCCCGGCGCCCAGTAGGTTGGCATTTGCCGTTACCGGTATTCTTGCGTTTGCCGGCGCCCTGCTGATGGGCATCGGCGGCGGTATCGGCTTGGTCGGCACCTTGCTGGCCATTGTCGGCGCCGTTCTTTACGTGCTCGAGCGCACGGGCCACCCCGTGGTTTCGCGCCTGGGCAAGACGGGCGTGAGCCAAAATGTCATCGCCTACCACAAGGCCTCGGGCCCGCTCGCGTCCCCGCGCAACCGCCCGGTGGTCGTTGTCGCACACTACGACTCTCCCCGTGCTGAGCTGCTCGCCCGCGAGCCTTATGCTTCGTATCGTGCGCTCATCGCCAAGCTGTTGCCCGTTGCCACGGTTGCCCCCGCTGTCGTTGCCATCCTGCGTATTCTGCCGCTCCCCGGCGCGCTCAAGGTTCTGCTGTGGATTGTCGCGATCCTCGCTTCCCTCGTTGCACTCGCCAACGCGGTAAACATCATCTCTAACCGCCACATTCTTCCCTATACGTCTGGCGCGGTGTGCAACAAGTCTTCTGTCGCCGCTATGCTCGGCGTTATGGACAACGTTGCTCCCTTCCAGGGCGAAAACGAGTTTCCCGACGATGTTCCGTTCGATACCTATTTTGGGGAGCAGAAGCGTCGTGCCGAGGAAATGGCGCGCGCAGCGGCGGAATATGCCGCGGCCCAGCAGCAAAACGACTACGGCAACACCATCGAGTATGAAGAGCCTACCTACGCCGAGGACGAATTCGGTCAGCCGATTGCTCCCGACGCTCAGACCGAGCCCGAACAGGGTGAGGCTTTCGACGAGCAGATCGAGGGCTTTGAGGGTGCGTCTGCCGACGAGACGCTGATCGGCGCTATCGTGCCTGAGGATCAGAATCAGGCTGCCCAAGCCGAAGAGTTCAATGACGAGGTTCCCGCTGCCGAGCCGGCGGAGGAGTCTGCCGAGCCCGAGCCCAAGCTCTATCGCAACGCCGCCGGCAACATCCGCTTTGGTTCGGATGCCATCCGTGCGCTCGGAATGCTTCCCGAGTCCTGCACGCTCGATTACGAGGAGGGCGAGGAGCCAACGTTTGAGCCCGAGCCTGCCCCCGCCGTGGCTGCGCCTGCGCCCGTTGTCGCTGCGGATGATGAGTCTGCCGCGGTTACCGCTGCCGTTGCCGATCCCGAGGCGGTGTCCGCGTTCGATCCCGCGGCAGGACTGGACATTTTGGCTCCCGCCGCACCGGCGCAAGACGTTGCGGGCGAGTCTGACGACGATTACGTTGAACAACCGAGGCGCGTGTCTTACGAGAGCGATACTGATTTCTCGGCCGAGATTCCCGCGGCAACGCCGCATGCCGACATTGCATCCGCGTTCTCGTCGATTGGCGCCAGCGCTTCCAGCTTCTTTAAGGGTGCGTTTGCAAAGGGCAAGAAATTTGTCGACGATTTCGAGGAGAAGCGCGCTGCCGCACGCGAGGCTGCCGAGCAGGAGGCTATCGCTCAGCAGCAGGCAGCCGAGGCGGCACGTGAGCTCGCGGCGCAAGAGTTCGAGCAGAACGAGGCTATGCAGTCCG
>CAUCCR010000132.1:0-4681 GCA_958441355.1 uncultured Collinsella sp. | reverse complement strand
GAGCGACGGGCCCGAAGATACGGGTACCGACGGGCGAACCATCGTTGTTGATGACAACGCAGGCGTTCTCATCAAAGCGAATGTAGGAGCCATCCTTGCGGCGGATCTCCTTAACGGTGCGAACGACGACGCAACGGACAACGTCCTTCTTCTTGACGTTGGCGCCAGGGGTAGCCTCCTGGACAGCACCGATGAACACATCGCCGATGCCTGCATAACGACGCTTGGAACCGCCAAGCACCTTGATGCAGCGAATCTTGCGAGCGCCGGAGTTGTCGGCGACGTTCAGCATGGTTTGCATCTGAATCATGGTAGATGTTCCTCCGAACTAAGAACCGAAGAGAGGTGCGCAGCCTTTATGCGGCCCGTGGTATGCAAGCCAGGCATACGCACATCTTCGGAAACGTACAAGTCGTAAGAGCGACTGCTTATTTAGCGCGCTCGACGACCTCGATGAGGCGCCAACGCTTCATCTTGGACATAGGACGGGTCTCCATAACGCGGACGGTGTCGCCCACGCCAGCCGTGCACTCCTCGTCGTGAGCGTGCAGCTTCTTGGAGCTGGTCATCATCTTGCCGTACTTGGGGTGACGCTTGCGCTCGGTGATGGTGACAACAATGGTCTTGGCACCGGAGACGGAGGTAACGACACCCGTACGGACCTTACGCGAGTTACGCGAATCAGTCATGTTCTCTCCTTAGGTCCTACTCGGCGACAGCGGACTTCTCCGCTGCGATCTCGCGGGCGCGCTGCTCCGTGAGGACGCGAGCGATGTCCTTCTTCACGGTGTTGACGCGAGCGGTGTTGTCCAGCTGGCTGGTGGCCATCTGGAAACGAAGGTTAAAGAGCTCGGCGCGCATTTCCTTCAGCTTCTCAACGAGCTGAGCGTCCGAGAGCTCACGAATCTCTGCGGGCTTCATTAGTTCTCCTCCTTGGCGGCGGCGGCGTCCTCAGCAGCCCACTTGGCCTCGAGAGCGGCCTCCTCAGCCATCTCCTTCTCGATGCGCTGCTCAGCGTTCTTGGCAGCAACAATCTTGGTCTTGATGGGAAGCTTGTGCTGTGCAAGACGCAGAGCCTCGCGGGCGACCTCCTCGGGCACGCCCTTGACCTCGAACATGATGCGGCCGGGCTTGACGACGGCCACCCACTCCTCGGGGTTACCCTTACCAGAACCCATGCGAGTCTCGGCAGGCTTCTTGGTGATGGGCTTATCGGGGAAGATCGTGATGTAGACACGACCGCCACGCTTCATGTAGCGGGTCATGGCAATACGAGCGGCCTCGATCTGACGATTGGTGATCCAATGGGCCTCGAGAGCCTGGATACCAAACTCGCCGAAATGCAGCTCGGTATTACCCTTGGCCTGGCCCTTCATGGAGCCACGCTGCACCTTGCGGTGAAGAATACGCTTAGGGGCAAGCACTACTGACCCCTCCTCTCGGAGTTACGACGACGAGGACGGGAAGAGCCCTCGAGTGCAGGGTTGGGAACGGGCTGGCCCGGGAGCTTCTCGCCCAGGTAGATCCAGACCTTCACGCCGCAAGCGCCCATGGTGGTGCTGGCGACAGCCGTGCCGTAGTCGATCTTGGCACGGAGGGTGTGCAGAGGCACGCGACCCTCGCGGTACCACTCACGACGGCCCATCTCGGCACCGCCGAGACGACCGGAGCACTGGATACGGATGCCCTTAGCGCCGGCCTTGCGGGCGGACTGGACAGCCTTGCGCATAGCGCGACGGAAGGCAACGCGGCCCTCGAGCTGCTCGGCGATAGACTGAGCAACGAGGTTGGCGTCGAGCTCGGGGCGCTTGATCTCGACAACGTCGACGGAGAGCTGGCCCTTGGAGACACCAGCGACCTTCTCGAGCTCGGTGCGGAGGGTATCGATCTCGGCACCCTTCTTACCGATGACAACGCCGGGGCGAGCGGTGAGGATGATGACCTTCACCTTGTCGCCAGCGCGCTCGATCTCGACGCGGGAGACAGCTGCGCGGGAAAGACGCTTCTCGAGGTACTTGCGGATCTCGAGATCGTTACCGAGGGTCTTAGCGTAATCCTTCTCTGCGAACCAGCGGGAGCGCCAGTTCTCGGTGATGCCAAGACGGAAGCCGGTGGGGTAGACTTTCTGACCCATACAGCTTTACGCCTCCTTTCGAGGAGCAACGACGACGGTGATGTGGGAAGTACGCTTCAGAATGCGAGAAGCGGAACCCTTGGCGCGGGGACGGATGCGCTTAAGCGTCGGACCCTCGTCAACATAGGCAGCGGCGACAACCAGGTTGTCGGCACGCAGACCGTTGTTGTTCTCGGCGTTCGCAACGGCGGAACGGAGAACCTTCTCGACATCCACGGCGACGGCGCGGTCGCAGAAGTGGAGGATGTCGAAGGCCTGAGCGACAGGCTTGCGGCGGATCAGATCGACCACCAGGCGGGCCTTGCTGGGGGAAACACGCACGTACTTAGCGACGGCGCGAACCTCGGTGGCCTCAGTTTCAATAGACTTAGTTGCCATTTACGGTTAACCCCCTATTTGGCCTTGTGGCCACGGAACGTACGAGTCGGCGCGAACTCGCCGAGCTTGTGACCAACCATGGACTCGGTAACATACACGGGCACATGCTTGCGGCCGTCGTGGACGGCGATGGTGTGACCAACCATCTCGGGGAAGATGGTGGACGCGCGGGACCAGGTCTTCACGACGTCCTTCTTGCCAGCCTCGTTCATCGCGGTGATACGCGAGAGAAGGCGAGTCTCCACGAACGGGCCCTTTTTGAGACTTCTGCTCATAAGTGCTTTCTCCTAAAACTCGGTATCCGAAATTACTTCTTACGGCGACGAATGATGTGCTGGTTCGAGACCTTCTTCTTCTTGCGCGTACGAAGGCCCTTCGTCGGCTTACCCCAGGGGGTAACGGAGGGACGACCAGAGGTGTGGTTCTTGCCCTCGCCACCGCCGTGCGGGTGGTCGACAGGGTTCATGACGGTACCGCGGACGGTCGGGCGCACGTTCATGTGACGCTTACGGCCGGCCTTGCCGATGACGATGTTGGCGTGATCGGCGTTGCCGACCTCACCGACGGTGGCGCGGCAGGTAACGAGGATGCGGCGCATCTCGGAGGAAGGCATACGGACGATAGCGTACTTGCCCTCCTTACCCATCAGCTGGCAGGAGTTACCGGCGGAACGGGCGATAGCGGCGCCCTTGCCCGGCTGGAACTCGACGGCGTGGATGAGCGTACCGACGGGGATGTCGGCGAGGGGCAGAGCGTTGCCCGGCTTGATGTCGGCGTCAGAACCGGACATGATGGTCTGACCGACCTCGAGGCCCTTGGGGGCCAGGATGTAGCGCTTCTCACCGTCAGCGTAGTGCAGCAGAGCGATGCGAGCGGAACGGTTCGGATCGTACTCGATCGTGGCAACCTTGGCGGGCACGCCGTCCTTGTTGCGCTTGAAGTCGATCACGCGGTAACGACGCTTCACGCCGCCGCCCTGGTGGCGGGTGGTGATGCGGCCGTTGTTGTTACGACCGGCCTTCTTGGGCAGGGGCTCGAGAAGAGACTTCTCGGGCTTGGTGCAGGTGATCTCGGAGAAGTCGGAGATCGTCTGCCAACGCCTACCAGCGGAGGTCGGCTTAAGGTGCTTTACAGCCATTACAATCCCTTTCAATAGGAATCCGTTAGCCATCGCAGACAGGGATTCGAGGTTCTGCCTCGGGTGCGATGACACCGGACGTATACACGGCTCCGGGCGTGTCCATTTTATACGCCCAAAACCTTGAGCTCTCGCCTCCCCTATTTGGGAGGCATGAGCTCACTCAACAGCAGCGAGTCTTAAGCCTGGTTGCCAAAGACCTCGATGGTGTCGCCCTCGGCCAGCGTGACGATGGCCTTCTTCCAAGAACGGGTCTTGCCGGCGACATAGCGCACACGCTTGGTCTTGGGCTTGACCGTCAGGGTGTTCACGCGAACGACCTTGACGCCGAAGATCTCCTCGACAGCGTCCTTGATCTGATACTTGTTAGCATCCTTGGCGACCTCGAACGTGTACTTGTTCTGCTCCATACCGGAGAAGGAACGCTCGGACACGATCGGACGGATGATGATCTCGTGGGCGGTCATTTATGCAAGCACCTCCCCGAAGTGAGCGGCGATGTCGGCGGGCATCAGCACAGCGTTGTTGTTGACGAGATCGTAGGTGTTGGCCTCGTCAGCGGTGATGATGAACGTCTTGGGAATGTTGCGGAACGACAGGTAGGCGTTGACGTCCTCATCGCGAACGATGATGGTCAGACGCTTGCCCTCAAGGCCAAGAGCCTTGAGCATGGCGACGGCAGCCTTGGTGGAAGGCTTCTCGAAGCCGTAGTCGTCGACGAGCACGAGCTCGCCATCGGCCAGCTTGGCGGACAGCGCGGAGCGCATAGCCAGCTTGACCTCCTTGTTGTTCATACGCTTAGCGTAGGAACGGGGCTTGGGGGCGAAGACAACGCCACCGTGACGCCACTGGGCAGCACGGATGGAACCCTGGCGGGCACGGCCGGTGCCCTTCTGACGCCAAGGCTTCTTGCCGCCACCGGAAACCTCAGAGCGGCCCTTAGCAGACTGGGTGCCCTGACGCCAAGAGGCCATCTGGCACTTGACGATGTGGTGCATAACGTGGATGTTCGGCTCGATGCCGTACACCTC
>CAUCCR010000131.1:0-4722 GCA_958441355.1 uncultured Collinsella sp. | reverse complement strand
GAGGTAATGCGCTCCTGGAGGTCGCCCATCTCGGTTGCCAGCGTGGGCTGGTAACCAACGGCGGACGGCATACGGCCCAGCAGTGCGGAAACCTCGGAACCTGCCTGGGAGAAGCGGAAGATGTTGTCGATGAACAGCAGAACGTCCTGGCCGCGATCGCGGAAGTACTCAGCGGTGGTAAGGCCGGCCAGACCGATGCGCAGACGCGCTCCGGGCGGCTCGTTCATCTGACCATAGACCAAGCAGGTCTTGTCGATAACGCCAGACTCGCTCATCTCGAGGAACAGGTCGGTGCCCTCGCGGGTACGCTCGCCGACGCCGGTGAACACCGAGGTACCGCCGTGCTCCTGGGCGAGGTTGTTGATGAGCTCCTGGATCAGAACGGTCTTGCCGACGCCGGCGCCGCCGAACAGACCTGTCTTGCCGCCACGGATGTAGGGCTCGAGCAGGTCGACGGCCTTGATGCCGGTCTCGAAGATCTCGGTCTTGGTGGTGAGCTCGTCGAAACGGGGCGCTGCATGGTGGATGGGGTAGAACTCCTCCACCTCGGGCATGGGCTTGCCGTCGACGGGCTTGCCCATGACGTTCCAAATGCGGCCGAGCGTCTTGGGACCAACGGGCATCTTCATGGGCTCACCGGTATCGGTGGCGATGAGGCCGCGCTGCAGGCCGTCGGTCGAGGACATGGCGACCGTGCGGACAACGCCGCCCGGAAGCTGGCTCTCGACCTCAAGGATCGTGCTCAGATGACCGATCGGGGTCTCGGCCTCGACCGTGAGCGCGTTGTAGATCGGGGGCACCGCACCGTCAAACTTGACGTCGACGACAGGGCCGATGATTCGCACGATGCGACCATCACCGGCAGTCGTCTTCTTGGTGGCTTCCTCGACCGCAAGCTGTACGGTGTTATTAGCCATTACTGTTCCTCCAATGCTGAGGCTCCGCCGACGATCTCGTTAATCTCGGTCGTGATCGAAGCCTGGCGCACGCGACTATACGTGCGGGTAAGGGTCGAGATGATCGCGGTGGCGTTTTCCGTCGCGGAGTGCATGGCCTTGCGGCGTGCACCCTGCTCGGCAGCCGCCGAATCGATCAGGGCCTGGTAGATGACCGTCAGGATATAAGACGGCACAAGCTTGCCGAGAACATGCTCGGGAGAGGGCACGAACTCGAACGTGGACGAGATGCGCTTAGGGGCGTCGGTCTCGTTCTTACGCGGACCGTGGGCCATAGCGATCATCTCGGGGTCGAGCGGCAACAGATGCTCGACGCGAAGCTCCTGATCCACGCGGTTCTTGGCGTGGTGGTAGACAAGCTCGACACGGTCAAGCTCGCCGGCACGATACGCATCGCAGATATGAGAGGAGATCATGCGGGCCTGGTTGAAATCGGGCTCAGAGGAGTTGCCCTCAAAGTGCATGACGACGTTTGCGCGGTCACGGAAATACGTGGCCGGTTTGCGCCCACACGCGATGATCTCGCACTCGATGCCGTCGTTCGCCCAAGAAGCGGCGAGCTTTTCGGCCGTGCGCTCCACCGTCGTATTGAAACCGCCGGCAAGGCCGCGGTCCGAGGCAATAACGACAATCAGGCCATGCTTGACGCTCTCATGCTTCTGCAGCATGGGATCGGTGCCCGAACAGGAGGCGTCGCCGGCGACCGTCAACATGACGTCGGTCAGCGCCTCCTTATAGGGCTCGGCCTGCTTGGAGCGATCGAGGGCACGACGAATCTTGGCCGTAGAGACCATCTCCATCGTGCGCGTGATCTGCTTGGTCGTGGTAACCGAGGAGATTCGCTTCTTAATGTCGCGAAGGTTGGCCATAGGGCTTAGTTCTCCTCTGATCCAGAAACATCCGAATGGTGCTTGGCCATAAACTGCTGCTTGAAGTCGCCGATGACGCGCAAGAGCTCAGCCTTGGTGTCATCATCGATCTTCTTGGCGCGAACCTTGTCGAGCAGTGAGCCAAAGCCATTGTCCATGTACTCGATGAGCTCGGCACGGAAAGGCAGCACGTCGGCGATCTCCAGGTCATCCAGGAAGCCCTCGTTGCCAGCGAACAGCGTAACGATCTGCTCGCCAACCTCAAACGGCTTGTAACGCGGCTGCTTCAGGAGCTCGGTCATGCGGGCACCATGGGTCAGCTGCTTCTGAGTAGCCTCGTCGAGGTCGGAGCCGAACTGCGTGAAGCCGGCGAGCTCCTGGTACGAAGCGAGGTCCAGACGGAGGTTGCCGGCGACCTGCTTCATGGCCTTGGTCTGTGCATCGCCACCGACGCGGGACACGGAGATGCCCACGTCGACTGCCGGGCGCTGACCCTGGAAGAAGAGCTCGGACTGCAGGTAGATCTGACCATCGGTAATGGAAATGACGTTGGTCGGAATGTAGGCCGAGACGTCGCCGTCCTGGGTCTCGATGATCGGAAGAGCCGTCATGGAGCCGTAACCGTTCTTCTTGGACATCTTGACGGCACGCTCGAGCAGACGAGAGTGCAGGTAGAAGATGTCGCCAGGA
The DNA here is from genome assembly GCA_958441355.1 of uncultured Collinsella sp. Taxonomy (GTDB): domain Bacteria; phylum Actinomycetota; class Coriobacteriia; order Coriobacteriales; family Coriobacteriaceae; genus Collinsella. The sequence goes on along the minus strand of CAUCCR010000131.1, from coordinate 2,207 downwards.
TAGGCCTCGCGTCCGGGCGGACGATGCAGCGTCAGCGACATCTGACGGTAGGCCACAGCCTGCTTGGACAGGTCGTCGTAGATGACGAGCACGTGGCCGCCGGGGTTGGTCTCGCTGGCGGGCTTACCGTCCTCGCCGTTGTACATGAAGAACTCGCCGATAGCGGCACCGGCCATAGGCGCGATGTACTGCATAGGGGCGGAATCGGCAGCGGTGGCCGAAACGATGATGGTGTAGTCGAGCGCACCGTGCTGAGCGAGGGTCTCGCGGATGTTGGCAACCGTGGAGGCCTTCTGGCCGATGGCGACATAGATGCAGACCATGCCCTTGCCGCGCTGGTTGAGGATAGCGTCGATGGCGATGGCGGTCTTACCGGTCTTACGGTCGCCGATGATGAGCTCACGCTGACCGCGGCCAATAGGCACCATGGAGTCGATAGCGAGCAGACCGGTCTGAACCGGCTCGCACACCGGGGTACGATCGATGACGCCGGGAGCCTTGAACTCGATGGGGCGACGGTGCGTGGCGACGATGTCGCCCAGGCCGTCGATGGGCTGGCCGAGCGGATTGACGACGCGGCCGAGCATGGCACGGCTCACGGGGATATCCATAATGCGGCCAGTGGTGCGGCACTCGTCGCCTTCCTTGATGGAGTCGACGGCACCAAACAGAACGGCGCCGACCTCGTCACGGTCAAGGTTCTGGGCAAGGCCGAAGACGGTCTCACCGGTATCGGAGCTCTTGAACTCCAGAAGCTCGCCTGCCATGGCGCTCTTGAGGCCGGAGACGCGCGCGATGCCGTCGCCTACCTCGTCGACCGTTGAAACCTCATGCGTATCGACCGTCGCGGAGAGGCTCGTGAGCTGCTCCTGCAGTTTCTTGGCGATATCCTGGGCATTGAGGGTTTCGGACATTAGGCTTCACCTCCGTACGAATTAGCAGAGTTTGCGAGGGTCTCCTGCGCGATGCGCAGCTGCGTCTTGACGGAAATGTCACGACGCTCGCCGCGGGCCTCGAGCACCAGGCCGCCCACGATAGACGGGTCGACCTGCTCGATAAGGAATACCTTGCGGCCGAAGTCCTGCTCGCATTTCTTAGTGATGGTTTGACGCAGCCCGTCGTCGAGCGGGATCGCCGTGGTGACGGTCACGCCCACTACATCCTCGTCTTCCTCGGCAACATACTTAAAGGCAGCTGCCACCTTGGGAAGAAGGTCGAGCTGGTCGCGCTTGGACATGGTGTCGAGCACGGCGATGATCTCGGGGCTGGCAGAAGCCAAGCGCTCGACCATCTCGAGGTCCTCGAACACATGGTTCTCGGCCTTGGCGGCTTCCAAAAGGGAACGCGCGTAGGTCTCGAGCACCTTGTCCTGATAGCGGCTAGTCGGCATTCAGGCTACCTGCTTCCTGGATGTAGCGCTCGATGAGCTTCTTCTGCTCGGCATCGTCCTCGAGTGCCTCGCCCACGATCTTGGTGGCGACGGCAACGGACAGGTCGGCGATGGAGCTCGCGGCACCGGCGTAGATGGACTTGCGCTCGTCCTCGACGGTCGTATGGGCCTTGGCGATGATCTCCTCGGCCTCCTTGTGAGCAGCCTCGATGATACGGGCACGCTCGGACTCGGCGTCCTTACGGGCCTCGAGAACGATGTCGGCAGCCTGACGACGGGCGTCGGTGACGATCGAGTCGGACTCAGCGCGCTTGGCGATAGCCTCCTGCTTGGTCTTCTCGGCCTCGTCGAGGCTCTCCTCGATCTTCTTGCCGCGCTCCTCCATGGTTTTCATGATGCCCGGCAGGGCGACCTTGGCCAGCACGATCCAGATAATCAGGAAGGCGATAAGCGCCGGGATGAACTCCGCCATCTTAGGGATGAGGATGTCCGCACCGGCGGCGCCGTCCTCGGCGAACGCGGAAACCGGCATGAGCAGCGCGGCCGCGGACGCGGAGAGTGCGATCGCGCTCTTCTGGGATGAAAGATTCATACTTGACGCTCCGTGCTATTTAACGATCAGCGCGACAACGAAGCCGATCAGAGCCAGAGCCTCGCCGAAGGCGGAGCCCATGATGAAGACGGTGAACACGCGGCCCTGGACCTCAGGCTGACGGGCCATAGCACCCGTAGCACCCAGAGCAGACAGGCCGATAGCAAGACCAGCGCCGATAACACCGAGACCGTAACCGATAACTCCCACGATTCCTCCTTTGTC
>CAUCCR010000130.1:0-4746 GCA_958441355.1 uncultured Collinsella sp. | reverse complement strand
GACGAGGGCATCGGCATGAACCAGGAATCCGCAGCTCACGCGTTCGAGCGGTTCTACCGTGCCGACAACGCGCGCGATGCCGGCGCGCAGGGTTCGGGCCTGGGGCTCGCCATTGCCAAGTGGATCGTCGATAGCCATGGCGGTGTCATTGGCGTGACCTCAGTCGAGGGCGTCGGCAGCCGCTTTACGATTCGCCTGCCGCGCTAGGAAGCCCCTCGGCATAAATAAAGGGATAGGGCCACGCGGCCCTATCCCTTTTTGCTAGCTATGGCAGCTTGTGCGCTATTCGCGGCACAGGTGCACGGCGAAACCGGCGAACTCGCGCTTAAAGTACACGAGCTTGGTACCACCGTCGGGCAGCAGCGCGCGCGACTCCTCGTTGACCTCGAGCCCGCGCTCGGCAAACCACTTCTCAGCTGCATCGATGTCGTTAACGGCAAAGCCGATGTGGCCCTTGGTGCCACGACCGTTCTGCTTCATGATCTCGACCAGCGAATCGTTAAAGTACGAAACGGGGGTCTCGATGACGGGCAGGCCCATCATCGTCGAGAACAGCTCCGCGATCTCCAGGGCGTCTGCCGGGTCGGCGGCGTTAATGCCCACATGGGCAACGCGCATGCCAAAGAGCTCGACCGGGTTGGCGTTCTGCTCACTCATACAGGCAGTGCCTACTGAGCCATGACGTCGAGAACGGCCTTCTCGGCAGCGACGCGGTTCATGCCGGTCATGAAGGGCACGCCGCTCACGTACGGGCAGGTGAGGCCTTCGGGGGCAACGGTGGTGGCGATCAGCAGGTCGGCGCCCTCGTCGCAGTAGTCCTTGGCCTCGGAGATGGCGCACTGCACGATCTCGTACTTGTCGGCGTAACCGTTGGCGTCGAGCAAGGTGGCGACCTTCTGGGCAACGAGCGTGGAAGTAGCAGCGCCAGCACCGCAAGCCAAAACGATCTTCTTCATAGGTAATGTCTCCCTTCATGGTTTACTTTAGGTAAGTGTACCGCAGCGAGCGATGGCACTCAGCCTCGATGAGCTTTTATGCTAGTTTGCTTGCGCGCTGCGTATAATACATCTAGTACGTGTTGTCATACCGCTCGCTTTATGAGCGACTAAGGACCCCAATATGCCCGATTCCCGCACCCTCTGGACCGCCGTCGTTATCATCTGCATCGCCGTGTCGGTGTTCTTTAGCGTCAAAAAACGCACCACGTTCAAGCGCTTGCAGCAGCTTATGGCTGCCAAGCAGTGGGACGAGTTCGATCGTTTGCTCGACGCCAAACTCACCAGCATGCTGTACCCGCGCTATAACCGCGACTACCTGCGCCTGAACTCCTATCTGCTGCGCGAGGACCATAAGCGCGCCGACGAGATGTTCGACCTGCTGCTGGGACTCAACCTCCCCAAGATGCAGCGTGTCGACCTGGTAATTAAGGCCTTTAACTACTACGTTGGCCAGGAGGACCGCAAAAAGTCCAAGGAGCTGCTGCACGAGATCAAAGGCTTTGAGGGCGGCCAGGCCGAGGCAGTCGCACACGAATGCCAACTGATGTACGACACGATGATTCTCAAGCGCCACAACGACATTCCCGAGCTGGAGCGCATGCTCAAGGAGGCCGGTGACGACAAGGTCAAGAGCTGCCGCTTGGAGTATCTGTTGGCTCTGCAGTACAAGAACAAGGGCGACGAAGCCAAGTTCCAGGAGTTCCTGGAGAAGTCGGGGCAACACTCGATGGCCGTCAACGCGTAACGGACGGCTTGTGCTAGACTTCTAGTCTCACGGGGGCGTGGCGGAATTGGCATACGCAGGAGACTTAAAATCTCTCGCCGCAAGGATTGTGGGTTCGAGTCCCACCGCCCCTACCATATGGAGCTTTCGAGCCCGTGTCCCCAAGGGATGCGGGCTCACTTCTTTTAGATGCCGGTGGGACTCGAACCCGCGAGGGGGCGAGCGTTAAGCGGACGCGCAGCGTCCGTAGCGAGCCGGCGAGGGCGCCGACAGGCGGCCGAAGCCGGTGCGTATTTGCGCGGCAAATGCGCGGATATCCCACCGCCCCTATCATGTAGTGCTTACGAGCCCGTGTCCCCAAGGGATGCGGGCTCGTTTCTTTTACACGCCGGCGGGGCTCTAAGTTGCGGTGGAATAGTTCCTGTTTTGGCAGTTTATCAGCCCATTTAGGAACTATTCCACCGCAACTTAGGTTGGTATTTACACATTTTCCGATGGAAAAACGTGGTTGTATCGCACATTTTCCGATGGAAAAACGTGGTTGTCTCGCACATTTTCCGATGGAAACGACCAAATGGCCTTATACTAGCCGAGAGGGTTGGGAGGCAATATGCAGCGACAGCTTATGAGTGAACTTATCGCTTGGAAATCAAGGGCGAATCGCAAACCTCTCTTGCTTAAGGGAGCCCGCCAGACAGGAAAGACTTGGCTTCTTAACGAATTCGCAAGCCAGCAGTATCGAAACGTCATTCGTTTTGACTTTATGCTCGAGCCGAGCACACGCTCGCTGTTCGATGGGGACCTCGACCCCAAGCGCATCATCTCCCAGATAGAACTCCTACGTGGCCAAACCGTAACGCCGGCAGACACGCTCATCATCTTCGACGAGATCCAAGAGGCGCCACGCGGGATCACCTCGCTCAAGTACTTCAACGAACTTGCACCCGAATACCACATCGTGGCAGCCGGTTCCTATATGGGCCTCGCGCTCCGACGCGAAAATGAGTCATTTCCCGTCGGTAAAATCGACCAGCTCACCATGCGTCCCATGGGGTTTGCCGAATTCGTTCGTGCCGTCGACGGCAACCCGCTCGCCGATGCCATCCTTGCCGCAGACATGAACCTTCTAGCAAACGTTACCGAAAAGCTCGAGCACTTACTCAAGGAATACCTTGTTGTCGGCGGTATGCCCGAAGTTGTCTCCGCTTTCGCCGAGACACGCGACTTCATCGAAGCCCGAAGGCTTCAGCAGCAAATCATCGAGGCTTACGAATCCGATTTTGGCAAACATGCACCCGCCCGCATCATCGAGCGCATGAGGTTGGTTTGGAAATCCCTTCCCGGCCAGCTTACAAAGGAGAACAAGAAGTTTGTCTATGGCGCCCTTCGTCCCGGAGCGCGCGCACGCGATTTCGAGGAAAGCCTCCAGTGGCTCACGGACTACGGAATCGTTCATAAGGTGCCACGTGTTTCCGCTCTAAAGGCGCCGCTCTCGAGCTACGAAGACCTCTCGGGCTTCAAACTGTTCTGCATCGACACCGGCATCCTCGGAGCGCTCTCCGGTCTCTCTCCGGCCGTCGTTCTTAACGGATCCGCTGTTTTTACCGAGTTCAAAGGTTCGCTGACCGAACAATACGTCGCGCAAGAGCTCTTGCTCCAGGACAAAACTCCCGCGTATTGGTCCTCTACCTCTGGCAATGCCGAAACCGACTTTGCCATCGACCATGCGGGAACCGTGCTTCCGCTTGAGGTCAAGGCGGCAGAGAACCTTAAAGCGAAGAGTCTGAAAATAGCCTGCGAAAAATTCAAGCTCGAGCGTTGCGTGAGGAGCTCCCTGGCGGCATATAGAGACGAGGGCATGCTCGTCAATATTCCGCTTTGGGAGATTGGGCAAATCGACAAACTGGCATAGGCGCTGCGGGGACGCCCCGCAAGGACTGTCCCCAGGTGCCGGCAGAAAAGGAACGTCCCCAGGTGCCGACTGTTGAGTTGCGGTGGAATAGGGACTGTTTGGGGCCCGAAAGGGCGATTTTAGTCCGTATTTCACCGCAACTTATTTAGAGGGTGCTGAGAGTGGGGGTCCAGCCGATGGTGGGGGTCACGCCGTCGAGGGTCTCGTTGATGGTGGCGGCCATGCCGGCGAGGAGGCTGTTCTCGCTTACGGTGAGCGCATCGTAGCCACCGGCGCGCATGAGCTCGCGAATCACCACGGCGCCGGCCAGAATCACGCCCGCGCGCTTGGGCTGCACGCCCGGCAGCGCAGCGATACCCTCCACATCCAGCGTAGATATACGATCGATGGCGGCCGAGATCTGCTCCATCGAAAGCTCGCGCAGGTGCACAAAGCTCGAGTCGTACGGCTCCAGTTCGTGGACCAGCGCCACGAGCGTGGTGACGGTACCGCCCACCGCGACGAGGCGCTCGGCGCGCTCAAAGTCGACAGGCAGGCCCTCAAAATAGGCGGAGAACTGCTCGCCCGCCCACGCGGCGGCAACCGCAAGCTCGTTCGTCGACGGCGGCAGCGCAGAGAAAAACCGCTCGGTCACGCGACGGCAACCGATGTCCAGCGAGCGCGTTCCCTCCAGCGCAAAGACCCCGCGCTCCGGCGCGTACACGCCCGTCGCGAGCTCCGTGGAGCCGCCGCCCGAATCGGCGACGATAATGCGTTCACCGGCAAAGTCGTGCGCCACGCCAAAAAATGTCAGACGCGCCTCGACCTCGCCCGGAATCACCTGTGGCTCAAGCCCCAAATCGCGCAGGCCGTCCAGCAGCAGCGCGGCGTTGGACGCATCGCGCGCGGCGCTCGTGCACGTGGTACAGATGCACGCGGCGCCAAAGTCGCGCGCCTCGTCCACAAACATGCGGCACGCAGCGAGCACGCGCTCGACGGCCGCCTCACAAAAGCGGCCCGTCGCGTCCACGCCCTCGCCCAGATCGGTAATCTCGGTATGCTTGGACGATTCCACGATCGCCCCGCCCTCGACCTGGGCCAACACCAGTCGCGACGACACCGTTCCCAGGTCG
>CAUCCR010000129.1:0-4755 GCA_958441355.1 uncultured Collinsella sp. | reverse complement strand
CGCCCGGCCCCCACGGCTCTCAGGGGTATCTCTCATGCAAAAACTGTCGTGGGGTAAAGTCCGAGGTCAGTGGCGTTTTATACCGAGAAATCCAAAAAAAGTTGAAAATTCATTACAAATTTGCGTTGACTTTAGGCAACTAAAGTTTCATACTCCTTTTCAACCACTGGGGGATGTGAACACGCACGGATCGTTCGCATCATGATTGAAGAGGATTTCTTAGACATGTTCACGCATCAGCTAAACATTATCAGCGTAGTAATTATCTGATGCGGGTTAGCACATACAGCTAGCCCGTACGATAACGGGCGGCTGATGAAGATGAGGGCCGTCGAGCGCAACCGACGGCCCTCTTTTTTTATGTCTAGGAAGTTCTTTTTAGAGGAGGAAATGTAATGAACGGAGTTTTGCTCATGGTTGTGGCCGCGGCGGTGCTCGCCTGCGGCTATCTGGGCTACGGCCGCTGGCTGGCCAACAAGTGGGGCGTTGACAAAGAGGCCCTCACGCCGGCCAAGCGCATGAAGGACGGCAACAGCTTCTCGCCCGTCTCCGCCTTCACCGCGTTTTCGCACCAATTCAGCTCGATCTGCGGTGCTGGCCCTGTCACGGGTACGATCGTCGCCATGGCCTTTGGCTGGCTGCCCGTCGTGCTCTGGGTCCTCGTCGGCGGCATCTTCTTTGGCGCCGTCCACGACTTTGGTGCCCTGTACGCTTCGATGAAGAACAACGGCAAGTCGCTCGCTCAGCTCATCGAGAAGTACATCGGCAAGACCGGCCGTCGCCTGTTCCTGCTGTTCTGCTGGCTGTTCTGCATCATCGTTATCGCCGCCTTCACCGACATGGTCTGCAAGACGTTCATGTTCACCCCGGCCGTTGACGCTTCTGGTGCTGCTACCGGTGCCATCGACTTCACCAAGTCCTATGCCGCCGGCTGCGCTGGTACCATCTCCATCCTGTTCACCTTCGTCGCTATCGCCTTTGGTTGGGCTCAGAAGAAGTTCAACCTCACCGGCGCTGCCGAGTTCGTCACCGGCGTTGTCCTCATGGTTCTCATGTTCGCCGTCGGTATGCAGTTCCCGGTCTACTTGGATAAGTTCCAGTGGTTCGCCGTCGTCATGGTCTACCTGGTCTTCGCTGGCGCTATGCCCATTCAGATGCTCAAGACCCCGCGTGACTACCTCACTTCCATCATGATGATCGTCATGATCGTCTGCGCTGTCCTCGGCATCGTCGTCCTGGGCGTTAACGGCCAGGCCACCATCACCGCTCCGGTCTTCACCGGCTTCTCCACTGCCTCTGGCATGATGTTCCCGGTCCTGTTTGTCTCCGTTGCCTGCGGTGCTCTCTCCGGTTTCCACAGCCTCGTTTCTTCCGGCACCTCTTCTAAGCAGGTCGAGAAGGAGCAGGACGCCGTCAAGGTCGGTTACGGCGCCATGATCGTCGAGTCCTTCGTCGGCATCCTTGCCATCATCGTCGCCGGCATCATGTTCTCCGATATGAACACCGCCGGTACCGGCGCCCTCAACGCCGGTGTCGCTTCCACCCCGTTCCAGATCTTCGCCGCCGGCATCTCCCGCGGTATGCAGGCCTTCGGTGTTGACGGCACGCTCGCAACCGTATTCATGACCATGAACGTTTCCGCTCTGGCCCTGACCTCGCTCGATGCCGTCGCCCGCATCGCTCGCACCTCGTTCTCCGAGTTCTTTGCCCAGACCAACGATGCCCTGGCCATCGAGTCCAAGGCCGGCTACATGAAGGTCCTCGGCAACCCCTGGTTCGCCACGGTCGTCACCCTGCTTCCTGGTCTCGCCCTCGCTTTTGGTGGCTATGCCAACATCTGGCCGCTCTTTGGTGCTTCCAACCAGCTGCTCGGCGGCATGACCATGATCACCCTCGCCGTGTTCTGCAAGTGCACCGGCCGCAAGGGTTGGATGCTCTACGTGCCCGTCGTCTTCCTGCTCTGCTGCACCTTCACCTCGCTGGTCCAGAGCGCCATGGGCTGCATGGCCGCCGTCCAGGCCTACGGTTTCTTCGGTACCATCCCGGCTACCGCCACCACGGCCGCCGTCTCCGTCGCCGCCACCAAGGGCCTGCAGCTCGTCTTTGCCGTCCTGCTGATGGTCCTGGGCCTCATCGTCGCCGTCAACTGCCTCAAGGAGTTCTTCGGCAAGGAGGTTGGCTCCATGCCTGATGAGGAGCCCGAGTGGTCCGATATGGGCAAGGCCGAGTACGGTCGCGCCGCTGCCGCTGAGGCTCCTGCCGACGCCGAGGCCGTCAAGGCCTAGTCGGTCGGACGGGTTGAATCTCTCATCCATATGACTCGGAAAGACCGGGTCCGCAACGACGCGGACTCGGTCTTTTTTTTCATGCGAAAGCGGGTGACGCTCGAGTGTTCTCGCAGATGTTTTGCGTGGATAAGGGCGTGCGTTGTACCATATAGACGTATATGTGTACATATGAAAGGGGCCCCGTGGCCAAGACGGTATATTCCGATAATCAAAACAATGTCGATGCTTTGGCTGAGCGCCTGAGCAGCCAGACGTCGCTTTCTGCTGAGCGCGCCAAGCTGGTTGCCTACGACCTGCTCTGCCGCAAGGCGCTCAAGATTAAGTCGAGCGCGCTGGCGCAGATTTTCCGCTCCGTCGATAAGGAGTGCGACACCAAGGCGATGCGCGATGAGCTTATCGCGGCAAAGATCGTGACCAAGATCGAGGGTAGCGGCATTAACGGGCGCCCGGCGTTCTATACCATCAATGCCGAGATCCGCGTTGCCCAGGAGCAGCCTGCCGAGTCCGTCGAGGGTTTTGTCGTCGAGGATTCCGCTGACGTGCCTGCTGTGGAAGAAGCTGCTCCGCGTGAGCATGTCGATACCGATGAGTTGCTCGATGAGAACGTCGTGCGTGCCTTTACGGCCAAGGCAGGACGCGGCGGTTTTGGCGGGGGTGGCAAGCGCGATACGCAGCGCCGCGCCCAGCAGGAGCGCTTCCGTCGCGCCGTTGCTCGAAAGGGTGAGACGGATGCTGAGGCTGTTGAGACCGAGGTTGCCGCTGAGTCGCAGAAGCCCGCGAAGGAACAAAAGCCCGTGGAGGCCCAAGAGCCCAAGCGTCGTCGCGGTGCTCACTTCAAGGCTGCGCAGCAGGATGTCGCGCGTGAGGTTGAAGAGCCTTCCGAGGTTGCAGACGATGTTGAGGAGTCTGCCAAGAGGGCTCCGGGTTCGTGTCGTCCCGGCCGCGGTTTTGCAGGGCGCGCGTATCCCGTAAAGCGTCAGGAGAAGGGCGAGCCGGCTTCGACCGCTCAGGCCGATAAGGCCGAACAAACCGAGAAAACCGTTGAGCCGGCGGCTCGCGAGCAGCAACCTTCCGAGTCGCAGCCTGCGGCTGACACCGAGGTCAAAGTTCAACAGTCCGCTGATAAACAGGCGGGGGAGAGCGCTTCGAGCAAGTCCCGCCGTCGTCGTCACCGTGGCGGACGTGGCTCAAATGCCGAAACCGTGGCCGAGAAGGCGACAACGCAAAACAAGGATGTGAAGGCTGAGACCCCGGTGGAGCAGCCCAAGCGCCAGCCGGCGAAGGGGGACAAGCCTGAACGTTCGCAAAAGAGCTCGTCCGCGCCAAAGCAAGAGCGCAAAGCTCAGGCAGATTCCAAGCACAAATCCCAGGCGCAGCCCAAACCGACTGCAAACGATGCGGCCGCCCAGCAGCCTGAGCAGCCCGCTCATGGCGAGGTTTCGGCGTTTGCTCTGGCCCGTGTCCTGGGCAGGCAGCTGCTCAAGGTCGTTCCCACGCCAATGGCGCTCTCCAAGATTAAGGAGCAACAGACTCAAATCGTTAAGGTCGAGGGCAAGGACGGCAAAAAGGCTCCGCAGCGCACTCAGCACAACGAGATGTCCAACCGCAAGATTGCCGAGGAGATTGCGATCATCCAGGCTTGGATTGAGCAGAATCGCGGTGCCGACACGCCGGTCGCTTCACGTCGCCAGCGCGCCTACCAGATTTTTAACGATGAGAAGGCCTTTGACGGCAAGCACGGCGAGCGCTTGATTCGGCGTATGACCGAAAAGGGCATCAGCATGCAGGCGATCAAGGTCGCCCCCAATCGCCCCGTGCACTTTACGGGCTTCTTTACGCTGGGCGCCGACAAGCCGTTCATTATGGTCGAGAACCTGGACACCTACGACGAGATCGTCAAGCTGCTGCGTGGCCGCAAGCACGCCAAGCTCTTTGGCATCAAGGTGGGCGGCGTGATTTTTGGCGGCGGATGCAAGGCGAGCGTCTCGCATGCCCTGGACGATTATCTGGCCGAGATTGGCTATCGCTTTAACTACGTCTACTACGTGGGCGATATCGATCGCGAGGGCGCGCGCATCGTCGAGCAGACTCGCAATGCCAATGTGGTTGAGATTCGCCTGCATGCCGGCATGTATCGCGCTATGCTCGCCGAGCATAAGCGTCGCGTGAAGGCCGGCGGCGAGTGCGAGCCCGCGGCTGCCAACCAGGGTGTGCCGCAGAACCTGGCAGCGACGATCAAAGATCTGCCCATGGTCACGCGCGTGCAGTTCCGCAACGTGCTGCGCGAGGGCGGGCGCATTCCGCAGGAGATTCTGATGACCGCAGACTATCGGGATGGCGACTCGGGAAGCTTCGACCGCATGCTGAACAACTAGGGCGTTCGGCCCCGGGAGAGTGGGGACACCGGCTTAGGTTTCCTGCTCTACAGTCCTGCTCACGACGGAGGCCACATTAAGTGGCCTCCTGT
>CAUCCR010000128.1:0-4777 GCA_958441355.1 uncultured Collinsella sp. | reverse complement strand
GGTGATCTCCGCCTTGAGAGGGCGGCGTCCTAAACCGCTAGACGAACGGGCCATAAGCCTCAGCAGAAAAGAAATGGTAGCCCGTACCAGATTCGAACTGGTGATCTCCGCCTTGAGAGGGCGGCGTCCTAAACCGCTAGACGAACGGGCCACATGACATCTGCACTGACGTGCTGCGTGGAAATATATTACGGGACAAAAAACGTCAGCGCAAGAAGAAATTCCAAATTGCCGAAAAATTGTCGACAGGTTATGGAACACGCAGGTAAACAGGGTAGCTAATTCAAGTTGAGATGGACCAAAAGAGCTTCGCGCTCGTTGGAAATGTTGTCTTCGATCACGGCGTCGAGGGCGGAGTTGAGAAGCTGCCCCAGTTCCGGCCCGGGCTTGACTCCAGCACGGATCAAGTCGCCGCCGTTGATGGCGAGCATCTTGAGCGTATAGGGCTCCCCCGCCCTCAGCAGCTCGTGCGCCATCGCGCGCATCTCCTCAATCGTCTCAACGTAATAGAAGCACGACGGGGCCTTGCCAAGTGTGTCGGCACGCTTAAGGTCCATGAGCTCGTCAATCAGGCGGGCCGTGTCGACGCCCTCACCCGAAAGCGCGCGCATCATATTGAGCAGACAGGAGCGCTCGGGGCGCAGCGGCTTGTCATGGTATTTGATGAGCAGGCACACGTCGCGCACCAAGTCGTGCGAGAGCGCCAGGCGATCCATAATGACGCGCGCCTTCTTGGCGCCGAGCTCGGGATGACCGTAGAAGTGTCCGCTACCGGCATGGTCGACCGTGAAGCACTCGGGCTTGGACACATCGTGCAAAAACGCCGCCCACATAAGGCTCGACGAGGGCGCGACGCCGTCACACAGCGCGAGCTCCCCCGCCACCGTCAGCACACGGGCGATATGCACGTAGACGTTAAACGCATGATAGACACTGCGCTGATCAAACCCGCGACCCGCTGCCAACTCGGGCACAGCGGCACAGATGAGCTCGGGATAGCGAAGCATCGCGTCTCCCCCATGACCGGTCGAAAGAATGCCCTCGAGCTCAATACCCACACGCTCACGCGCCACGGCATCGAGCAGCGGCGCGCACTCGGCAAGCGCACGCTTGGTCTCGGGCTCAATCATAAAGTCCAGACGGCAGGCAAAGCGCACCGCACGCAGCATGCGCAGGGCGTCCTCGTTAAAGCGACGCTTGGGATCGCCGACAGCGCGAATCAGCTTGCGCTCCAAGTCACCCTGGCCGTCGTAGCGGTCGACAAGCCCGCGCTCGGGATGCCAGGCCATGGCATTGACGGTAAAGTCGCGGCGCGCCAGATCGTCCTCGAGCGAGGCGGCACGCTCCACACTCTGGGGATGACGACCATCGGTGTAAAAGCCATCCAGACGGTACGTGGTGACCTCGATACGCTCGCCATCGGAAATAGCCGTGATTCCGCCAAATTTAATGCCCGACTCCACAACCGCGATGCCGGCGGCCTCGAGCGCCGCTTTGGACTCCTGCCACAGGCCGCTACAGCACATATCAACATCGTGGCTGGGGTACCCCATCAGGGCGTCGCGCACCCAACCGCCCACGTACCAAGCCTCAAGACCAGCCGCCTCAAGCGCGCGCAGGACGCGCAGGGACGCATCGGACGGTTGAGTACCGTTGAGCGAAACATTGCACATGCCTATGGCCTCCTGCGACTATCAAATTGGCTATCGATTGCGTCTGCAAGAAGTCTAGCAAGAAACAGCCTCCACTGCACACGCAAGTCCGATAAACAAAAACGCATCCGTCCTAGTCTAAGACGGATGCGAAATAATCAAACTATTCAGACAAGGTGCCGGAACTAGCAGACCTGGCGAACCTCGATGTGCTTCTTATATTCGTCCACCTTGGCAAAATCACCCAGACCGGGGCACTCGACCACGTTGGCGCCAGTGGCCATCGAAAGGCGCAGGGCGTCCTCGACGCGCTCGGGGGCGTCGTGCCACACGGACAGGAAGGCAGCGAGCGAGGAATCGCCGGCGCACACAGTCGACAGCAGCTTGACGTCGAAGGTGCGGTTGGCAAACCAGATATGCTCGCCGTTGGAGAAGTACGCACCGGCGCCACCAAGGGTCAGCAGCACGTTCTTGGCGCCCTTGGCGTGCAGCTCGGCCATAGCGCCCTTGACGGACTCGTCGTCGCCACCGCTCACCTTGATGCCAAAGATGTCAAGCAGCTCGTCGTCATTGGGCTTGATCAGCAGTGGCTCCAGAGCAATGAGGTCTGCCAGCTGATGGCTCGAGATGTCGAGGACGAACTCAGCCCCCTTGGCCTTGACACGGCGCAGGACCTCGGCCAAGAAGCCCTCGGAAGTGTTGGGAGGCAGCGAGCCGCTGATGACCAGGCAGGTCATGTCATCGAGCGAATCGATAAGTTCAAACATCTCCTGCTCGTTGGCCTCATTGATGGCGGCACCGGCATTGACCATGTTGTACTCGGTGTCGGGACCGGCGTTGAGGAACACATTGACGCGCGTAATACCGTCGGTCCACACGGGCTTGACGGGCACGCCCAGGGCCTCGGCGCCCTTAACGATAAACTCACCCGAGAAGCCGGCGAAGAAACCCAGGATCGTGGTGTCGACACCATAGTGGTCAAGCGTAAACGAGACGTTGAGGCCCTTGCCGTTGGGCGTGTAGACGGCATTGCGGGTACGCGTGACGGTATTGGGAGTAAGGCCGTCGCAGGCGATGTTGTAGTCAATGGCGGGATTTGCAGTGAGCGTGTAAATCATGAATGTTCCTTTCACGAAGCAACGTGTTAATGAAAGTATATTCCACGCATCGTTAAAAGGCTAGGACAACTCGGCGAACGGTGTGGAAGCGATGAAGCACGGCGGGACACCTCTCCCCCGTGGCGGAACAAAAAGGCGCCCCAGCCGAAACCGGGGCGCCACATGCGCACGAATATGTCGCGTTTCAATTACTGACGATCGAGCTTGCGGACAGCAACGCGCTTGCTGTACTCGTCGACGTGACCGAAGTCGCCGATGCCGACGGACTCGGCAACGTTGGCGCCGGTGGCCATAGCGAGCTTCATGGCCTCCTCGACGTTGTCGCGATCCCTGTACCACTTGTGCAGGAACGCAGCGAGGGTGCAGTCGCCGGCGCAGACGGAAGAAACCAGCTTGATGTTGAACTCACGCTTGGCGTACCAGATGTCCTCGCCGTTGGAGAAGTAAGCGTCGCCGCGGCTACCACGGGTGAGCAGCACGTTCTGAACGCCAGCGTCGTGAGCCATCTTCATGGCAACGCGGACCTCGTCGTCGGTGTCGACCGGCACGCCGAAGATGGCCTTCATCTCGTGATGGTTCGGCTTGATGAGCAGAGGCTTCTTGTGAGCGAGCTCCTTGAGCTTGTCGGAGGACAGGTCCAAGACGACATCGGCGCCACGAGCCTGAGCGTGCTCCATAACCTTAGCCAGGAAGTCAGGCGTAGCTTTGGGAGGCACGGAGCCGGAAACGATCAGGCACTCGAGATCGCCCGCGGTGTCCAGGATGTTGTAGAGCTCCTCCTGGTGCTGCGGCGTGATCGGAGCACCCGGGTTCAGGATGCCGTACTCGTGCTGGCCATCGTTGACGTAGGTGTTAATGCGCGTGATACCGTCGGTCCAGACCGGGCGGCAGAGGCAACCCAGGTTCATAACCTCCTCGACGATGAACTTGCCCGTGAAGCCGGCGAAGAAGCCGAGCGCGACGGTGTCGACGCCCATCTTCTTAAAGGCGAAGGACACGTCGAGGCCCTTGCCGTTAGCCGTGTAGCTGGCCGAGCCGGTGCGGACGTTCTCGTCGGGCTCGAGCGGAGAGCTCGAAACCGTCATGTCGACAGCCGGGTTAGCGGTTAGCGTGTAGAACATTTACAGTACCCCCTGTATATGTGAGGGCCGCGTGGCCGGCCCATTCCAACCACGCGGTTACCTCTGATACCAAATTAGCGAGCTGCGGACTCGAGCAGTGCCTTGACCTCGGCGGCGGTGTTGCAGGCGAGCGCCTTCTCGGCGAGCTCGTCGCACTCGGCCTTGGTCCACTGGCTGATGGTCTTGCGGGCGCGCAGGATCGACGGAGCGCTCATCGAGAACTCCTCCAGGCCCCAGCTGATCAGCAGCGGCTCGAGCAGCGGATCGGCAGCGGCCTCGCCGCACATACCGACCATGATGCCGGCCTTCACGCCGCTCTCGATGATGTTCTTGAGCGAGCGGAGCACGGCGGGATAGTACACCTGGTACAGGTTGGAGATGGTGTCGTTGCCACGGTCGGCGCACATGGTGTAGCCGATCAGGTCGTTGGTGCCGATGGAGAAGAAGTCGGCGACCTCGGCAAGACGGTCTGCGAGCAGCGAAGCGGCGGGCGTCTCGACCATAATGCCGACCTCGATGTTCTCGTTGAACTTTCGACCCTCTTCGGTCAGCTCGGCCTTGCACTGCTCGACGAGCTCCTTGACAGCCAAGACCTCCTCGACGCAGGTGACGAGCGGGATCATGATCTTGACGTCACCGAAGGCGCTAGCGCGCAGCAGAGCGCGGAGCTGGACCTTGTACTGGTCGGGATTAGCTAGGCAGTAACGCACGGCGCGGAAGCCCATGAAGGGGTTGTCTTCCTTGACCATGTGCAGATACGGAATCTCCTTGTCGCCACCCACATCGAGCGTGCGGATGATGACCGGAGCACCCTTGAGCGCGCTGGCGACCTTACGGTAGGCGTTGAACTGCTCCTCCTCGGAAGGAAGCTCAGCGGAGTCCATGA
>CAUCCR010000127.1:0-4875 GCA_958441355.1 uncultured Collinsella sp. | reverse complement strand
GCGCAAAGCGGAAGCTCATGAGCAATGCCCGCGCGTTGCGTTCGATCCACTTTCCCTCGAGCATGGCTGAGCGCGACATCGCACGCCGGCGTCTTGCCTACGAGGAGTGCCTCTACCTGCAGCTGGCGCTGCGTCTGCGCAACGACGGTGGCCTGGTCGATGTGGTGCCCTATGCCCACACCGCGGGCGAGCATCTGGGCGCGCTTAAACAGGCCCTTCCGTTTTCGCTGAGCGACGAGCAGGAGGCCGCGTTCCAAGATATCCTGCACGATATGTGCGATGGCGGGCGCGTGATGAACCGTCTGCTGCTGGGCGATGTCGGTACCGGTAAGACCGCCGTTGCCGCCTGCGCGCTGGCTGTGGCTGCCGATAGCGGCACGCAGGCCTGCGTTATGGCGCCCACGGGCGTGCTGGCGCGCCAATATGCCGATAAGACCGGCCCTCTGCTCTCGCAGACCGGCATGTCCTGGGCGCTTCTGACGGGTGCCACTCCGGCGGCCGAGCGCGAGCGGATCCATGAGCAGCTGCAGTCCGGCGAGCTCGATGTCCTCTTTGGCACCCATGCGGTGCTTTCGGAGAACGTCACGTTCAAGCATTTGTCGCTTGTGGTGATCGACGAGCAGCACCGCTTTGGCGTGGGCCAGCGTAACGCTCTACGCGCAAAAGGCCCGGGTGCCGACTTGTTGGTCATGACTGCCACGCCGATCCCGCGCACGCTGGCGCTTTCGGTGTACGGCGACCTGGATACGAGCATCATCCGCCATCGTCCCGTTCCGGGTGCCGGCGTGACGACGCGCGTCCTCACCGAGTCGAGTCGCGACCTGGCCTATGGCGCCATTCGCGAGGCGCACGATAAGGGGCAGCAAGCCTACGTGATCTGTCCGCTCGTGGAGCCGAGCGATTCGGCCGATGAGCTCGAAGACGTACCCGGCATCGCTCGCGACGACGAAGGCCGCGTGACCGTGCCTGTGCCGCTGCACGATACGGCAACCGAGCTCGACCGACTGCGCCTTGCGTTGCCGGGGCTTACCATCGAGCGTCTTCATGGCCGCATGCCGGCGGGGGAGAAGGACCGGGTCATCGATGCCTTTAAGCGTGGCGAGATCGATGTGCTCGTCTCGACCACGGTGGTCGAGGTGGGCGTTGACGTGCCCAACGCCACCGTCATGGTCATCGAGAATGGAGAGCGCTTTGGCTTGGCGGCCCTGCACCAGCTGCGCGGGCGCGTAGGTCGCGGCAGCGTGTCGGGAACGTGCCTGGTCATGACGCACTCCAAGGGCAACGGCGGCGCGTCGACGGCACAAGACCGCCTCCAGTCGCTCGAGAAGACCTCGGACGGCTTTACGCTCGCCCAGATGGACCTGCGTCTGCGCCACGAGGGCGAAATCCTGGGTTACCGCCAGCATGGCGGCGTGACCTTGCGTTTTGTTGACCTCGATGCCGACGAAGAATTGATCGAGTGGGCCCATTTGGACGCGGTCGAGCTCTTGCGGTATGCTTGCAACCTTGACTCCGTGGCGACGCGTCCCTTGCGCGATGCAGTCGCCATGCGGTATCGGCACATCTTTAAGGAGGTCAGCGGAGGATGAGAATCATCGGCGGCGAATGGCGCGGTCGTAAGATCGAGGAGCCCCGTGGTCGCGATGTCACCCGCCCCACGACCGATCGCGTGCGCGAGGCGTGCGCATCTATGGTCATGTCGGCATTCGACTTCGATCTGGACGAGGTCCGCGTGCTGGATGCCTTTGGCGGCTCCGGCGCCTTGGGCATCGAGATGCTCTCGCGTGGTGCCCGCTCGCTCACCACGTTCGAGATCGATCGCAACGCTGCTCGTCTGATTACCAAGAATATCGAGTCGCTCTGCCATGACCGTGCGCGTTGGCGCGTGGTGACGGGTGACGTGCTGGCGAGCGCCTCGCGCGGCCGCGTGCCGGGCGGTCCCTTCGACTTGGTCCTGCTCGACCCGCCCTATGCTTTTGGCTCCGAGCCGGTCGAGGAGCTGCTGCAAAACCTAGCTCAGCAAGGCTTGCTGGCGCCGGGCGCCTACGCGCTCTTTGAGCACGCCGCGGCCGATACGGGCGCTCACCCGACCGGTTTTGAGACCGTGCGCGAGAAGCGCTACGGCATAACTTCGGTTGACTTGCTGCGCTGGGTTGGCAACGGCGAAGATGATGGCAACGATAACGACGCACCCACGGAGGACGCCCATGAATGACACCATCAACCGCGTAATCGTCCCGGGCACCTTCGATCCCATCACGTTTGGCCATATCGACGTTATCCGCCGCGCCCGCCGCATCTTTCCCAGCGTGATCGTGGCCGTTGCCGAGTCGCAGGGCAAAAACGGCGTCGGCACCACGTTTATGCTCGATGAGCGCGTAGCGCTGGCCCGTGAAGCGCTCGGTGATATTGACGGCGTCGAGGTGCTGCCCTTCACCGGCCTCTTGGTCGATTTTGCCCGCGAACAGGGAGCAGGAGCCGTGGTCAAGGGTCTGCGTGCCATGACCGACTTTGAGTACGAGCTGCAGCAGGCCGACCTCAACTACCGCCTGGATAGCGAGCTGGAGTCCATCTTTGTCATGAGTGCGCCGCAGTACGGCTATATCTCGAGCTCGGTGGTTCGCCAGATTGCCTCGCTCGGTAGCGACGTCTCTAATTTTGTTCCGCCCAATGTGGTCAAGGCGCTTAAACATCGCTTTTCGTGACGTTTTTTAATGCCTGGTGGCATGTGGTAAACTAACACGATGATATGTTACCTATGAAAGGAGACCGGATGCCGGGCGAGAATTTTCCTGGCGACAGGATCGTGAGTCTTGTCGACGAGCTCGAGGGGCTCATCGAAGAGGCTAAGACGCCGTTCGGCAAGAACGCCCAGATGAAGGTTATCGACGCCGACGTCTTCTTTAACATCCTCGACGAGATCCGCATGAGCTATCCCGAGGAATGGCAGAAGTCCCGCCGTATCCTCAAGGAGCGCGAGGAGCTTATGGCTTCCGCCGCCGCTCAGGCCGATTCCATCATCGCCGATGCTCAACAGCAGGCCCTCACCATTGCCGGTGAGCAGGAGATCGTCCGCTTAGCGCAGCAGCAGGCCGACGACATCCGCGACCGTGCCCAGCAGTATGAGCGCGAGACGCGCTATGCCGCCGAGGATTACGCCGAGCAGGTCTTTACGCACCTCGAGGAGAATCTCAAGAGCCTGACCGGCACCGTCACCCGTTGTCGCCAGCAGCTTAACGAGGGTGCCGCCCAGCAGAATGGTCAGTGGTAATGGCCGAGTTCCCGAACGTTACCGTCGATCTTTCCGAGCAGCTTGAGTTTCCCGGAGACTCGTATCCGCTGACCGGTAAGGTCGATGTCGCCGCCTATACGGTGGGCGAGAAGGAGTACCAGCTGCAGGACGGCATTGACTACGACGTGGTCTTTACCAATGCCGGCACCGGTGTTCTGCTTACGGGCATGGTCCGCGCGCACGCAACCGGTGAGTGCGACCGTTGCCTTGAGCCCGCTTCGTTTGATATCGCCGGTGAGATTGAGGAATTCTATCTCTTTAACGAGCCCGAGGACCCCGAGGCTTACGAGGACGGCTACGAGTTACTGGGCGAGGATCGCATCGTCGATCTGGGTGAGCCCATCAACGACGCGGTCGTCATGGACACGCCGTTCGTTGTCCTGTGCAAGCCCGATTGTCGCGGCCTATGCCCCACGTGCGGCATCAATCTCAACGTCGAGCAATGCGATTGCGCCGCTCAAGCAGAGGCCGAATGGGCCGCTGCCACGGAAAATCCATTTGCAGCATTGAAGAATCTCAAGCTTGACGAGTAAAACTGTGGTAGTATCGCTACTTGCGCGTAATCGCCACACTGGATAGTTCATAAGGAAGGTCACTATGCCCGTACCTAAACAAAAGCAGGGTCGTATCCGCACTCACACCCGTCGTTCCGCCAACATGAAGATCTCGGCTGCGGCTCAGTCCACGTGCCCCCGTTGCGGCGCTGTCAAGCTCCCGCACCACGTGTGCCCCAGCTGCGGTTTCTACAAGGACCGCGAGGTTATCGTTACCGAGTAACTGTATACTCTGGATGCGATGCCGTTCCAACTGGAACCACAATGGCCGGCTCAATGAGTCGGCCATTTTTGTATAAGGAGCATGTATATGAGTAACGTTCGCGTTTGTGTAGACGTTGTGGGCGGAGACGAGAAACCTCAGGTTGTTCTCGATGGTATCGAAGCTGCGCTTGCCGCCGATCCCGATATCGAGGTCTTGGCAGCTGGTCCCGCCGAAATCGTCAATCCCTTTGCAGCTTCCCATGCACGTGTTGAGGCCCTTGAGGCGCCTGACGTTATCGCCATGGATGACGATCCCATTCGCGCCGTGATGACCAAGCGTAAGTCGTCGATCGTGCTTTCTTGCCGCGCCATTAAGAAGGGCAACGCGGATGCGTTCTTCTCCGCCGGCTCCACCGGTGCCATGACCGCCGCCGCCACCGCCTATGTGACGCCGTTTAGGTATCAGGCCGAAGGCAAGAAGCAGCCGGTGCGCCCCTGTCTGACCAATGCGCTGCCCAATCGCGCCGGCGGTCTGACGGTGCTGTGCGACATGGGTGCCAACCCCGATGTGGAGGTCGATGACATGGTGCGTTTTGCCCAGATGGGTAGCGCCTATGCCCGCGTCGTCCTGGGCATCGAGCATCCTCGCGTGGGCCTGCTTGCCAATGGCACCGAGGATGAGAAGGGCTCCAACTTTACCAAGGCCTGTTTCCCTGCTATGAAGGCCGCCGTTCCCGGCTTTGTTGGTAACTGCGAGGGCACCGACCTCACCTCAGGTAACTTCGATGTCGTCGTTGCCGATGGCATGTCGGGTAATATCGCTCT
>CAUCCR010000126.1:0-4899 GCA_958441355.1 uncultured Collinsella sp. | reverse complement strand
CTTTGCAACGTAGGATTCCAGCCCAGTACCCGTGCTCTCAGTCTTTTTTGGCACAGATTCTCCCTTCATAGTCCACAGGACTCAATACTTTAGCACACACATTGACGTCTATACCCAAAAAGAGGACTGGATATAGGCGAGAATACGCTGGTTGACCACAACATCTAGGCTTGTTCGGTGCCTGCGGCCTCCAGGCCGATCAAACGGAACGGGTCCGCCACGCCGCCGATCGACTTTTGTAGTTCGCGTTGACGCTGCGAATCCTGCGCGGCCTGCACGGTCAGCGCGCGACGGGCCTCATCATCGAGTGAACGGTCCTGGCGCAGCTTGGCCTGTGCGGCACGCATGCGGCGCTTGATGGTGTAGAGCTCGAGCGTATCGAGCATAAACACGATGTTCGTCTCGGTGGGGTGCTTGCTCGTCGCCGAGATGCGCCCGGCACTCACAAGCGTTGCCGCATCGGGACACACCGAGCGCGCCGCATCCATGCAGGCTGCAGGATCGGTTCCCGGCGGCGTTGCCAGAACGGCCCACGCGATGGACTCGTGACGTGGGTCAACCCACTCGATGGAGCAGATGCGGTCGGCATACGTGCGGAACAGGTCGGGGTAGCTCGTGAGCATCGTCAACAGTTCGCGCTCCCCTGCCAAGGACTTGCGTTCAAGATCGGTAAGAACCATCGGCGCCGCCGCAGCCGGTGCGCCCGAACCGTCAGCCGCAGGCACAGCGCACATACCATCAGGCACATCGATCGGCGGAAGATCTTCGACGACCTCCACGGGCGCGGCACCGTAGGCATCAAGCGGGACGTAGTCGTACGGCTCTTCTTCGACCGGCGCGGACACCGGCGGCGTCGCGCCCGATGCCCAAGCACCGCGACCGGCATCGCGAGAACCCGACGTCCGACCGCCCGCGCTACCGGACCGCTCAGCCTGTGCCCGCTGGCGCTCATAGTTCTGCTCACGACGTCGTTCCACATCCTCGCGCTTGGCGACATCGCGAAACACACGGCCCGAGCTCGCGCGCACGGTCTCCAGATCCAAACCCAGCAGATCGGCAATCTGGATAAAGTACGTGTCGATCATATAGCTGTCGCGCAACGGATAGATAAGCGTCAGCGCGTCCTCCAGCGCCTTGGCGCGACCGCCCGGCGTGGTGATGTCGCTCGACTCCTGCAGCGAACGGTAGACAAAGTCCATAAGCGGCTCGGCAGCGTCAATGCGTTTCTGCAGCTCCCCTCCGCCGTGCGCCGTGATGAACTCCATAGGGTCGTTGCCGTCGGGCAGCACCACACAGCGTAGGTCCATGGAATCCTGCTCGATAAACTGAATCGCGCGACGGGCGGCCTTTTGTCCAGAGGCATCGCCGTCGAACATATACACGATGCGCTTGGCAAAGCGAGTGAGCGTCTTGACGTGATGCTCCGTGAGCGCGGTGCCCAGCGTGGCGACAACGTTTTTAATCCCCGCTTCCCAACAGGCGATGCAGTCGGTATATCCCTCCACCACAATGGCGGTATCCTGCGCGACGATAAACTCCTTAGCCCAGTTAAAGCCGTAGAGGTTTCGCTTTTTATGAAACACGCTCGTCTCGGCGGTGTTGAGGTACTTGGGTTGGCCGTCACCCATGATGCGCCCGCCAAAGGCAATGTTGTGACCCTGCTCGTCAAAGATGGGAAACATCACGCGGTCGTAGAAGCGGTCGGCAAGCTGCCCGCGCCCGCGGCTCACGGCAACGTTGGCGTCGATCATCTCCTGCGGGGTAAAACCCGCCTGGGACAGGTGCGACACCAGCGCGTTACGGCCCGGCGCAAAGCCCAGGCAGTAGCGGCGGCAGACGTCGCCGCCCATGCCGCGGCTGGCAAAGTACTCGCGCGGACGGCCGTCCTTACCGCGCATAAGCATGGTATGGTAGAACTGGGCGGTCTCGGCGCACAGATCGTAGATTCGGGCACGCTTGGTACCGCGCTCGCGGCGATCTCCGGTGTCATGCAGCTCAATACCCGCGCGATCGGCCAAATAACGGATTGACTCGGGAAAGCTCAGGTTCTCGCGCTTCATGATATAGGTGAAGACGTCGCCACCCTCGCCGCAGCCAAAGCAATGCCACACCTGCGTGGCGGGAATAATGTGGAAGGACGGCGTCTTTTCGCCATGAAAGGGGCAGCAGCCCCAAAACTCATGGCCGCGGGGCTTGAGCTCAACCGTTTCCTGCACGATGGCGACTAGGTCGGACGCAGCGCGTACCTGGTCTTTTTCCTCATCGCTAATCACGGATGCTCACCCCCTGCTCACCCAAGTTGTGACGAATGTCCTCGATATTACCCTCGACGGTCGCGATCAACTCATCCAGCGAATCGAACACACGCGAGGGACGCAGCCAGCGCGTAAACGCCAGCGAAACGGAAGCGCCGTACAGGTCGCCCGTATAACCAATTAAATTAGCCTCGAGATGCGCAGATGCCGCATCGTCAGCATACGTTGGCGGCAGGCCGACGTTCACAGCAGCGGGCCACGCGGTGTCATCGACCAGCACCAGACCCTCATACACGCCATCGGCTGGCACCTGAATGCCGTTGGGAACCTGCAAGTTTGCCGTGGGAAAGCCCATGCCAGAACCCTCGTGACGGCCGCGAATAACACCGCCACGCACCATATACGGACGGCCGAGTAACTCAGCAGCAAGCTCCACATGGCCCTGTCCCAGCTCATGACGAATGCGGGTGGCGCAAATGGCCTCACCGCCCTCGCAAAGCAGGTCGTGACCATACACGTCAACGCCGTGCTCGGAACCCCAGGAGCGCATCTCGGCAACACCAGAAGCACCGCCACGACCCAGCCTAAAGTCACTGCCAACGCGAATCGAGCGAATGTCGACTACGCGTGACAGCAGTGCGAGAAAACCGACATGGTCGAGTGCCGCAACCTCAGGCGTAAAGGGAACGGCCACCACCGCATCGACCCCGGTTTGAGCCAAGGCATGCAGACGGTCGGCCGTCGTCATCAATTTTTGAGCGGGCGAAGGGCTCACCACAACGTCCGGGTCGGGATCGAAGGTAACCACGACCGCCTTACAGCCATGGGCACGGGCATCACGGACAAGCGCTTCGATGAGTTCCCGGTGTCCACGGTGAACGCCGTCGAACACGCCAATGGCGATTGAAGCGGCACCCAAGTGCTCACACTCATCAAACGTATCGGCAGCAACGATGCGAGCCTCGTCCGACTCGCCCGCGAAAAAGACACGCGCGAGCTCGCGAGCGGACAACATCATCGAACACCGCCGATTGCCTGCGGAAACACGTGCTCCATGACAAAGCGGCCCCCCTCAATGCGGGCGAGCGCCTTGAGTCCCCCATCGAGCACCAACGCAAACGGCGCCTTCGAGGAATCGAAATCGGCAAGCGCACGCTCAACGGGAATGCGTCGGCCGCAGAGCAGGTCGTCGGCAAGATTGCCCGGCAAGTCAACACGTGTGGCGCCCAGGGCCGCAATGGGATCCAGGGCAAAGCCAGCCGCGGACTCGGGACAAAGCTCCTCGACCGCATGACAAGCGCCAATGGAAACAACACCGGAAGCCGTGCGGCGCAGCGCGGAAATATGCGCGGCGCTATCGCAAGCGCGGCCCAGGTCGCGAGCGAGCGCACGGATATAGGTGCCCTTGCTCACCGAGAACGCCACGGTCCACACACACGTATCACCTTCGCCGCCCACGGCGATCAGGTCGGCGGCATAGACCTCGACGGGGCGCGGAGGTAGGTCCACCGCATTGCCCTCGCGAGCAGACTTGTAGGCGCGAACGCCATTGACCGAGATAGCAGAAAACGCCGGCGGCACCTGCATCTGCGGGCCCAGCATGGCGGCCAAGCGCTCACGAGCATAGGCAGGATCGCGGAGCTCGTTGGCAACAGCCACCGTGCGGACCGCCTCGCCCTCCGCATCATCGGTATTGGTCTCGGCGCCAAACGAAATATCGGCGACGTAGCTTTTGGTATCGAGCGTGAGCATGCCCAGCAGACGGGTGGCCTGGCCCACACCCACCACCATGACGCCAGATGCCATGGGGTCGAGCGTGCCGGCATGGCCGACGCGCCGCTCATGGAGGGCGCGTCGGCATTGCGAAACCACGTCATGGGACGTGCAGCCCACCGGCTTATCGACGGCGAGTAGCATATTCAATTGAGAAGGCGTTCGACGAGCCATGTACCATCCAAAAAGTTAAAGCTCGACGGTCACCGAAGCGGGATCCTCCCCTACCAGCTCGGCCAGCATGGGAAGTGCCACGGTGAGCGTCTCGAGAATTGTTCCGTTGTTGGAAAAGCCGGCGGCGGCATGATGCCCGCCACCGCCAAAATTGGCAGCAATCTCGGACACATCGAGGTCGCCCTTGGAGCGCAGGTTGCCACGCACCTTGGTATCGCCCTCAATGCCCTTTAAGAACATGCAGACCTCGACGCCCATCACCGAACGCACCACATCGACCAGGCCGTCGCACTCGTCCGAGGTGACGCCGCAGGCCTCAAGGTCGCTCTGGTAGGCATAGCTATACGCCACGCGCCCATGCGCGACCGTCTTAATGCGACCCATGACAATGGACTTGAGGTGCAAAAACTCAACGCGCATGCTCTGGTAGACCTCGAGCGCAACGCGCGCCGGATCGGCACCGTGCGCCACCAGGCGCGAGGCCGCATGGAACGCGGCGGCATCGGCGTTTTGGTACTGAAAACGGCCGGTATCGGTAACCAAGCCACACAGCAGGCAGGTCGCAACGCCATCACGTGCGACAATGCCGCAATTGTCCAAGAAACGGTCGATGATCATGGCGCAGGCCGCGGCATCGACGCGCCTCAGGCTCAGCTCGGCAAACTCCTCGCGCGCCGGATGATGATCGAAGCACACC
>CAUCCR010000125.1:0-4907 GCA_958441355.1 uncultured Collinsella sp. | reverse complement strand
GCGCCGAGGAGCTCCTGGAGCTCGTGGGCCTCGCCCCCGAGCGTACGCTCGAGAGCTATCCGCATGAGCTTTCCGGTGGTCAGCGTCAGCGCGTTCTGATCGCTATGGCCCTTACCCGCGACCCCAAGCTGGTCATCTGCGACGAGCCCACGACCGCTCTGGACGTTACCGTCCAGAAGCAGGTCATCAAGCTGCTCAACGATCTTCAGGCCAAGCTCGGCTTTGCTATGATCTTCGTTTCGCATGACCTGGCTCTGGTCGCCGAGGTCGCTCATAACATCACGGTTATGTACGCTGGCCAGGTTATCGAGCAGGCGCCCACCAAGGAGCTGCTCACCAACCCGATCCACGAGTACACCCGCGGTCTTCTGGGCTCCGTTCTGTCCCTCGAGAGCCACGACGGCAGCCGCCTGCACCAGGTGCCCGGCGCTGTTCCGAGCCCGCGCGATTTCCCCAAGGGCGATCGCTTCGCGCCCCGCTCGAGCCATCCGCGCATTGGCCTGGACACCCGTCCGGTCTTCAAGCGCGTGCCCGGCACCGAGCACTTCTATTCCGAGCTCCCCGATGAGGTGCTCAAGGCAAATGGTTTGACCCCTCACGCGGAGGTGATGTAGATGAGCGAGACCGCAGTCAACGGCGTCGAGCCGATCATCTTCCTTGATGACGTCCACGTCACCTTTAGGACCCGTACCGGCTCGATTCTGCACCCCAACCTGGTTCACGCCGTCCAGGGTGTAACGATTAAGCTCATGCCCGGACAGACCATCGGCATCGTCGGCGAGTCCGGTTGCGGAAAGTCCACCACCGCCAACGTCATGTGCGGCCTGCAGGCCCCCACGAGCGGCAAGGTCTACTTTAAGGGCAAGGACGTTACCAAACGTACCGCCGAGGACCGTCGCCACATGGGTCGCGTCATCTCGGTCGTGTTCCAGAACCCGGCCACGGCGCTCAACCCTCGCATGGTCGTTCGCGAGCAACTGCTCGACCCCATGCGCGTCCACAACCTGGGTACCGAGGCCGAGCAGGAGAAGCGCGTCAAGGAGCTCTTGGAGCTCACCGGTCTGCCCAGCTCCGCCGCCGAGGTTCTTCCCGGCCAGCTTTCGGGCGGCCAGCGCCAGCGCGTCGCAATTGCCCGTGCCCTGTCGCTGAACCCCGATGCCATCATCGCCGACGAGCCCACCTCGGCTCTGGACGTTTCGGTCCGCGCGCAGATTCTGAACCTGCTGACCGACCTTAAGAAGGAGCTCGGCCTGGCCATGGTGTTCATCAGCCATGACATCCAGACGGTCCGCTATATCTCTGACGACATCATCGTTATGAATGGCGGCAAGATCGTCGAGCATGGCGAGGCCAAGCAGGTCTTCCAGCACCCTCAGGACCCCTACACCAAGATGCTGCTCGGCGCTGCGCCGTCGCTGCTGCATCCCAAGCTCGGCGAGTAGCCTCGCTTTCCCTCCCGTGCGCCCGGTTCCCTTGCCGGGCGCACCTCCGTTGCGATTTCGAAAGGCTGGGTTCACGAGCCATGCCAAGTGCTCAGGAGCTACAACAGCAATTTGGTGAATATCGAGGCGCTATGCCCCGTCCATCGGATTTCGATCTCTTTTGGAAGGACCGCATGGCCGAGGCCGACGCCGTCGAGCTCGACTACGCGATTGAGGCGGCTTCGGTTGCGGATTCCGCGACCTGTCAGTTTTTCGACCTCTGGTATACCGGCATGTGTGGTGCACGCCTGCATGCCAAGTACCTTAAACCCGTCTCGGACGAGCCCGTGCCATTGGTGCTTCAGTTCCATGGGTATCCGGGTGCAAGCCGCAGCTGGTTTGAGCAGGCGTCGTTTGCGGGCATGGGCATGGCACTCATCGCCCTCGACTGCCCCGGCCAAGGAGGTCCCTCCGAGGACATTGGTGGATTTGAGGGCACAACGGTTGCCGGGCATATCGTCGCCGGCATCGACGGCGACCCGGCCAACCTCTACTATGTCCGCTTGCACCAAGATATTCGCATCCTGTGCCGTATTGTTCGCGAGCTCGAGGGCATCGATCTTTCCCGTGTGTTTGTGAACGGCGCGTCGCAGGGTGGTGGTTTGGGCATTGCGACCTGTGCGCTTAACAGCGAGCTTATCAATCGTGCCGCCATCCTCTATCCCTTCCTGTCAGATTTCCGCCTAGTCTGGGATTTGGATGCAGACGACATTGCCTACGAGGGCCTGCGCTATTGGTCTCGCTGGTTTGACGAGGACTCGACTCGTATTGACGAAGCCTATGCCAAGCTGGCGTACTTCGATTCCAAGAACTTTGCCCCTATGGTCAAATGCCCCGTGCTGTTTGGCACCGGCACAGCCGATATCGTCTGCCCGCCAGCGACGCAGTTTGCGGTCTATAACAACCTGACCTGCGAAAAGCGTCATGAGTTCTTTGAAGGCTTTGGCCACGAGGAGATTCAGCATTTTGACGATCTGATCATTCCGTTTTTCTGCAAGGGAGGGGAGGCTCATGTCTAAGTGCGAGAGCAATGTTAATGAGCTGATTGTCCCCGGGCTCGTGGGAATTCCTGGAACGGTTTCGTCAAGGCTCGCAGAATATCGGGACTGGCGCGGTGATGTCCAAGCAGATGTTTCTGATTTAGAGACATGCGCTTCGAATCTTGAGATTCAAGGCCTGGCCATTACGGCGATTGACTTTGTTAACCCCTGCGCCCGTTACTCGGAGGTCTCCTTTGAGCTCGGTGACGATGCGATTCACGCTCGTTTGATCGAGCCTGTCGGTCGTGCCCGAGTGTCTGAGCGCGTGCCGCTGTGCCTGATGTTCCACGATATCGATCGGCCTGTGCGCGGCTGGCATCACATGACGAGATTTGCCGCCATGGGGTATGCCGTCCTCGCGCTGGATGACGATGTTGCTGGTGCGGACGACCTGCAGCGGGGGATTTCTTCGCCCGCTTTTGTCGAGCGCGTCCGTTGGGGTTGCGCGCTGGCGAAGGTGGCGCGCAATCTTGATGGCATGGACCCCGACCGCATCTTTGCATGGGGCGAGGGTCTAGGCGGCGGAGTCGCGCTGGCGGTTTCTGCTCTGGACGAGCGGGGTCTCGCCTGCACGGCGGTTGCCAATCCGCTTCCTGGCGGCCTCGAGGCGCTGTCGTCTCGGGTGCGCGGATCGGTGCTCATGGGCACATCGCTCATGGATACCGTGAGCGATCCCAAGGATCAGTTTGCCGTATTCAACGGTCTTGAGTGTGACCGGAGACATATCATCTATGCCAAATACGCTCACGAGCGCATCAATGCGTTCGAAAACGAAGTCGTCGACTTTTTTAACCAAACGTTCTACTCGTGTTCTTTGGCCTAGACGGCCTGGACACTGCCAACAAGAGTGGGCGGCATAGGGCTGCCCACCAGACAACTAAGGAGATTCTTGTGGCAACTCAGAAATTCACCGGCGTTATCCCTCCCGTCGTTGTTCCCGATACCGAAGACCACCAGCTCGATGTTGCCTCCTTTGAGCGCAGCATCAACCGCATGATCGATGCCGGCGTCGATGGCTTGTTCTTCCTGGGCTCCTCGGGCGAGGTCGTCTTCTCCACCGACGAGCGTCGCCGTCAGATCATCTCCGAGGCCGTCCGTATCGTCGACCACCGCGTTCCCGTTCTGGTCGGCATCATCGACACCGAGACCGAGCGCATGATCGAGCACGGTAAGGTCGCTCAGGAGCTGGGCGCCGATGCGCTTGTCGCCACCTGCCCGTTCTATGCCCTGCAGGGCATGACCGAGGTCGAGGAGCACTTCCGCATCCTGCATGAGGAACTCGACCTGCCCATCTTCGCCTATGACATCCCCGTGTGTGTCCACACCAAGCTCCCGTGGAAGCTCCTTGCCAAGCTCGGTGCCGAGGGCGTTCTGGCCGGCGTCAAGGATTCCTCGGGTGATGACATCTCGTTCCGCTACCTCGTTCAGGAGAACGAGAAGAACGGCCATCCGATGAGCATCCTCACCGGTCACGAGGTTGTTGTCGACGGCGCCTACCTCGGTGGCGCCGACGGTTCCGTTCCGGGTCTCGCCAACGTTGAGCCCGAGGGCTACGTGCGTCAGTGGAAGGCCGCTCAGGCTGGTGACTGGGCTACCGTCAAGGCCGAGCAGGATCGCCTCAATGAGATTTCGCACATCTGGGATGTCACCTCGGGCGTCCAGGGTTATGCCGGTGGCGTCGGCGCCTTCAAGACCGCTATGAACCTCATGGGTATCTTCGACAGCCCGACCATGCCGCGCCCGGTGAAGGCCATGACCGGCGAGAACGTCGAGGCGATCAAGAAGGTCCTCCAGGACAACGGTCTCCTGTAAAGCTTCCCCGGGCACCCGACCTCGCCGTTCAACCGTGCGGCCATGACCCATTAGATCAATGGTCACACGGTTTCTTGGCGATCTCGGGCACCTGGAAAACCTTTTCCGCGCTGTGACGGCTAGCCTGACGGCGCATTTCCTGTAGTTGTTTTTTATCTCCTAAGGAGAGCGACATGGAGAACAAGTACGTCTGCTCTGTCGATATCGGCGGAACTAAGATCGCGACTGCCATCATGGAGTACCCGGCTGACGGTAGTGTGCCCCATCCTGTTTTTGAGGCCGAGGTTCCCACCGAGGCCCAAGAGGGCGGCGAGGCCGTCTTCCAGCGTATCGAGGCGTCCATCAAGGCTGCTCTCGAGGCGAATCCCGATGTCGAGGTCCTTGGCGTCGGTATCGGTGCTGCCGGCGTCGTCGATCCCAAGACGGGCGCCATCGCGTATGCCAACGAGATCATGCCCGGCTGGTCCGGTGTTCAGTTGGGGCCGCGCCTGCGCGAGGACCTCGGTCTTCCCGTTGCCGTTGTAGGCGACGTGCAGGCTCATGCTCTGGGCGAGGCCCACTGGGGCGTCGGCAA
>CAUCCR010000124.1:0-4946 GCA_958441355.1 uncultured Collinsella sp. | reverse complement strand
CGTCGAACGGAAACGCGGACACGGCACCCTCCCTAACAAAAGGGCGCCCGCAAGCAGGCGCCCGAACCATGCATTAATCGGCGATTCTAACCCAGTAGCTTATCCAGCGCCACCGCAATACCATCTTCGTTGTTATTGGCGGTCACCATCTGGGCCACTGCCTTAACCTCATCGACGGCGTTGCCCATGGCAACACCGGTGCCGGCCCACTCAATCATGGACTTGTCATTCTGGCCGTCGCCAAACGATACGACCTCGCTGGCATCGATGCCAAGCTTGGGCAGGGCACCCTCGAGCGCGCGGGCCTTGTCGATACCGGGCGCCGTGTACTCAAAGTACCAGTCGGCCGTAAACATGCCCGAAAGCGTCTGGGTAAAGGGCGCATACATCTCCTCGTAATGCGCCTGCAGGTAGGCCGGATCGCCCGCCGTCAGCAGCTTGTCCACGGGATAAGCATCCGCCACCTCATGAAGGCTCTCGACTTCGCGAATCTTAAGGTCGCAGGCATCGCGCTCGTATTTGACGATATTCTTCTGCGAGCCGTCCGGCAGTGTAATCATGCAGCGATACGAGTCCTCTACATGCAGGTCGCGCCCGAGCGAGATCATGGGGATCACATCATAGTTTTGCAGGTGATCAATCAGACGGTGCAGCTCGTCAGCCGGCATGGCCTGGTCAAAAAGGACCTCATCGGTCTGAGCGTCGACCACATGCGCGCCATTAAAGGCAACCAGCAGACCGTCATGGTTTTGAAGGTCGAGCTCCTGCGCCAGAGCATGTAGTCCCCATGCGGGACGGCCCGAAGCCAAGATGAGCTTAATACCCGATTCCTGCGCCGCGAGCAGCTTCTCGCGCGTACGCGGGCTGATCACCTTCTGATCGTTGGTAAGCGTACCGTCGATATCCATTGCGATGGCTTTGATTGCCATATATGCCTCCCTGTCATTGAATAACCTTGTCTGAGTCATCATACAGAACAGCCACCGCGACTCCGTTTGCAACGGGAAAAATGTCATATTGTCCCGAACATGAACGGCGTGTGGTCGTGAAGCTTTATCGCTCAGGTCAAATACGTCTGCTAGCGACGCTCATCCGTCGGTGCGCCCTCGACGATCGCGATGCCCGCCGATGCACCTAACGCGCTGGCGCCGGCCTCGATGAATGCGCAAGCCTCTTCGTAATTATGGATACCGCCCGCCGCCTTGATTGCCACGGCATCGCCGAGCACCTCGTGCATCAGCCGCACGTCCTCGAGCTTAGCACCGCCAAAGCTTCTACCGGTCGACGTCTTAAGGAATCCCGGCTTGGCCTCCAGCGCGATCTCGCATACACGGCGCTTGGCGGCGTCGTCGCCGTCCAGCTTGCACATCTCGACGATTACCTTGTCAGTGATGCCATGCGCGCGACAAAAATCAGCAATGGTAGTCATCTCGCGCTCGATGGCATCAAAATCGCGGTTCTCGATCGACCCCTGATTCAAAACGTAGTCAATCTCGGTAAAGCCACACGCAGCGTATTCCTCAAACCTCGCAAGCTTCTCCTCAAGCGTCATAGTGCCCTGGGGAAAGTCGATAGCGCCGGCAAGGATGATGTCAGAGCCCTCGAGCATGGCGCGGCCCGTCTCGTACTCCTGCAGGTTCGCAAATACGCAGCGAAAGTTGTACTTTAACGCCTTCTCGACATAGTGCTCAAACGTGTCCTCGGGGGCATCGATATAGTCGATGTATTTATTGATGGGTTTGGCAAGCGTCATGCTGGGCCTCCTTGTTCAGGGCCGACAACCGATTCGTGGTTTCACGCGAAAAACCACGTTCAATGTACGCCCGGCATGCAAGGACAGCGTCCGCATTCCGACAAGTGGTATGAAATTAGCCGTAAACGTATAATTTACGGCAGCGAATGGCACCGCACGCGGATGCCGACAGCAAGACATCCCCCCCCTCAATACACCCTCATGCCCATTTAAATAGCAAGGGGCCCGTATCTGTTGGGATACGGGCCCCTTTCGGCCATGACCTATCTCAGCAACAAAGACTACTTGCGGTGAGCGCGGTAGAACTCGATCGCACCATCTTATCCGAGCCGGGGCACGTTTGCATAGCGTGGCGCGTGACGGTTGCAAAACCACCCCATTTGAAACAAAGGCAAAAAAGTACTTGCAAAGACGCGTTCCGACATATAAGTTGAAAAAAGACCGCCGTTGCGGTTTTAAGTAGATCGAGCATATGAAGTTTGAGTTTTAGCGTGTAAGAGAAGGAAGATCGGCAAAGTACAACCCCAAACGCAATGACAACTTAATGAGGTAACTGCCACATGTGGGGCACCCAGGGCATTGCTGTCTCGATTTTGAGCACGATGCCTTCCGCCTTGCATGGGCCGTTCCATCCCGCCCCTGCAGCAACTGCCTCACGGGCTCATTGAAAACCGCATAGCACCCCAACGTCAGCACATCACCCACGGCAAGCACATCACTCACGACAACCAACACATCAACAAACAGCACGAACATCAACCGATTGGAGAAGCTATGACAAACCACCACGCTGAAGACGGCGATAAGAAAAGCATTCTGGATGCCCGCATTGAGCGAGCATATGCAAACGAATATGACGCCGCCTTTGCCGCCGCGACCATCAAGAACTACGCGTCGCTACCGCTCGCGACGATCTTGGCCGACCACCCTCAACTGCTGAAGCGCTGCACAAAGATCATGGGCGACCCCGACATTCGCAAGCTGACAGACCCCTATGCCCCAAAACGCGACAACGATTCGTACGTTCTTACCGTAGGCTGCCTAGCCCATATGCTTACGGCGCTCGACACGAAACTCAAGCTCGAATGGGAACCCGACGAGCGTCATGAACTCGAAAGTAAGCGGAACACCCTGCGCACCGCACTGTTCCTTCCGTTGGACGGCCTCAAGCGCTGCAACGTCGAGCTCAATACACAGGCGCGGCAAAAGCCCGGGACCACGGGGCAGAAAACTCCAAGACCCCATGCGGCCATCGTCGACCGCAACCGATATAACCGCATGACCGCGCACTTTTCTGCCGAGGGAGCAGCCATAAGGACGCTGATCGACCTGCTGTGCCTCCTGAGCATCAACGAGCTATTTGAGGGCTATCTCGCCCTTGTTCCCGCGACGGCACCCAAGTCGGTAGCAAAGATCATCGAGACCTGCAGACGCCAGTTTGAGCGCCATCGCAATGGAAGCGAGATGAACGCCAGCATCGCGCAGTACTACGCGGCTCATTACAAAAATGACGGATGTGCCCCTGTCGAGCATCAGCTGCGGCTCGCCTACACCACGCCCGTCGCAACGCTCCATCGCTTTGGAGCCCTTGGCGCTTGCGAGCCGCACGAACAGGCAGCCTGCCCCACAACCGAGCTCGATCTCAGGCTCGGACGAACCCTGTAGCCCGCCAGCCCCTCCGCGGGCAACAATCCTATTCCACAACACAACCAACAGAAAGGAGTCCTCATGGACACCAATCATTCCCCCATCATCAGCCCCCTCACCATGCGTGAATCCGCCCGAGGTATCACACTCACCAGCATTTACGATGAGATGCTCGCCCGTCGCGAGCTCTCCGTCATGGGAAACATCGAAACCCCGATGGCCCACGGCCTATGCCAGCAGATCCGCCTGCTCGATGCCACCGACCCCAGCCGCCCCATCACCATATTTGTCGCCAGCGCCGGCGGAAGCGTGCGATCGGGTCTTGCGATCTATGACGCCATGCGCCTCGCATCGTGCCTCATCCGCACCGTCTGCCTGGAATTCGCCGCGTCCATGGGCGCCGTGATCTTTATGGGCGGCGACGATCGCCGTATGGCGCCCCATGCAGAGCTCATGATTCACGACCCGCTGATCCCCCAGGGGGCAGGCGGCTCGGCACTTGCGCTGCAGGAAACCAGCCGGCGTCTCATGCAGACCCGCAAGACCCTCACGCAAATCCTCTCGGACCGCAGCGGCCTCACGCCCAAGCGCATCCAGTCCCTCACTGCAAAAGACACCTACCTTTCGGCCGAGCGCGCCGTCGAGCTCGGCTTTGCCCACGAAATCCTCTCGACCACCAAGGAGGTCGCCCATGTCTAACCTCGCCAGCCGCCTCGCCGCATCTAAGTCCGCATCGTCCACCATCCTCGCCAAGGATCGAACGCTTTCCTGCGACACCCGCCAAACGGGACTCAACAACAACGCACTTGTGATCGGCCCCTCGGGAGCCGGCAAGACCCGAAACGTCCTCAAGCCCAACCTGCTGCAAATGAACGCAAGCTACATCGTGCTCGACACCAAAGGCACGCTCTGTCGCGAAGTGGGACCCGTGCTGGCAGCCCACGGTTACCGCGTGCAATGTCTCAACTTCGCCGACCTCAACACCGTCCCGGCCCTTGCGCCCGGCATCGAGCGCTGCGGCTACAACCCCCTGAGGCACATTCGCCGCAAGGCGGACGGCAGGCCCAACCAGCAGGACATCCTCTCGGTGGCAAAGGCCATCTGCCCCATCGAGGACAACAACCAGCCTTTTTGGGATCATGCGGCGGCAAACCTGCTGTCGTGTCTTATCGCCTACGTCACCGAACAGCTACCCGCCGACGAGCAGACGATCAGCTCGGTCATCAAGCTGATCGAGCACCTGCAGGACGGTGCCACGGGTCGATTGTTTGACGACCTGATCACGACCGACCCCCAAAGCTATGCCCTCTCGCTATGGCGGCGCTACGCCATTACGCAAAATGCCGAGCGCATGCACGCGAGCATCGTCGGCATCCTTGCCGAAAAGGTCATGTGTCTGGGATTCGACGGTGCGGCACAGCTCTATCGTGAGTGCCATCAGGTGGACTTCGCTTCCATGGGACACACCCCCTGCGCCCTGTTTGTAACCGTGAGCGATATTGACCGCAATCTCGATCCGCTGACCGGCCTCTTTATTACGCAAGCG
>CAUCCR010000123.1:0-4967 GCA_958441355.1 uncultured Collinsella sp. | reverse complement strand
GACGCTCAACATGATTCTCAACCAGCGCAGCCAGGACATTTTGGCCGCGAACAACTGGAACGTGTGCCAGTACGCCATTTTGCTGATGATGGTCGCGCAGTCGGTCGATATGATTCCCGGTGAGCTGCTGCACGTGATCGCCGACGCCCATATCTATGATCGTCATGTCGATATCGTCCGCGAGCTTATCGAGCGTCCGCAGTTTGCGGCACCCAAGGTAACGCTCAACCCCGATGTGCATGACTTCTATGCGTTTACGACCGATGACCTGATCGTCGAGGGCTATGAGCACGGCCCGCAGGTCAAGAACATTCCCATTGCGGTGTAGGTGGTGCTCATGACGTGTAAGCTATCTGCTATCGTCGCCGTGTGTGACGATTGGGGCATTGGGTGCGAGGGCGACATGGTGGTGTCCAATCGCGCCGATATGCGCCATTTTGTGGCCTGCACCAAGGGCTGCCCGGTTATCATGGGACGCAAGACGCTGCTGAGTTTTCCCGGCGGGCGTCCTCTCAAGAACCGCCGCAATATCGTGCTTACGCGCGATATGGGCTTTACCCACGAGGGCGTTGACGTGGTGCATAGCGTTGACGAAGCGCTCTCTGCGGTTGCCGATGAGCTCGTTGCCTGGGTGATCGGTGGCGGCGATGTCTATCGGCAGTTTTTGCCGTACTGCGTGGAGGCCGAGGTCACTCATAACCACTGCGTCCATCCCGTGGACACGTACTTTCCCGACTTGGACGCCGATCCCGCGTGGGAGATTGCGCAGCGTAGCGGGGTCGCGACGATTGCCGCCGGTGAGGGTGACGAGGGCGTCGATTATGAGTTCGTGACGTATCGTCGCATCGAGGCGTAAATCGTCTGGCGTGAACGGTATCATCGGGTTGATTGAATGCATGGGGCGGCGCTTAGCGTCGCCTCGTTTGGTATAGATGTGCTGTAAAGAAGGGTGCGGGCTGGCTGCTATGACTGATGCCGTTGAGGTTCTGCGAATTGATTCGCTCGA
Organism: uncultured Collinsella sp.; assembly: GCA_958441355.1. Lineage (GTDB taxonomy): Bacteria > Actinomycetota > Coriobacteriia > Coriobacteriales > Coriobacteriaceae > Collinsella. Next base: position 3,961 of record CAUCCR010000123.1, on the reverse strand, counting down.
GGACGAGCGGCTCGATGCCTACGTGCGACTGACCGAGCGTGAGCTTCGCTGCGTGCTGGAGCCGCAAAAGGGCATCTTTATTGCGGAGAGCGCCAAGGTCATCGAGCGTGCCGTGCGCGCCGGATATGAGCCGGTGAGCTTTCTTCTGGGCGAGCGCTGGCTCGACCAGATGATGCCGCTGTTTGACCAGCTTGTCGTGCGCGAGGGAGCGGGTCCGGTTCCCGTGTTCGTGGCCTCCATGGAGCTCATGGAGCAGTTGACGGGCTTTAACGTGACGCGCGGCGCGCTGGCGGCGTTCCGTCGCCCGCGTCAGATTCCGGTTGATGAGTTCTTGGGCGGCGTCGTCGAGGCGGCGGGGGATCGTCCGGTGCGCGTGTGCGTGCTTGAGGGTATTGTCGATCACACCAATGTTGGCGCGATTTTCCGCTCGGCTGCCGCATTGAACGTTGACGGTATTTTGGTCAGCCCGACGTGCTGCGACCCGCTGTACCGTCGCTCGGCCCGCGTGAGCATGGGCACCGTGTTTCAGGTGCCGTGGACGCGCATTGGCAGCGAGGCTCGTGTGTGGCCGCATGATGGCCTGAGCGCGTTGCACGATGCCGGTTTTTCGTGTGCCGCGATGGCGCTGACCGACGATTCGGTGTCGCTGGACGATCCCGTGCTGCAGGAGATTGACCGCCTAGCGATCTTTATGGGTACCGAGGGTGCCGGCTTGGGCGCCAAGACCATTGCCGGCTGTGACCGAGCTGTGCGCATTCCGATGGCGCACGGGGTCGATTCACTCAACGTGGCCGCGGCGAGCGCCGTTGCCTTTTGGCAGCTGTGCCCTCACGTGAGCAATGAGTATCACTACCAGCCGGGTTTGTATCACTAGGCAGATATTCCGCACTGCGCTCTTATTCGAGGTGTTTCGGTCGACGCCGGTCGGTGCTAAGCTGCTATTGGCTTTGGTCTTAAATTTCCGTTTTGTTGTTTGACGTACGCTGGCGGGGAGGGCGTGTGGCTAAGAAATCTACGGCTATCGATGTAACGCAGGGTGTCATTTGGCAACAGCTGCTGTCGCTGTGCGTTCCCATCTTTTTTAGTTCGTTTTTTCAGCAGGCCTACACGCTTATCGGTACGTATATCGTCGGCCAGTTTGGCGGCAAGCTCGCGCTGGGTGGCATTCAGGCCACGATGGTGCTCACCGAGCTCTGCATTGGCTTTTGCGTTGGCGTCGGTGCCGGCTGCGCGGTCATTACCGGTCAGTATTTTGGCCAGCACGATGATGAGCGACTGAGCTGTTCGGTCCATACCGCCATGACGCTCGCGCTGGTGGGCGGTATCGTTTTCTCGATTCTTGGCATAGTGTTCGTTGAACCCATGCTGGTGCTTATGAACACGCCGCATGAACTATTGGCCGAGGGCGTGGCCTATGCTCGCTGTTATTTTGCCGCGATGGTTGCGGCACTGCTGCTTAATATGGGAACCGCACTGCTGCGTGCCGTGGGCGACACACGCGGGCCTGCCGTGATCATTGCCTCTGGCTGCCTGGTTAACGTTGTGCTGGATATCATCTTTGTCGCTGTGTTGCATATGGAGGCGCTGGGCTGCGGCATCGCAGTGGCGCTGACCATTTGCTCCAATGCAACGATGATCGTGTTTCGCATGATGCGCGCTCCGGGTGCATGGCGTCTTTCGCTGTCTAAGCTCGGCATCGATCGCGGTATTTGCAAGAGTATGATCTCGTGTGGTCTGCCACTCGGTTTTCAATCGGCTGCCTATTCGATCTCGAACGTGTTGATCCAGGTGTCGGTTAATTCGTTTGGCGCCGATGTCACGACTGCTTGGGGTCTATCTGGGCGCCTGGATGGCATTATCTGGATGGTGACCGAGGCGCTCGGCGTATCGATCACTACGTTCTCGGCGCAGAACTTTGGCGCGCGCAATTACGAGCGCATGCGCAAGGGCTACCATACGTCGCTCGTGCTGTCGTTTATGCTCATTGGTGGCCTGTCTGCCGTGCTGCTGGTGTTCTCGGGTCCGCTGTCGCGTTTGTTTGTCGACGATGCTTCGATTTCGGCGTACACCACGACGATTCTTCACTTTATCGCGCCGTTCTACGCGATCTTCTCGATTATCGAAAACGCGTCGGGCTCCATTCGCGGCGCCGGTGTGAGCTTGCAGCCCATGATGCTCACGATTTTTGGCACCGTCGTGCTCAGGGTGATCTGGGTGTTTGCGATTATGCCGTTCGATCCGTCTCTTGAGCACCTGCTGTTGGTTTACCCCGTAACCTGGCTCATCACGGCCACGATGTTTACTATCTACCACCACAGCGGCAACTGGCTCGGCCGCGCCACCGCCTAATTGATCCGTAGGGGACGGAGGAGAACGGACCATTTCTCTTCGTCGTGATGTCGATGATCCGTTTTCCTCCGTCCCCTTCGGATCAATTAGTATTCGATGCCTTGGCGGGCCAGGAGGCCTTCGTCGAAGTAGTGTTTGACGGGGCGCATTTCGGTGACCAGGTCGGCGAGGTCCGCGAGGGGCAGCAGGCCGCGGCCGGTCAGTATGAGCTCTGTGGTGTCGGGTTTCATCGCGATCAGTTCCTCGACATCCTCGCGCGTCACGAAGCCGCGGCGCATGGCCTCGCCGAGTTCGTCCAAAATCAGAACGTCGACCTGTGAGATCTGCTCGCGTGCGAGCTCCATGATCTGTGCGGCGCAGGCTTCGGGTGTGTCGCGGTCGGCTTGTACGATGCGTAGCCCCAATCGAGGCGCTGCGTCATGTTCGGCGCAGTGCAGCTTCTTGGCAAACTGCAGCATAAGCACGTCGAGTCCGTAGCCCGTCGCGCGCAAGGCGAGTCCCAGCGCAGCCGTCGTCTTGCCCTTGCCGTCGCCCGTATAGATTTGAACCTTGCCGACTTCCAGTGATGCCATCTCTGTCCTTTCGTGCCCGGCGTCGGTTTATCGTCGCTCGGGTTGGGTATTCTAGAAACCATTATCAACCCCAGTAGATGGAGTTCAAGCAGATGGAGATGGATGACAACAAGCGTAGACGGAATATGATCCTCTACGTGCTCATCGCCTTCGTCGTCTACCTCGTGCTCTCGACCGTTCTGTTCCCCAACATCGGTCACACGCAGCAGATTACGAAGACCGATTACTCGACGTTTGTCAAGGCGCTCGATAAGAAGAGTGTCGACAAGGTCGAGTACAACACGGACGATTACTCGATTTATTACACCAAGAAGGGCGAGGACGAGAACATCGCCTATAAGACGACCGGTGTGCCGAACGATGCGGGCTTTACCGATCGCGTGCTTGAGTCTGGCGCTTCGCTGGAGTCGGTCGTTCCCGATAAGAACTCGGGTTTGATGACCTACTACCTGCTCACACTCATTCTTCCCATGGCGATTTTCTTCCTCATCGGTTGGTGGCTCAACCGCCGCATGAAGAAGGCTATGGGCGATGACGGCCCGTCGATGAACTTTGGCGGCGGCGGTTTTGGCGGCGGCGGACTGGGTAAGTCCGGCGCGCGCGTGATCGCCTCCAAGGACGTGGGCGTGACCTTTAAGGACGTCGCCGGCCAGGAAGAGGCCAAGGAGTCTCTCAAGGAGGTCGTCGACTTTCTGGAGAAGCCGCAGCGCTACGAGGAGATCGGCGCCAAGCTGCCGCGCGGTGCTCTCCTTGTTGGCCCTCCGGGTACCGGTAAGACCCTGCTTGCCAAGGCTGTTGCCGGCGAGGCCGGTGTTCCGTTCTTTAGCATTTCGGGCTCTGAGTTCGTTGAGATGTTTGTTGGTCGCGGCGCTGCAAAGGTTCGTGACCTGTTTAAGCAGGCCAAGGAAAAGGCCCCGTGTATCGTCTTTATCGATGAGATCGATACCATCGGTAAGAAGCGCGATGGCGGCGGCTTTAGCGGCAACGACGAGCGCGAGCAGACGCTCAACCAGCTGCTGACCGAGATGGATGGCTTCGAT
>CAUCCR010000122.1:0-5029 GCA_958441355.1 uncultured Collinsella sp. | reverse complement strand
TAGGCGGAAACGTTGCTCGCATCGCAGCCGGCAGCATCGCAAAGCGCCTGGCACGCCTTGGCAGAAATACGTGCAATCGTGCCCTTCCAACCGGAGTGCACCACGGCAAATCCGCCAGGGGCCACCAGCACCACGGGAACGCAGTCGGCAAAGCAGAGCAGCACGGGCACGTTATGCGCCGTGCAGACGATGGCATCACAGCCCTCGGCAATCTGCTCGCGAACGTCCTCAAGGTCATCGGCGCCGTTCGAGGTCACCGCAACGATATGATCACCATGGACCTGATTGGGAACGAGCAGGTTGTGCTCGCACTCGGCGGCACCCATAGCTTCGAGCGCACGACGACGATTTTCTTGAACAGCAAAGGGGTCATCACCAACATGCGAGCCCAAGTTGAGTGAGGAGTACGCATCTTCGGAAACGCCACCGGCGCGCTCGGTGAAGGCAAAGCGAACATCGGATGTCGCGCCCTCCACCAACGTAACTCCATCATGGTCGACACGCGAAACGTTGTCCGCACGTGCTGCCATACTAAAGCCTCCTAATAACACAAGTACCGCGGCATCGCCGCTACAGCCCGCGTTTATACGGCTGTCATACTTCTCTAAAAGGATACCTGCTGCGCTGGAGGCAATCGTAAAGGGAACGTAAAGAGATTGGAGGTTCTAGTTTACAAAGTCGAAATAAAAAGGGCGCGTCCATACGGACACGCCCCTGTGCACAACAATGCAAAGAACGACTTAGAAGCTACCGCGCTTCAGGAAGTCGGGAAGCTCGAACTGATCGTTGCCGAAGTTAGGAAGCTCGGTGCCACCGACGTTGCGGGTCGGAGCGGCCTGAGCCGGGCTCGTGGCAGGAGCGGTGCGCTGCGGCTCAGCGGAGGCAGCGGCCTTGCTCTGAGACTGCTGAGCAGCAAAGAGCTCGTCCTGACGGTTGACGTTGGAGTCGGAGAAGCCCGTAGCGATGACGGTGATACGCACCTGATCGCCCAGGGACTCGTCGACAACGGTACCGAAGATGATGTTGGCCTCGGGGTCGACGGCGTTGGCGACAACGTCGGCGGCGTCGCTGATCTCCTGGATGCCCAGGTCCTTGGAACCGGCGATGGAGAGCAGCACGCGCGTGGCGCCATCGATGGAGCTCTCGAGCAGCGGGCTGGAGATGGCCTGCTGGGCAGCGTCGACGGCACGGGTATCCCCAGAAGAGGTACCGATACCCATCATGGCGGTACCGGCCTGCTTCATGATGGTCTTAACATCGGCGAAGTCCAAGTTGATGATACCGGGGACGGTGATGAGGTCGGTGATGCCCTGGGTGCCCTGGGAAAGGACGCCATCGGCAATCGCGAAGGCCTCGAGCATGGTGGTCTTCTTCTCGGCGATGTCGAGCAGCTTATCGTTAGGGATGACGATCATGGTGTCGACGCAATCGGAGAGGGTCTTAATGCCCTCCTCGGCGCTCTTCTTGCGCTTGCGGCCCTCGAAGGTGAAGGGCTTGGTCACGACGGCGACGGTCAGCGCACCGACCTCGTTCATCGCGATATCGGCAACGATGGGAGCAGCGCCGGTACCGGTGCCACCGCCCTCGCCGCAGGTGATGAACACCATGTCAGCGCCAGCGAGCGCCTCGGCAATGTCGTCGCGGGACTCATCGGCAGCCTTGCGGCCAACCTCGGGGTTGGCGCCGGCGCCCAGGCCGCGGGTAAGGTCGGTGCCGATGTGCACCTTGATATCGGCATCAGAGATCGCGAGTGCCTGAGCATCGGTGTTGATGGCAACAAACTCGACGCCGCGGATGCCCTCTTCGATCATTCGATTGACCGCGTTGGTACCGCCGCCGCCGACGCCGACCACCTTAATGACGGCAAGGTAGTTGTTGATCTCTGTCTCGTGCATGTCGGTCCTCCGAACAAAGGTTATAGCCATAGCATGGGTCGACCCCGCGCACATTAACCTTCAGGTTGAAAGTAAATGCAAAGGTAAACCGTATTATGGTTGCACATTATGAACGTATCAGTCAAATAATTGACCGTGAAAACCAAACAAACCAGATAAACGGCGTGGTATGACCCCTCAACAAAGCATCAACCAGCGCTACGAGGTCGGAGCGTTCCTAAATGTATAGTTACCCGGAGAGCGCACATTGATATACGTTACGCCCTCTACCTGCGAAAGCAGCTTGGTGACTACGCGCTCCTTCTTGACGATATCGTTCGAATCACCCAGCGACACCTCAATGCCGTTATTGAGGTTTGCCGAGATGGCTTCGACCGAAGGCGTGGAAATATCCTTGACTTGTCCCAAGAACTCGCTCGAAAAACCACGCACATAATCCAAGCCAGCCTTAACGGCCTTGGAGCTCACCGCCTGGCCGGAAACCGGAGCGACATCCGCCGAGACATCAGTCAACAACACCGCGCCATAGTGCTTAGCGAGCGCCAGCGCGGCATCAATGCCGGTCAGGGTATTTGAGCCCTGCCCCGTCGTGATGACGTTGCCCTGGTCATCCACTTCGACCGACGTCGACAGCGGGGCGATCCAGGTGTCATCATCCCCGATGGCCCAGGCAAGGTCATCGGAGCTGATATAGGCAATTGCGATGACCTTGCGCTCCATCGGCGTAATGATGAGCGTATGCGGGAACTGACGCTGGACATCCACGCCCGACACCCACGGGTTCTGCTTGAGGTCCTCGGTAATCTGGTCAGGATCGACGTTAAAAAGCGACGTTCCCTCGGGCAAATCGATCAGCTGGATAGCATCGTGCTTCGTCACATGCTCGCTGCCTTGAATCTGAATATCAGTGGCGGTAAACAATCCAGAGTTGATCACCACGACGGCAACGACGACGAGCACGGCCAAGACGGCCAGAACGCCGCCCACGATTTTGCCTTTGCTTGTAACGAGAGAAGCGGCGTCTGACGTTTTATTTGCCATCGCCCCAAGTGAAGACAACGGGTTGACGCCTTTTTTACCCGAAGGCTTCTTGGCGGTAGCCGGCACCGATGTCAGCGAGCGCGGTTTCGATGCGCCCAGCGTGCGACCCGGACGCGCCGCCTTAGTTCCCGTCGAGGGCTTAGGAGTTGCCATGGGACGGGCAGGTTTGGCGCCCATAACAGGCTTTGACGTCACCGAGGGACGCGAGGACTTTTTTGCGGCCGGACGATTACCGAGCTGCGAGCCGACAACCGGACGACTGGTCTGTCGAGCATGCCCGACAGACTTAGAGTGCGCGACGGTATTGCGTTGAGGTTTGGCAGGCGCGCCGGAACGCCCTCCGGCGCGGCGGAAGGTGGGTTTCGATGCTCTAGAAGCCGAGGAATTTAACTTCCGGTCTGAGCTCGATGCCATACGCCTCCCTCACCTTTCCGTGCACATGTCTGATAACCGCGGCAACGTCATCGGCCGAGGCAGTTCCGTTATTAACGATAAAATTAGCGTGAACGGGCGAAACTTCCGCACCGCCAATCGAAAAACCCTTTAATCCACAATCCTCGATAAGCTTGCCCACACTCGCATCGGGCGGGTTGCGAAAGACCGACCCGCAGGATGCGCGACCCATGGGCTGCGTACGCTTGCGCCTCGTCAGGTACCGCTCCATGCGCTCGCGAATGTCGACCTTGGGCGCCGGTTTAAGCTTGAGCACGCACTCGAGGATGATCTCATTGCGGGGAAGGCTACATTCGCGGTAGCCCCAAGTGATCTCAGACCCCGCATAATGTTTGATACCGGATGCCGGGTCAAACGTTACGACATCCTCAACCAGCGAGCCAATCCACTCGGTCCGTGTGCCGGCATTCATAGATATCGCGCCGCCGACCGAGCCAGGGATGCCAACGGCAAACTCAAGGCCCGAGAGGCTACGCGACAGGGCATCGTTGACCAGACGCGCAAACATCACGCCCGCACCGACCGTCAGCGTACAACCGTCATCGGCAACAACCGTGCGCTGAAACTCACGTCCGAGCGAAATGACGGCACCGCGATAACCGCCATCGGCAACCAGCAGATTGGAGCCCTTGCCGATGATGACCCACGGCACCTGCTCGCGATCGAGCACCGCCACGGCGCGGCGGAGGGCATGATAGCTATGGCACGTCACAAAGAGGTCGGCCTTGCCGCCGATACGATAGCTCGTATGACGCGCAAGGCGCTCGTCCTCGATCACATCCGTGTCGATCATGCCCGAGAGCGCCATGACGGCGTTAAACAGACCCATTAGACTTAAGCGTCTTTCTTGGCAGTCAAATACTCGATAAACTCGGGGCCGACGGTCGTAACGTCACCGGCACCCATAGTGAGCAGCAAGTCGCCCTCGCCCACCATCTGCTCGAGCTCCTGATTGAGCTCAAGACGGCTGGAGCAGTACACGACCTCCTTGCCAGGATGCTTGGCGCGCACGGTATCGGCGAGCATCTTAGAGGTAACACCCGGAATGGGCATCTCGCCAGCCGAGAACACATCAATCAGCAGCAGTTTATCGGCATTGGCAAATGCATCGGCAAAGTCGTCGCACAGGGCCTGCAGGCGCGAATAGCGGTGCGGCTGGAACACGACGTCGACGTGCTTGTAGCCCAGCGACGAAGCGGCAGCAAGCGTCGCCTTGATCTCGGTGGGGTGATGGCCGTAATCATCGACCACGGTGATGCCATCGATATCGCCCACGTGGGTAAAGCGACGACGGACGCCCTCAAAGCTCGAAAGCGCCTTGGCGGCGGCGTCGATGTCAAGGCCCAGGACATGGGCGACGGTGAGCACCGCCGTGGCGTTGAGCATGTTGTGGCGACCGGGATTACTCTTGATCTCCACAGCGTGCTCAGTGCCGTCCTCAAAACGAACGATAAAGTCGCTCTGGATGCCCTTGACATCCGGGTGCATGCAGACGATGTCGTTGCTCTCGGCAAAGCCGTAGGAAAGCACGTGACGGCCCGTCGACTTGGCGAGCTCGACCAGATGCGGGTCCTCACCGCAGACGATGACGGTGCCGTCCTCGCCCACCAGGCTCATGAATTTGGCGAAAGTCGCTTCGA
>CAUCCR010000121.1:0-5047 GCA_958441355.1 uncultured Collinsella sp. | reverse complement strand
GGACACCGCGGTGTCTATAGTAGAGCGCAGCAATAGAAAGGACCCCGCTTTGAGCATCACGCCCCTCGATAGCATTCGCCGCGCCATCGCCCGCCGTAACGGCATCTCCAACCCCGCTGCATCGAAAGACGGCGCCGCGAAGGCCCAGGGCGGCCGCATCGAGAACGGCCTCTTCCCTGCCTCGCACACTGCCGAGGAACTCGCACGCATCCAAGAGCTGAGTCAGCGCAACGCCGGCGGGCCCGATAGCAGCCAAGCCACACGTCGCCGGCGCGAACGCGATCGGGAGCCCGGCCCCGTCCGCCGCATGGTCAACGCTTGGTGGAACCGTCTGCTCGGCGCCGTCTACGGCGGCGGGTTCTCCATGCAGGAAGCGGAATACGAGGAGCACGCCACCCGCCGCGATTACCTTTGGAACGCTCTCGGCACCGCCGTGTGGGGCTTGGCGTTTCCGCTGCTCACCATCGTGTCCACACAGCTCGTGGGCGCCGAAGAAGCCGGCAAGTTCTCCATCGCCTTTGTCACCGGCACGCTCATCATGATCGCGTGCAACTACGGCGTGCGCAATTTCCAGGTCTCGGACATCGACGAAAAGACGTCCTTCGCCTCCTACCAGCTCAATCGTTGGATCTGCGGAGCGCTCGCCCTAGGCTGCGGCCTCATGTATAGCAGCGCCCGCGGCTATGACGCGCAGATGGCGACGATCGGCCTGGGCGTCTACCTGTATAAGGTCATCGACGGCGTCGCCGACGTGTACGAAGGCCGCCTGCAGCAGGCCGACAAACTCTACTTGGCTGGAATGAGCCAAACGCTACGCTCCGTCGGCGTCATCGCGGTCTTCAGCGTGGCGCTGTTCCTCACGCGCAGCATGCCCATCGCGGCCATGGACATGGGTGTCACCGCGATCGCCTCGCTCGTGCTGGTCACCGCGCCGCTCGCCCTGCTCGAGACCGAAAAATCGCGCCGCGTGAGCCTGCGCGAGGTCGGCCACCTGTTTGTCCAGTGCGCCCCGCTCTTTGGTGCACTGTTCCTGTTCAACCTTATCGAGAGCATGCCCAAGTTTGTGATGGAAGGCACGCTGGCATACAAATATCAGCTGTACTTTAATGCCCTGTTCTTTCCTGCGCAGGCTATTTTGCTGAGCATTGGATTTATCTATAAACCGCAGCTCCTGCGCTTGTCGAACATTTGGGCTAATCCTCGCAAGCGTCGTCGCTTTGACCTGATTATTGTTGCCGTTATGGCGCTGATCGTGGTCATCACCGGCATGTGCGCCGCATTTATGGCAGGTCCCGGTATTCCCCTCATGAGCTTTATGTACGGCCTCAGCTTTGAGCGCTACCGTACGCTGGCGCTGCTGATGGTCGTCGCCGGCGGCGTCACCGCGGCCATCGACTTTATCTACGCCATCATCACGGTGCTACGCCACGCTAGAGACGTCACCAAGATCTACCTGATCTGCTTCGCCGTAAGCGTGGTGCTGCCGGTGATCCTGATTAAGCTGCTGGGTCTGATGGGCGCTGTAGTGAGCTACCTAGCCATCATGGCCCTACTCCTGGTGCTGCTGATAATCGAGTACCGCCGCATCCGCCAACGCATCGAACGCGACCGCAACCCATACGGCGCCTAATTAGCTGCCCGGTCACCGGAATTTGCGATGGAATCACCCCGTCTGGGGTCTCGTTGCGGACAATATTCATCACGCAAAACTAAGTGAGTAGACTTTTACCGAATCCCCGACCACACCAACAGAGCACAAGTCTGTGACCTGCGGTTTTATTGAGGCAAATATGTTGGGTGCTCGGCATTTCCAAAAAAGTCTACTCACTTAGCAAGCGGGCAGCCAAAAAAGAACCGCCGCGACGTCGTTTGACTCCGTTGCGACGGATTTTCGAGCATTTTCGCGCTGTCGAGGACGCAGACGCTCCTCATTTCTAGCGCTTACCGAGCAAGAAGGCGCTACTCTCCGAAAGTAGTCAAAAAAGCCCCGTCCCAAATTAGCTACGGTAGATCGGCGGAACAAGGTTATTCGCCCGGGTTGATGTTCGCGTAGAACTCGGCCCCGTCGTCCAGGCGCAGGATGCCCACGCGGCCGAACTCGGAGCCGGTGGCGGCGGCGCAGTCGATGTCGATGCGATCGGGCACACCAGCAGTGTCCTCGCCGCCCAAGCGCACGATCTGCCCGCGTCCCGATTCCTCATCGAGCCCCGCCAGACCACCGACCTCGCAATAGCGCCCAAGCGATACCGTGGGCGTGTGACCGCTCACCACGACCGGGCCCTTGCCCTCGGCAGAAAGCAGCCCGGTCGACGCATCCCAATAGCCATGACGAATCCACAGCAGGTCATCGGACGACTGCACCGCGAGCATCTGCTGCAGCAGCTCGCGATCGGCACCCACCGCTCCAACGCCATCGGCACAATCGACGCCATGCTCAAGCAAAAACGCGCGCGCCGCCTTCATCTCGATTCCAGCATGTACCAGCAGATACGGGCGCTCCTCGGTCTCGACCACTGCGTAGAGCGGCAGCGCGGCCATCCATCGCACGAGCTCCTCGTATGCCTCAAATTCCATGTCGTTGAGCTGCTCGCGCGTCGTCCAACCACCGTTGATATCCCAGGTCTCGGCATCGAGCGGATCCTGGCCAATGATGGCATCGAGCATGATCTGCTCGTGATTACCCTTGAGCACGTGGGCGTTGGGCAGCGAGCGCACGAGCTTAATAACGCCGACCGGATCGGGCCCGCGATCGATCATGTCGCCCAGCACGTACAGCGTGTCGTCGGACGTCAACGAGATCTTAGACAGGGCTTCGTCAAGCGCACGCACGTGCCCGTGAGCATCAGATGTCACATAGATCGCCATGGTACGCCTCTCCTTGCATTGCGGCCGAAGCCCGGCGCCGCAACTAAAACTTCAAGTTGAACTTAAACGTTACCCATTGTACTCCGTTGCAATAAAGCTGGAAAGGGTTTCCGAGCAGAGGCAAAGACGGCAGCCGTCTATGACGATATCGCGCACGCCCGCAATCCAACCCCATAAACCCACCATCTTTGGGTACAAATAACCGCAGGCAACTGACCGTGCCACGCCAACCAACCAGGAGCGGACACCATCCATGAACCAGATCCTTCTCTTTATCGGCCTCGTCATCATTCTGTGTCTGACCATCAAACCCGTCGGCAAAAAGCTCCCCTTCCCCACCCTGCTCATCTTTATCGCGCTCGGCATGCTGTTGGGCGTCAACGGCCCGGCGCATATCGACTTTAGCGACTATGCGCTCACCGAAACCGTCTGCAGCACGGCGCTGCTGTTCATCATGTTCTACGGCGGCTTTAACACCAATATCGACCGTGCCAAACCCGTCGCTGTGCCGGCGGTGCTGCTGAGCACGCTCGGCGTCGTCATCACTGCCGGCATCACCGGCGTGTTCGCCCACTTCGCGCTGGGGTTCGACTGGATCGACGGCCTGCTGTTGGGATCGGTCGTGGCATCCACCGACGCGGCCAGCGTCTTTAGCGTGCTGCGCGAGCACAACCTGTCGCTGAGGGGCGGCACCGACTCGCTACTCGAGGTCGAATCGGGCTCCAACGACCCCGTCGCCTACATGCTCACCGCCGTGCTCGCCGCACTCGCGGCCGGCGGCGACATCAACATTCCCGCACTGCTGGCCAAGCAGATTATCCTGGGCGCGGGCCTGGGCCTTGCCATCGGCTGGGCGGCGGGCCGTCTGATTGAACGCGCGCACGCAACGGCCGAGGGCGCGCAGACCATCTTCTTGTTCGCCGTGGCGATCGTCGCCTACGCGCTACCAAGCTATCTGGGCGGCAACGGCTTTTTGGCCGTATACCTGGCCGGCATTGTGCTGGGTGCGAGCGACATCACCGGCAAGGTCGAGATGGCGCACTTCTTTGACACCCTCACCGAGATGGCCGAGATGACGATCTTCTTCTTGCTCGGCCTGCTCGTCACGCCCGCACGCCTACCACAGATGCTGCTGCCGGGCCTGGCGCTCATGGCGTTTATGCTCTACGTGAGCCGCCCCATCGCCGTCGGCGTGCTCCTGGCGCCCTTTAAGACGAACCCCCGCCAGGTCGCGCTCGTAAGCTGGGCGGGCCTGCGCGGAGCAGCTTCGGTCGTGTTTAGCCTCTTTGCCGTGGTGGCCGGCGTTCCCGGCGGACACGACCTGTTTGACCTGGTGTTTGTGATTGCCGTGTCGAGCATTGTGGTGCAGGGCTCGCTGCTGCCGGCGGTGGCGAAGAAGCTCGATATGATCGATGCGACCGGCGACGTGCGCCGCACCTTTAACGACTACCGCGACGAGGACGGCATGTCGTTTGTAAAGCTCAAGGTGTGCGCTGGACATCCGTTTGCCGGACGCTCGCTCGCGGACATTGGCAGCGCCACAAATATGCTCGTGGTCCTGGTGCTGCGCGACGGGGCGCACCCGGTACTGCCCAATGGCGACACCGTGATCCAGGAAGGCGATCTGCTGGTGATGGCCGCGCCGACGTTTGAAGAGCGTACCGAAGTTACGCTGCGCGAGGTCACCGTGACTCCCCACGGTCGCCTGGCCGGCCAGCGCCTGTGCGATGTGCCGCAAGGCAAACATCCGTTTATTGTGGTGATGCTCAAGCGCGAAGGCCAAACGATCATCCCCGACGGCAACACCCTAATATACGCCGGCGACGAAGCCGTCATCGCCACGCTAGCATCGTAGTGACTAGGAGGTAGCTACTTTAGGACGAAGAGATCAAGCGCCTAGGAACCTCATGTCTTCGCTCGCAGATTTGGATTTGCCTGAGGAGTAAAGCACCCCTCCCCCATGTAACCATCCTGTAAATCATAGCGACGCACTCGAGTTTTACCGTGGTGCGGTCGCGCCTGGCGCTCCACTGTGCTAAAGTAACCCGAACGTCCAAACGACTACAAGGGGGAACTAGAAGATGGCACGTGTGCACAACTTCTCAGCTGGCCCGGCAGCGCTGCCCACAAGCGTGCTCGCCGAGATCGCCGACGAGATGATGGACTACCGCGGTTGCGGCAT
>CAUCCR010000120.1:0-5104 GCA_958441355.1 uncultured Collinsella sp. | reverse complement strand
AAAAGTGCGAACATAAAAACAGTTTCATCAATATTCTCCTTTATATATAAATTCGTATTTGTTGAACTAAGCCGTGTATACCATACTCACCAATGAAAGAACGCCCTGATATAGCGAAATTTTGACGTTTTCCTGCGTACGTGCGTACACACTCCACAGGAATTCTAAGGGGCCTGCCCCCTTAGCACGCGGACTTTGGAACAATGTCTAGTGTGCTACGCCTTGCCAGGGGTGTACTGGCTCCCGGTGCGCACGTACGCAGCAATTGCCATCAACGCGCCATACAGGTGGCGATCAAGTTCGCACAAAGCGACCTTGATCCCGCAAACAAAAGGCAGGATACCATCAGCACGATGATACCCTGCCTCTGTTCGTTCCTGTTTACCGTTCCGAGTAGTCCTTCCGCAGAAGTTCCGATAAACAAAAAAAACGTACCCGAACCATTTCTCGTAAAGAATCGGGTTCGAGTACGAACTGAATGGTGGAGCAATATAAACCACCACAAAGGTGCCTGTCCCCTTTGTGGTGGTTATGGGTTAGAGCTAGAGCGTGTGGCCGTAGGCGTTGGCGGCCTTGATGGCGGCGGCGAACTTCTCGTCGGTGAAGGGCTCCGGGTTACCCTGCTTCCACTCGTTGGTGGCGTGGGCATACTCACACAGCGCCGGGATGTCCGCCTCGGTAAGGCCAACCTGCTCAAGCGTTACGGGCAGCCCCATCTGCTTGTTAAAGGCGGCGTAGCGCTCAAGGTTCTCGGTATCGCCCGTATAGGCAAACAGTACCAGCACGCCCAGGCTCACGACCTCGCCATGCAGGTAGGTGCCCTCACGCGGAATGCTGCAGGTAGCGTTGTAGAACGCGTGCGCCACGCTCGAGTTGTAGTAGTAATCGTTCTGGTTGGTCAGGTTCGAGACATAGCCCGTGTTGACCACGATGTCGAGCGCGATCTGCTTGACGGCCTCGCTCGACAGATTCTGGCGCACATCCTCAAGACCCTGCACACCATAGGTAAACAGCGGCTCGGAGCAGGTATGGGCGAGTGCCAGGCCAAGGCCTGCCGTGTGCTCTAGGTTGCCGGCGCTCGTGGCGTATTCGACCTCGGGCTGCTTAGACAGGGCATCGCCCACGCCGGCCCAGAAGTACTCTGCCGGTGCCTCGGCGATGATCTTGGGGTTGATGAAGATGTGCGCGGGTCGGTTGGGGTACGAATAGCCCTCGAGCGAGCCGTCGACGTTGTACACGACGGCAATGGCGGTCGCGGCGGAGCAGTTAGAACAGATCGTCGGGACGGTGAAGACGATCTTCTTGAGCTCGATGGCTGCGGTCTTCACGGTGTCGAGCGCCTTGCCGCCGCCGCATGCGATGAGCACGTCGGCTTCCTGGCAGGCAGGGGAGTTCACGACCTTGGCGATATTGGCACGCGTACTGTTGGTGCCATAGACGCGCGTCTCCAGGACCTCGACATCGGTACCTTCAAGTGCCGCCTCGATTCCCGGCAGCGCCGCAGCCAGGGCTCGCTTGCCGCCAATGATAGCGACCTTGGTCGCTCCGTACTCGGCCAGTGCGGCGGGCAGCTCGGTAAAGCAATCCTCGCCAACGGTATAATCACTCATTCCAATCGTGCGCATGGCAACCTTCTTTCTTTCGATAAAGTGCTTTCAGGTATTTTGCTCCTAGAGAAGGTCCACAGCCGCGAGAAATTTCGAACGTATAAAACCAGTGTTGAGGGTTTTTCGCCGGCGCGGAACGTGCTAGCATACTCCGCATAAGCGTTGATGGGGACGAGTAGTCGGCCGTCCGCATGCTACAGAGAGCGGGGAGCGCTGAGAACCCGTGCATGCGACCGATGAAAATCACCCCGGAGCTGCGGTCCCAACGGGCGCGCCGTACAGGCACGTCTTAGTAGATATCGCCGAGATGGTCGTCGATATAGGCCAGCCGAGTAACGGATGCGAGCGCGCGAATACGCGGGCGAGGGCATCTAAGCTGGGTGGTTAAGCGAAGAGCTTTTGCGGGCGTACAGTCCGTTTCGTGGCGCTTCGTCCCAGCTTGTAGGGACGGGCGCTTTTTTGGTGCCCAACGGGCGTGCGCGCCCACGATATGAAAGGGGTACCGTGGCAAACGAGTACAAGCAGACGATGAATCTGCCCAAAACCGGTTTTCCCATGCGTGCCGGTCTTTCCAAGTCCGAGCCCAAGCGACTCAAGGACTGGCAGGACAACAAGGTCTACGAGCAGGTTCTGAAGAAGAACGAGGGTCATAAGAAGTTCGTGCTGCACGACGGTCCTCCGTACGCCAACGGCCCGATCCACATCGGCCACGCCATGAACAAGATCTCCAAGGACATGATCAACCGCTACTGGATGATGCAGGGTTATGAGGTTCCTTATGTCCCCGGTTGGGACTGCCACGGCCAGCCGATCGAGCACAAGGTCGAGGAGAAGCTCGGCACCGAGAAGTTCAACCAGACCCCCACGGCCAAGATTCGTGAGCTCTGCAACGAGTTCGCTGTCGAGAACATCGAGCTCCAGAAGGCCGGCTTCCGTCGTCTGGGCGTGCTCGGCGACTGGGACAACCCCTATCTGACGCTCTATCACCAGCATGATGCTGCCGATATCGAGGTCTTTAAGGCCATGTTCGATAAGGGCATGATCTATCGCGGCCACAAGCCGGTTCACTGGTGCAAGCACTGCCACACCGCGCTGTCCGAGGCCGAGATCGAGTACTCCGACGAGACGAGCCCGTCCATCTTCGTGCGCTTTGAGATGACCTCCAAGCCCGCCGGCCTCGAGAACTTCGATGGCCCGGTCGACTTTATCATCTGGACGACCACGCCGTGGACCATCCCCTCCGACCAGGCCGTTTCCCTTAAGCCCGGCGCCGCCTATGTCGCCGTTGAGCACGATGGCCGTGCCGAGGTCATGCTTGAGGACCTGGCTCCCAAGTGCTGCGAGGAGTTTGGCTGGGAGTACACCCCGGTTATGGTCGACGGAAAGCCCTACGTGGTTCCCGCCGAGACCTTCCACCACATCCACTACAAGCAGCCGATCTTTGACGGCGTTGAGGGCGTGGCGCTGCTGGCCGATTACGTCGGTGTCGATGACGGTACCGGTATCGTCCACAACTCGCCCGGTCACGGCGTCGATGACTACTTCGCGTGCCTCAAGGAGGGCATCACCGACATCTGCATGCCGGTCGATGACGACGGCAAGTTCTACACCGGCGAGGAGTTTGGCACCGGTGGCCCCTTCAGCGGTATGGATACCGATGAGGCCAACCCGCACATCATCGAGTTCCTGCGCGAGCGCGGTACCCTGGTCCTCGAGAAGAAGATTACGCACAGCTATCCGCACTGCTGGCGCTGCAAGCACCCGGTGCTCTTCCGTGCTACCGACCAGTGGTTTGTCTCGATGGACAAGACCGGCTTGCGTGAGCAGGCTGGCAAGGAGGTTCGCGAGAACGTCAAGTGGTATCCGGCTCACGCCGCCAACCGCATCGGCGCCATGGTCGAGCAGCGTCCCGACTGGTGCATCAGCCGTCAGCGCAACTGGGGCGTGCCTATCCCGAGCTACACTTGCGCCGACTGCGGCGAGAAGGTTATGAACGACGCCACGCTCGACGCCGTCATCAAGCTCTTCCACGAGAAGGGCTCCGACGCCTGGTTCACCGACGCTCCCGAGAGCTACCTGGGCGAGGCCTGCGTCTGCCCCAAGTGCGGCGGCCATCACCTCAAGGCCGATAAGGACATCCTCGACGTGTGGTGGGATTCCGGCGTCTCCTGGAAGGCCGTCTGCGAGTATCGCCCTGAGCTTGAGTACCCGGCGGACGTGTATCTCGAGGGCTCCGACCAGCACCGCGGTTGGTTCCAGAGCTCGTTGCTCACCTCGGTGGGTGCCAATGGCCACGCTCCGTACAAGGCGGTCGTCTCGCAGGGCTTCACCCTCGACGGCCAGGGTCGAAAGATGTCCAAGTCGCTCGGCAACGTCATCGACCCCAATAAGGTCTGCGACGAGATGGGCGCCGACATCATCCGTCTGTGGGTTGCATCTGTCGATACCAGCTCCGACGTGTCCATCGACCACGAGATTCTTGCTCGTACGTCCGATGCCTACCGTCGTTTCCGCAACACGCTGCGCTTCCTGCTCTCCGAGCTCGAGGGTCAGTTTGAGCCCGAGACCGACGGCGTCGCCTTTGCCGACCTGCTGCCGCTCGACAAGCTCATGGTTGCCCGTCTGACCCAGGTTCAGGCCGAGGTCGACGATGCCTACGCCAGCTACGAGTTCCCGCGCGCCTACCGTGCGCTCTACGACTTCGTGGTTACCGAGCTCTCCAACGTGTATCTCGACGCCCTGAAGGACCGTCTGTACTGTGAGAAGCCCGGCTCGCTCGAGCGCCGCAGCGCCCAGACCGTGCTGGCCGAGCTCTTCTCGATGCTCATGCGCGACCTTCAGCCGATCCTGTCCTACACGGTCGACGAGGCCATGGCCTATGCGCCCGCCGGCTGCGTCGATCACCAGAAGTACGCCGCGCTGCTCGATTGGTACAAGTCGCCCATCACGTTCGACGAGGCCAATGAGTTTGAGGGCGTGCTCGAGGCTTCACTCGAGCTCCGTAGCGCCGTGACCAAGGCCCTTGAGGATGCCCGCTCCGCCGGTACCTTCACCAAGAGCCAGCAGGTCCGCGTCAAGGCGGTCGTTCCCGCCGAGATGTACGCGCTGCTGACCGGTGATAAGGCCGTCGACCTGGCCGAGTTCTACATCGTTTCCGATGTTGAGCTGACCCAGGGCGAGGAACTCTCAGTTGCCATCGAGGCAGCCGAGGGCGAGTGCTGTGACCGTTGCTGGAACTACCGCACCACCGTCGGCGAGTACAACGGCCACGCGCATATCTGCAAGCGCTGCGCGAATGCCCTTTAAGGCACGGTAACTCGGCATTTTAGTTATTGGGAGAATTTGGACGCCTTCGGCCCATTTGCTCCGCTGAATAAAAGCGGCATTCTGTTTTTCGGAATGCCGCTTTCTTTTTATGCTGGTTATTTATCTGGCGTTAGCGAATATGTCGTGCGCTCTGCGTGTGGCAATATAAGATGGTTAATTGCGTTAAACGG
>CAUCCR010000119.1:0-5118 GCA_958441355.1 uncultured Collinsella sp. | reverse complement strand
AGGCTTTTTGCAGAAGGCCGAGCACGCCCCAAAACGACATAGCTGTGACCTGCGGTTTTATTGAGCATTTGTCGCGATGTGCTTGGCAGGTTCAAAATAGTCTACTCACTTGTATCTAAGACGCACCAGATTGGCAAAAACCGCCGCGAAAGGACCCCTGGTTCCTTCGCGGCGGTCATACGCCTCTGATTTTGCGACGATTTTGCCCGCTTGTTACTCGCTGTAACGAGTGGCGATGGCAGCTTGTACCATGCCGGTGCTCATGAGATAGGTCACCAGGAAGTAGCCACCGTATGCTGCCAGGAAGATTGCACAGGTGAGGCCCACGGTGCCGCCGATGCTCATATTTCCGAAAATGCTCACCAGCTCGATGATCACCTTAAGTGCCACAAAGGAGTGCGCCAGGCCCACTGCCAGCGGGAACAGGAAGAATACCGCTTGCTGCGCCATCACCGAATGGCGAATCTGGCGGTCGTCGCAGCCGATCTGTGCCAGCACACGATAGCTGCGGCTGCCGTCGGCCACGTTGGAGAGTTGCTGGATCGACAGAATCGCCGCGCATGCAACGACCAATACAAAGCCGATGTAGATGGCTAGGTAGCTAATAAGACCGTTCATTTGCGCTGCTTGCGTGTACATCTCGGAGCGTGTGATGAAGGTTCCCCACGACCCCGGCTCCTTGCCGTCAACGAGCAGATTGTCGAGCACAGTGTATTTAATACTCTCGTCTGCCTCGGTCGTATCCATCCCCTGTTTGTAGTTAACGAGCAGGCTACTGGAATACGGCTGCAGATTAAGTTGGGACAACAGCTCGTCGGCAACGACGACGGTACCCGGATTACTGCCCATCGCCGAGTTGGCGATGGCCGCCGTATCTTCGTCCGACTTATCGGCTGCGGGCTTGAGTGTATGCCCGCCCAAGGTGAGGGTATGGCCGCCGGCCATGTATTTGGTGTACAGGTCAACCAGCTCGCCGCCCATATCACACGTGAGCAGATACTGGTCGTGACCGATGTGCACCGGCTCCTCGCCCATCATCTGGCGCAGTTTGTTGTACTGGCTCGCCGGCGTCACAAACAGACCCATCGCATCGGCATTGCTACCCCCGAACGCCTTGGGAAGCTTTTCGCCCATGATCTTGCACATCTCACTTGGGGTCACCGAAGGATCCGAACCGCCAAACGGGTAACTCAGATACGAATCGATCTGCACATGCTCACCGGCAACATCGGCGATATTGACCTTCTTGCCGGTCTCGTCGTTGTTGTCCGCCGACTTGCCCTTAATGCCGTCCGCAACGTTATCGGAATCGATACGATCGCCGTGCCATGGATCGCCGTGCCATGCGGGGTACAAATCGACCGTTGTATCGGCCAGCACCATGCGATCGGCTTCAGACGGATTGATGTACTCTTTGTAGTAGTCAAGCGTATCGGGCGTGTAATAGACATACGTCTGAGACACGTCAACAGGGTTATAGCGCTCCAGGTTCTCGTTCATCACGTTGGCAATCGACATACCGCACGTCACCGAGGTGATGGCCAAAAACAGGAGCATCGCGATGACGCCCATCGAAAAGCACACCGTGTTGACCTTGGCCGCAAGCTGGCGCACGGTAAACATGTTGAGGCCGCGCCAATACACGCCGCGCAGGCTCTGCAGCAGCTTGATGAGCATGCCTGAGAGTCCCCAGAACAGGGCAAAGGTGCCCACGGTAACCATAGCGGTCGTAATACCAAACTGGTTCATGGCCTCTTGCAGCTTGCTGTCCGTCGCGGTTAGCGGGAACCCATCACGTAGCAGACGGTAATAGGCCACGCCCACAAGCGCCACGCCCACGGCAAAGATGGCAATCGCAATCCAGGGGTTGCGTGTCTTGATGCTCTCGTTGCGACGCTCGGCACCCATAAGCTCGATAAGTTTGGTACGACGCACGGCGCGAAGGTTCAGCAGTAGCGTGAGCACAAACATCACGAGCATGCAGACAAGGGTCAGGTTGAACGCATGCACCGAGAAAAAGAAGTGGAAATTGGCGATCTGCGTCTTAAAGAGCGAGGCCGTAAAGAACGTCATGAGCTGGGAGAGTCCCACACCCAGCACAATGCCGGCGACAAAGGCGCCGACCGAGACAATCACCGTCTCGAGCGCCATGATCGTGGCGACGCGCCCGCGCCCCATGCCGAGCACCTGGTACAGGCCAAACTCCTTCTTGCGGCGTTTCATGATGAAGTTATTGGCATACACCATTAAAAAGGCCATGACACCGGCCAAAAAGTACGTCAGGTCGCCGAGCATGCTGCCCATTACCTGCGCCAAGCCTTTTTCATCGATTCCGGCGATGTCGACCTGCATCGAGATGGTGTTAAAGGCATAGAAGACCGTGACACCCAGGGTGAGCGTCAAAAGGTAGACGAGGTAGTCGCGGCCGGCGCGGCGGACGTTGCCCCAAGCGAGTTTACAGAGCATCGGAGCCCTCACCGCCCATCATGGCAACGACCTCCATAATGCGGTCGAAGAACTCGCGACGGTCGGTGTCGCCGCGGCGCAGCTCGGTGAAGATCTTGCCGTCGCGAATAAACAGCACGCGGCTCGTGTAGCTGGCGGCAAAGCTGTCGTGCGTGACCATGAGCACGGTGGCGCGTAGGCGGCGATTGAGGGCCTCCAGGCTCTCAAGCAGCAGGCGAGCGCTCTTGGAATCGAGGGCGCCGGTGGGCTCGTCGGCCATGATCATGGTGGGATCGGTGACGAGCGCGCGAGCCGCGGCAACGCGCTGCTGCTGACCGCCGGACATCTGGTAGGGATACTTGTCGAGCACCTGGCTGATGGACAGGCGCGCTGCCACATCCTGCACGCGGGTCGAGATCTCTGCCGAGTTTGTGCGGGCGATGGTGAGCGGCAGGGCGATGTTCTCGCGTGCCGTGAGCGTATCGAGCAGGTTGGAGTCCTGGAAGATAAAGCCGAGCTCCTCGCGGCGGAACTGCGAGAGCTTGGCCTGCTTCATGCGCGTAACGTCCTGCCCGTTGATGCGAATGGTGCCGCTCGTGGCGCTATCGATGGTCGACACGCAGTTGAGCAGCGTCGACTTGCCCGAGCCCGAAGCGCCCATGATGCCAACAAATTCGCCGCGGTTGACGGTAAAACTGACGTCGTTGAGCGCGCGGGTCACGTTGCCCAGCGCTCCATATACCTTTTCGAGATGCGCGACCTCCAGTACCGGGGTCGCCATGTGCGTGGTTTGCATACCGAGTCCTTTCTTGCAATTAGTCTACGGCATCTATAGTCGCAAGAAGACGAGTCGGCTACCATCGATATGGCTTACGCTTGCCTTACCGTTGTGTAAGGTGCGGGTAGCTAGCCTGTCACGTGTTGATGTTGAGAGAGGACTCCTGTTGAAGACTGTTCATGTTGCCGCTGGGATCATTCGCAAGGAAGGATCCGACGAGCTACTGGCCGTACAGCGCGGCTATGGCGACATGCAGGGACTTTGGGAGTTCCCAGGTGGCAAGCTCATGCGCGGCGAGACGCCCGAAGACGCCGTACGCCGCGAGCTCATGGAAGAGCTGCAGGTAAAAGTCACCAACCTGCGCGATTTCTATACCGTTGAGTATGACTACCCCGATTTTCATCTCTCGATGGAGTGTTACTACTGCTCGCTCGCCGATGAATCCGCTGAGCCTCAGAAGCACGACCGCCAGCTCGATATCCGCTGGATTCCACGCACCTCGCTTGCCACGGTGAAATGGATGCCCGCCGACAAGGGGCTCATTGATGCCCTGATTGAGTTGAAGGAAGATCGGCTTGAGGCCAACAGCACTGCCAAAGATGCCAAGGCCGCCACGACCGAACACCCCGCCGCCAAACCCAAGTGCGCACCTAAGCGCCGCAGCAAAAAGCGTCCCAAGCCCAGTCTGCTCGACGGCATCGATACCTCGGACCTCTCCGCTGACGAGCGCGAACTGGTCCGCCGTCGCGCCGCCATCAAAAAGTCCATGAAGGGCAACAAGCGCGCCAACACCAAGCCCGAGCTGCTCGTTCGCCAGCGCCTGCGCGCAGCGGGCCTTACGGGTTATCGCTTGGAATGGAAGGTTCCCGGCAAGCCCGACATTGCCTTTCCCGGGCGCAAGATCGCCATCTTCGTCAACGGCTGCTTTTGGCACCGCTGTCCTAAGTGCAATCCAAGCCAGCCCAAGCGCAACGTTGAGTTTTGGGAGGCAAAGTTCCGTCGCAACGTCGAGCGCGACCGAGCCGCCATCTCCGCGCTTACCCAAATGGGCTGGACACCCATAACCATCTGGGAATGCGAGCTCAAAAAAGACCGCATCGACGCCACGATGGAAAAGGTCATCGAGCAGGTGCGCGCCGCAGAGCCGCAGCGCTAACGGTGAGCATTCACACGCTCCGCACGTCCGCGCCACATCCACGTCACAAACCTTAGAAAGCCCTTAAGCTCAAAACCTTTCAAGAGTGTTACCCGATACCTCTGACCTGCGGTTTCACCGCAACGTCAAACCTCATTAAGCCTTTCTTTAGCACTTCTTTGCAGCAGCCGCGGCATAATACTGCCAGCGCACGGGACCTAGCAGCACACCCCATGCGCAACCTTTTGGTGGACATCGAGGAGGCCGCATAAGCATGCATTCTTCCAATGCCGTAGCACGGCAGCCATCCCTAAAACATGCAGACCTTTTCTCCTTCCCCCCGACACAGAGAAACGGCCTCCTCGACTCCCCCACCACAAAAGCCAAACGCTCAACCGACCAGAGCCACAACTTGCGAGCATCGTTCGAAAAGCTCCAAGCCTCACTAGACCAGGCATTCCCCAACCAAGCCCGGGCATACTAATCCCCCATCAGCAAAGAAGCCCTAACGCCCCATCCTTTCCGCCCCAACGCCACAAGGGCGATCGAGCAGGACGGCTTGGGCGGGTCCCCGTACTTAGTTTCCAAAATCATTCCGCAGCGCGAAGCCCTCTTATTATTTTCAGACCTAACGCCACAAGGGCGACGACCTCGAGTAGGTCAACCTGGGAGGGACGAGGGCTTAGTTCCCCAATCTTTCCGCAGGGGGCAAAAAGCCTCGCCGCACGAAGTGCGCAGCGAGGCTTTTTGCATGCCCGAG
>CAUCCR010000118.1:0-5141 GCA_958441355.1 uncultured Collinsella sp. | reverse complement strand
TCCTTGTCGTAACTGCCGCCCGCTGGCGGCTCGCTGTCGCGCGTGACGCCGAGCGCCTCGAGTGCGCGGCTGTTGAGCCAAAGCGTGTGCCCGTCGCCCGAATACATAACGCAGGGACGATCGGGGAATGCCGCATCGAGCGACGCCTTGGTAGGATGCTCGGGCGGGTCCCAACGGTAGTCGCGCCAGCCCTGCGTCACAACCCAGGCGTCGTCGGGCAGGTCCTGGGAAAACTCGAGCGCGTGCTGCACCAGTGCCGCCTCGGACGTGCCCATATCCATGAGCATGTACGGCGAGGAACCGACCGAGGTATGGAAGAAGTGCAGATGAGCGTCATGGAAACCGGGGCAGACAAACTGCTCGCCGTAGTCGAGAACCGGCGTGGCGGCAGGCGCGGCGGCGATCACGTCATCGGGCGCACCGACTGCGACGATACGGTCACCTGCGATGGCAATCGCCAGCTCGCGGGCGGTATCGATGCCGTCTTGCGCGGTAAAGACGTTCTTGGAGCGGATAATCCGATCGATATGTTGCATGGACATCCCCATCTCTGGCAGAAAATTCAACACCCCCGAGTGTACTCCCCCGCCTCGGTTACAAAATGCCAAGCGGCAAACGGCAGCTTTGCCAGGCCAAGTGGCAGGTGGCATACTGGAAAGAGCCTGTACGATTTTGCGATAAACCAGTAAGGAGCAAATCGACCATGACGAAGACCAAGGCACAGCAGATTATGGCGGCGACCGAGGCTCGCGCGGCTGACGACGTCACCGCGGCCATCCAAGATATCGCTACCGAGTTTGAACCATATATCATCAAGCAGCGCCGGCACTTCCATAAGCACCCGGAGCTGAGCCTCGCCGAGGAGCGCACGACCTCCGACATCGCCAACCAGCTCGACGCCATGAATATCCCCTACGAGCGTCCCCTTAAGACGGGCCTGGTGGCAACGCTTCGCGGCACCGCGCCCGACGCCTATCGCGAGGACGGCACGCCGCGCCGCCGCATCCTGCTGCGCGCCGATATCGACGCCCTGCCCGTTACCGAGCAGACTGGCGAGGAGTTCGCCAGCGTCAACGAGGGCTGTATGCACGCCTGCGGCCACGACTGCCATATCGCCATGATGCTCGGCACGCTGCAAATCCTGCGCCATATGACCGACGACATCCACGGCGAGGTCCGCATCGTCTTCCAGCCCAGCGAGGAAAACGGCCAGGGCGCCAAACTCATGATCGGCACGGGCGTGCTCGACGGCGTCGATGGCGCCTACGCCGCGCATATCTGGAGCGAGGTCGACGCCGGCACCGTAAGCTGCGAGCCTGGCCCGCGCATGGCCAATACCGACTGGTTCCGCATCGATGTCCGCGGTACCTCGTGCCATGGCGCTATGCCCCAGCGCGGCCACGACGCTGTCATGGTTGCCGCCGAGATCGTCAACGCCCTGCAGACCATCGTCTCGCGCGAAATCAGCCCCTACGAGCCGGCCGTCATCACCGTTGGCGAGTTGCATGGCGGCACCGCGCGCAACGTTATCGCCGGCACGGCCTACCTCGCCGGTACGGTGCGCACCTACGGAGATTCGACCCACGAGGAAATGCCGGAGCTTATGCGCCGCATCGTGGAGCATACCGCGGCCGCCTTGGGCGCCGAGGCAGAGCTCACCGACTACACCATCGCCAACTACAAGGTCGAAAACGACGCGGCCTCGAGCGAGCGCTGCCGTCAGGCTGTAATTAAGTGTCTGGGCCCCGCCGGCCAAAGCCATTATCGCGGCACGCTTTCGGGCGAGGATTTTTCGGAGTACCTGCGCCGCGTGCCGGGCGTGCTCGCCTTTGTAGGTACGCGCAACCCCAAGATTGGCGCCACGTACGCCCAACATTCTTGCTTCTACAAGATCGACGAGACCGTGCTGGCAAAGGGCTCCATGGTGGCCGCCCAGTATGCTATCGACTTTTTGGCCGAGCCCACGCAAGAGGAGCTCGACGGCCCCGCGATTACCGCGGTCGCCGAAACCAACCCCGATCTGGCCGCCAAGCTACGCTCTGCCAAGGTGACGACCGCCGAGGCTCGTGACGCCATCCATGATGCCCGCACGGCTCGCCATGCCGCAATCAAGGGCATCCACGAAGCTCGTGCCGCCGCTCGTCACGAGGAGAAGCACGGCGAGTAGTCGTCACGCCCATCCATAACAGCCTGGCTAAAGCAAAGCGGGGGCGGACGTTCATCGACACGTCCGCCCCCGCTCATTTATCAAGCGCTATTTTTACCATTTCTACCCCGTCCCCAAATGGTAGGCGGCATGACTACTCGTCCTGAGGGTCCTCGTCGGAGCTTGACTCGGACGCCGGCTCAGGCTCAGGCACAGGTGCCGGCTCAGGCGCAGGTGCTGACTCAGGCTCAGGCACCTGCTCGGGTGCAGGCTCGGGTGCAGGCGCGGGTGCAGGCGCGGGTGCGACATCCGGAGCGCTGTAACCCGAAGGAGCGAACTTCTTCTCGAAGGGCAATACAAAAGTCAGGACGTCGTCCTTGTCCTCGTCGGCCCACTCACTTGCATAACGTGCAGCCCAATAGCCAACGGCACGGTGCTTGAGCATCTTGCCAAAGACCGTTAGAAATACGGTGACGAAAGCGACCAGCACCAGGAACAGCACGAGTGTGATGCCACCGCCGGTAACAATCGCCTCGATACCCGTAGGACGATAGTAGTAGCTATACATACCGACAGAGGCAATGGCGCCAAAGACGACCGTCAAGATCCATGTGACAACGTTGGCGACCAAGCCCGTCAAAAACTCGGGAAGGAACGAAGCGCAGAACAGCTTGGTCTTATTGTTCTTAAAGGCCGCCCAAACCTTATCGAGCGAAAACGCGCTCTCGACGCGACCGGTCACCGCAAAATGCATCACGGCAATGTCGGCGAACATCTTAAAGAAGACCCCCAGGACCGCCGTGGCAATCATAGCCAGAACGAGCAAGCCAAGCGAGCCAAACAACGCAGCCTCGAGCGCATAAGAGCCGTAATAAGAATACGAGCCCGCAGCGCCAATTACCACGCCCTCCACCAGCGAAAGCACTACACCGATCACGGGAATGGCAGCGATAACCTCGAGCACGACCGAGATAACGCTCGAAAAGGCTCCGAGACCAAACGACGTGGAACGCATCAACGGACGCTCCATGCCGTCATCGATCTTAAGCGACAGATCGCGACCCCACTCGATGCCAAAGCCCGAACCGCACACGCTCGCCACGTAGGCAACCAAAAAGCCGATGGCAGCTGCAATACCGCCGATAACGGGGATGAACAGCACGAGTACCGACACGACACAGATAAGCGCCGGCAAAAAAGCAATTTGGCACACGCGCTGCAGCACGCCCGGAGTCTTGGTCATATCCTCAAACGCCTGAGCCACACAGCCCTTGAGCGCGTTCGTGGGAGGCTGAGGGACAAATTGCTGAGGCTGAGGCTGACCCTGAGGGGCGGAAGCTGCAGCACCAGCATTAGGGGCACCGCACACGCCGCAGAACTTGTCGTTATCGCCCATAGGAGCGCCACACTGCGAACAGAACATCGAAATCATCCCTTCGTATCTAGAGCGAATCACCTGGATCGCAAACGATGTCTTTGGCATCATTATCACCCAATGTGAGGACAAATACTCTTAGATGACGTATTTGCAACGCGCGAGGCGCTTTTCGATTGTTTGATGAGTGTGTCCGCGCTAGTTCGTGCCGCGGAAACCCTTGCCGACGATCTCGGAGCTGTCGACGATCGTGATAAAGGCACCCTGATCGACTTCGCGCGCATAGCGGCGCAGCTGCACGGCTTCGCGACGGCTCAGCACGCTCATGATTACCGTCACGCACTTGCCCGAGAAGGCACCGTAGCCGCGACTGATAGTCGCCGTACGGTTGAGATGCTTGACGATAAACTCCTCGACCTTAAGGGGCTCGGAACAAATGACCGTGCAGACCTTACGAAGATGAATGCTCTCGATGGCCTTGTCGACCACAAGCGTCTTGGCAAACAGGCCAAGTACGCAATACAGACCGACACGCGGGCCATACAAAAAGGCCGCGATGGCCACGATGCCGATATCGACCAACAGCAGTGCGCGGCCGATCTCGAGCGTCGTGCGGCGCTTGAGGATCATAGCGAGAATGTCCGTGCCGCCCGTCGAGGCGCCAATATCAAAGACGATGGCGCTGCCGAGCGCCGGCAGAATCACGGCAAAGCACAGGTCGAGCCACATATCGCCCGTCAGAGAGACATCGGTCGGAATGAAGAGCTCAAAAAGCGAAACATAAGCGGACAGCGCAAACGAGGCGAAGACGCTCCACAGGATTGCCTTGCGCTCCAAAAAGATAAAGCCCAAGACGACGAGAACCGCGTTGATAATCCACATAAAGACGCCGACGGGCAGGGTCGGGAACAGCGTGGACAGAATGACCGACACGCCCGAGGTGCCGCCAAAAGCAAAGTGATTAGGGGTTTTAAACGCAACGATGGCAAAGGCCGTAAGAATCAGGCCCAGATTGAGCTCGGCGAAAAAGCGCGGGAAGTCCGGCTCCTGACTACGCTTTTGGCCGACACGCTCGCCGCGCTCGATATCGGTGCGATCGACCACGCGCTCCATCGGCACCACGGGAGGACGATGTACCTCCTCGGCAGCTCGCGATGCCGCCTCTGCCGCGGCAGCCTCAATCGCCCATGCCTGGCTTTCTGTTTCGCGCTCGTCAGCCATTACGGCAACCCCTCGTTAACAATTTGGAAACAATGCGCCCATTAGGGTAACGCGGAACGCGACGATTGCAACCCCTAGTTAGACGAGCGGTATGCCTACATCGGGGGGCATACAAATAACGGCCGGCCACGCTTTTGCTTGCGCGGTCGACCGTTTAACGTTTTCGCAGATAAAACCTGCCAAAACAAACTTGTCCCTTTTTGGAAGGTTACTCGTGCTGGCTGGTGCGGTGCTCGTACTCCTCGGGGGTAATGACGTCCTCGATACGCAGGTTGACGCCCGCCACCTCAAGGCCGGTCATCGCGGCAAGGCGCTCGGTGACACGTGCCTTGACATCGTCGAAGATCGCGGGCGCATAGGCGCCGTACTCGATAATGACGGAGATGTTGACGACCACGC
>CAUCCR010000117.1:0-5246 GCA_958441355.1 uncultured Collinsella sp. | reverse complement strand
TCACCAAGTTGGTGGGATGCGGTTACACCCGGCGGTTGAACTACAATAGGGCTTGCTAATTGTTGTGAATGGCGTTTACGCACGGGAGCATTCTTATGAATCTTCACCTTTCTCAGTCTGATGGCTTTTTGCGTGTGGCGGCGGCCTCGCCCAAGATGCGTGTGGCCGATGTCGAGGGCAATGCCGAGGTGGCGCTGGCGGCTGTTCGCGAGGCTACCGAGCGTGGCGTTCGCGCGCTGGTACTGCCCGAGCTTAACCTGACCGGCTATACCGCGGCCGATCTGTTCCATAACCGCACGCTGCTGCATGCCTGCGAAGCAGCGCTGGTGCACATCCTCGATGAAACCCGTGAGCTGCCGATCGTCTTTACCGTTGGCTTGCCCGTTGCGGTGGCTGAAAACATCTACAACTGCGCCGCCGTGTGCTGTGCGGGTGAGCTTTTGGGTCTTACGGCTAAGAAGTATCTGCCCAACTATGGCGAGTTCTATGAGCGTCGCTGGTTTGCTCCGTCGCCTGCGGATCCCGTGTGGGTTGAATTTGCCGGTCAGGGTCCGGTTCCGCTGGGTTCGGGGCTTGTCTACCGCTGCTGTGATGAGGGTGCCGAGGATATGGTGCTGGGCGTTGAGGTTTGCGAGGACCTGTGGGTGCCGGCGCCGCCTTCGACCGAGATGGCGCTTGCCGGTGCGACGGTGATCCTCAATCCGTCGGCTTCGGACGAGATTATCGGTAAGGCGGATTACCGCCGCAGCCTCATTTCCAACCAGAGCGCGCGCCTGTATTGCGCCTATGCCTACGCGGACGCGAGCGAGGGCGAGTCCACGACCGACATGGTCTTTGCGGGCGAGAACCTCGTCTACGAAAACGGCTCCAAGCTCGCCGCGACCAAACTGCTTACCTGCGATATGGCCATCGCCGACGTTGACCTTGACCGTCTGGTTGCTGAGCGCCGTCGCTCGACGACATGGACGCGCGCGGACGATGCGCCGGAGGCCGTGACCGTCGAGTTCTCGTTTGAGGGCTCGCTCGCCGAAGAGCCTGTCCTGCGCGATGCGCTCGGCATAGACCGTGTCTTCCCCCGCGCGCCCTTCGTGCCTGCCGACCATGGTGACCTGGCTGAGCGCTGCGAGACCATCCTCGACCTGCAGACCGCGGGCCTCAAGACCCGCCTTGCCCATACGGGCACCAAGGCGGCCGTTATCGGCCTTTCGGGCGGTCTCGATTCCACGCTGGCGCTGCTTGTGACCGTGCGTGCCTTCGATGCGCTGGGGCTGCCGCGCACTGGTATCACAGCCGTGTCCATGCCCGGCTTCGGCACGACGCATCGCACCAAGTCGAATGCCGAGTCGCTCGCTCGCGACCTGGGTGTGAGCTTCCGCGAGGTTTCGATCCACGCGGCTGTGGAGCAGCACTTCAAGGACATTGAGCATGATCCGGCCGTGCAGGACGTGACCTACGAGAACAGCCAGGCCCGCGAGCGTACGCAGATTCTGATGGACCTGGCCAATCAGGCTGGCGGTTTTGTCATTGGCACGGGCGACCTGTCGGAGCTGGCGCTCGGCTGGGCTACCTATAACGGCGACCACATGAGCATGTACGCCGTCAACGCGAGCGTGCCCAAGACGCTTGTGCGCCATCTGGTACGCTATGCTGCCGATGTCTTTGGCGGGCGCATTGCCGAGGTCTTGCTCGATATCCTCGATACGCCGGTGTCCCCCGAGCTTCTGCCGCCCACGGGCGACGGCGAGATTGCGCAGAAGACCGAGGATTTGGTGGGCCCGTACGAGCTGCACGACTACTTCCTCTACTACCTGCTGCGTTTTGGCTTTGAGCCGGGCAAGATCTACCGCATGGCGCTCAAGAGCTTCGAGGGCGTCTACGACGCCAAGACCGTCCACACGTGGCTACGTACGTTCTACCGTCGCTTCTTTGCCCAGCAGTTTAAGCGCAGCTGCCTGCCCGATGGTCCCAAGGTGGGCTCGGTGACGCTCAGCCCGCGCGGCGATTGGCGCATGCCGAGTGACGCCAGCTCGCGTCTGTGGCTTGCGCAGATCGACGCGCTCAATCCAGTTGACTAAGGTTGGCTAAATTGAACCAATACGGGGGTTGCAAGCGTTACACTTTTGCAATCTGATGGCCCGTATCGCGCGGCGCTCTTGTCGGAGCGCCGCTTTTTTATATCGAAAGGTGGCACCATGCAGGCATCGCAGCGTCTCGACCGCTTTGGCGCGGAGGTCTTCGCCTCGCTCAACAACAAGCTTCTCGCGCTGAAGGCTCAGGGCAAGACCATTTACAACATGAGCGTGGGCACGCCCGACTTTAAGCCGTACGACCACGTGGTCGAGGCGCTCACGCAGGCAGCCCAAGATCCCGAGATGTGGAAGTATGCCCTGCGCGACCTGCCCGAACTCAAGCAGTCCGTGTGCGATTACTACGAGCGTCGCTTTGGTGTCTCCGGCATTACGCCGTCCATGGTGCAGTCGTGCAACGGCACGCAGGAGGGCGTGGGCCATTTGGGCCTGGCCCTGCTCGATCCGGGTGACACCATTCTGGTTCCCGATCCGTGCTACCCGGTCTTTGAGGCGGGTGCCAAGATCGCCGATGCCAAGCTCGAGTACTATCCGCTGGTTGCCGAGCACAATTACCTGCCCTATGTGGCGGGCATCGATCCCGAGGTGGCCGATCGTGCCAAGTACATGATCGTGTCGCTGCCCGCCAACCCGGTCGGCTCGGTGGGCACGCCCGAGGTCTACGAGGAGATCATCACTTTCGCCCGCGAGCACGACCTGCTCATCGTTCACGACAACGCATACTCCGACATCGTGTTCGACGGCGAGCCGGGCGGAAGCTTTTTGCAGTATCCCGGTGCGCTTGAGGTGGGCGTGGAGTTCTTCTCGCGCTCTAAGTCGTTTAACGTCACCGGCGCGCGCATCGGCTTTTTGGTCGGTCGCGAGGATGTGGTCTCGGCCTTTGCCAAGCTGCGCGGCCAGATCGACTTCGGTATGTTCTTCCCGATTCAGAAGGCCGCCATCGCGTGCCTGAACGGTCCGCGCGATGAGGTCGAGGCACAGCGTCTGAAGTACCAGGAACGCCGCGATGCCCTGTGCGACGGTCTTGAGGGCCTGGGCTGGGAGCGTCCCAACGCGCATGGCTCTATGTTTGTGTGGGCCAAGCTTCCCGGTGGTCGCACCGATTCCATGGCGTTTTGCGAGGAGCTTATGGAGAAGGCCGGCGTTGTGGTGACGCCGGGCGCGAGCTTTGGCCCTTCGGGCGAGGGACACGTGCGTATGGCACTGGTCCTGCCGCCCGATCAGATCGCTTTGGCTGTCGAGGCCATTCGCGAGGCGGGCCTGTATTAGAAAGCTATTTCGGCTCGTCAATAGCTCGAAACCGATTTCGCGCAGTTATTTTACGAATACTGCAAACAATTTCGGTAAACGGTCGATTTTTGGCTGCGAATAGGAGCATAATCAAAGTCCCGATTGGATGTATTGGGATTACGACAAGCCGCTCGGGTCGTTCCCGGGCGGCTTGTTTGTGGAGAGAGATGGGAGTTTCTAATGGTTAACGAGAAGAAGGTCGCTATTGTCGGCTGCGGTTTCGTCGGTTCGTCTTCGGCGTTCGCACTGATGCAGAGTGGTCTGTTCTCCGAGATGGTCCTCATCGACGTGGACAAGAACCGTGCCGAGGGTGAGGCCCTGGATATCGCGCACGGCATGACGTTTGCCGAGCCGATGAAGATCTACGCCGGCGATTATTCCGATGTCGCCGACGCCGCCATGATCGTCGTCACTGCTGGCGCTGCCCAGAAGCCCGGTGAGACCCGCCTGGACCTGGTCAACAAGAACGTCAGCATCTTTAAGTCCATTATCCCCGAGATTAAGAAGTCCGGCTTCGACGGCATTTTGCTAATCGTCTCCAACCCGGTCGATGTCCTGACCTACGCCGCCATCAAGATGTCCGGCCTGCCCGAGGGCCACGTCATCGGTTCCGGTACCGTGCTCGACACCGGCCGCCTACAGCAGATGCTTGGTGCCCACGTCGAGGTTGACCCGCGCGATGTCCAGGCCTATGTCATGGGCGAGCACGGCGACTCAGAGTTTGTCGCTTGGTCCAGCGCTCAGGTTGCTGGCGTTCCGCTGAACACCTTCTGCGAGCTTCACGGCCACCTGGAGCATGAGACCGCCGAGAAGCGCATCGCCGAGGACGTCAAGAACTCCGCCTACACCATCATCGAGAAGAAGCACGCCACCTACTATGGCGTCGCCATGGCCGTCAAGCGCATCTGCACCGCCGTTATGCGCGATGAGCAGACCGTTCTGCCTGTCTCCTCGCTCATGGTGGGCGAGTATGGCCTGTCCGATCTTGCCATCTCCATGCCGACCGTCGTTGGCCGCGACGGCGTTGTCTGCCGCGTCCCCGTGCCGCTGAACGACGACGAGCAGCATGAGCTCACCGTCTCCGCCAAGGCCCTCAAGGACATCATCGACAGCGTCGATTTCTCCTGCTAAATCAAGCTCGCTAGAGCGAAAAGCTACAATGAAGGCGTCCGGGCTCACACGGCCCGGGCGCCTTTTTGGTGCAAAGTAACCTGACCCCATTGCACCATCCCAATGCACCATAGTTGATGGGAGGGCCATGTCGGATTCGCCTAATTTTTTGACCTATGCCCAGACGGCGTTTGATCCGTTTGAGGAACGGTCGTTCTGTGCGGTGGACAGCCTGGTGTTTGCATGGCTGTCATACCTGCGTTTGCCGGGGGATATGCCGGAGCTTACCGGCTGGCAGGGACTGGACGTGCGTGAGTTGCTGCGCGCCGAGTGCTACCAAGACATGATTGGCGACCTGTGGGATCCGGAGGGGAGCCGTTCCTTGCTGGAGGCTGTGGCAGCAAGCCCTCGCTACCGTGGCGTTCGTGTTTGCGGCTATCGTACCGTGAGTGATGCCGAGACGACGGAGCAGTTTGCGGCTATGACGTTCCGGTTTCCGGCGGGGTTTAGCTATCTTTCCTTCCGGGGGACCGACAGCACGATTGTGGGCTGGAAAGAGGATTTTAACATGGCGTTCCGGTGTCCTGTGCCGGCCCAGGAATCCGCGGCGCGTTATGTGGACGAGGCGGCGGATGCGATTGACGGGCCGCTTTTGTGCGGAGGTCATTCTAAGGGCGGAAACCTTGCGGTGTACGGTGCGGCGATGTGCTTCGATGTCGCCCGTGAGCGAATCGAACGGGCGTATTCCCATGATGGTCC